>CAZKOY010000175.1:0-10834 GCA_964554495.1 uncultured Myxococcales bacterium
AGGTGCAGGTCTGGGTCAAGCAGGCGATCCTGCTTTATTTCGCGCTGCGCCCGCTCGAACCCATCGACTGCGGCGGCCTGCAGTTTCACGACAAGGTGCCGGTCAAGCGCGACCTCGCCGCCGCGGGGATTCGCGTGGTGCCGCCTGGTGTCGCGCGCTTCGGATCGTTTCTTGAGCCGGGCGTCATCTTGATGCCGGGCTACGTGAACATCGGCGCCTATGTCGGCAGCGGCTCGATGATCGACACCTGGGCCACCGTCGGAAGCTGCGCGCAGATCGGCCGCAATGTTCATCTGGCCGGCGGTGTCGGGATCGGCGGCGTGCTTGAGCCTCCCCAGGCCAGTCCCGTGATCATTGAAGACGGAGCGTTCATCGGCTCGCGCTGCATCGTGGTCGAGGGGGTCGTGGTCGAAAGCGAAGCCGTGCTCGGAGCCAACGTCGTGCTGACCGCATCGACGGCGATCGTCGATGTCACAGGCTCGACGCCCGTCGTGCTGCGCGGTCGTGTGCCGGCGCGCTCGGTGGTGATCCCTGGCACCTGGCCCAAGAGCTTTCCGGCGGGCACGTTCCATGTCCCGTGCGCGCTGGTCATCGGACAGCGCAAAGCATCGACGGACCAGAAGACCTCGCTCAACGAAGCGCTGCGCACGTTTGAAGTGCCGGTCTGAGCGCGCGTTCGCAGGTCGCGCTGGATGTCGCTGCGGCTCGTCAGAACCATGCAGCCCGTGGGCCGAGCAGACGCCCACGAGCGCAGCGAGCACACCGCGGATCTGCGATCGCGGACCGCGTAGAAGGAGAGCACGATGGCCGATCGAGATCCCGCGCGCAGCTTGGCCGAGACCACGCTTGCGCTCTGTCGCATTCCCAGCGTGACCGGGCAAGAGGCGGCGATTGCCGATGAGCTAACCAGTCGCTGCCAGGCCATGCCAGGTGTCAACGTCGAGCGCATCGGGCTCTCACTGCTGGCCCGCCGCGCCGATGTACCAGAAGGGCCGTGGATCGCGCTGGTCGGACACAGCGACACCGTCACGCCCGCGCCCCCCAGTCAGCAGCCGCTTTGTATCGACGAGACGAGCGGTCGCGTGTTCGGCTGTGGCGCCAGCGATATGAAAGGCGGCCTGGCCGTGATGCTGGCCTTGCTGGCGGCCCCGCAGCGCTTTGCGGTGAACCTGCTGTGCGTGTTTTACGACCACGAAGAAGGACCGGCTGAGCGCAGTGGCATCTTGCCCATCTGTGCCTCGTCCGCGCTGCGCGATGTCGTGCTGGCCCTGTGTCTTGAGCCAACCGATGGCGTCATTCAAGCCGGCTGCATCGGCGGGCTGCAGGCGCGCGTAACGGCGCTGGGCAAGCGAGCCCACAGCGCGCGACCGTGGCAAGGACACAACGCGATCTATGCCGCGCTGCCCTTGCTGTCGCGTCTTTCGAGCTTGCCGCGAAACGAAGTGCAGGTTGGTGGCCTGCCGTTTTACGAAGTCACGACCGCGACGCAGGCGCTGACCGAAAACTCGCGCAATGTCGTGCCGGATCGCTTTGTGTTGAACATCAACCAGCGCTTTGCCCCGAACCGCAGCCTGGCCGAGGCGCGGGCCGCGCTGTTGTCGCTGATTCATTCCTGCGGTCCGTATCAGATCGAGATCGTCGACGAGGCGCCTCCCGGAGCGGTCTGCTTGGACGAGCCGCGCCTTGCCGCCTGGATCGAACAAGAGGGCCTGACGGTGGAAGCCAAGCAGGCCTGGACCGATGTCGCGCGCCTGACGGCCTTGGGGATTCCGGCCGTAAACTTTGGTCCGGGCGAGACCGCGCAGGCGCATCAAGCCCACGAGTCCGTGCCAATCACCGCGCTGTCGGTGGCTTATCAGCGCCTGCTGCGCTTGTTGGGGGCTGTGTGATGCAAGAACCTGTGCCACCTGTTGATGCTTGGATCTGGATCGATGGCGATGTCCTGCCAGCGAGCGAGGCGCGAGTGCCTGTGCTCGATCGCGGCTTTCTATACGGCGACAGCATCTTTGAAGTGACGCGCACCGCACAGCGCCGTCCGCTGTTTTTTGCCGAGCATCTGGCGCGCTTGGAACAGTCAGCGCGCTTGCTTGCCATGACGCTTCCCGATCGCGACGCGCTGGTCATGGCCTGTCGCGCCGTCGTCGACCAGCTCGCCGAAAGCGAGTGTTATCTGCGCTTGATCGTGACGCGCGGCAGCGGGCCGCTCGACTTGGATCCAGCGGTCGCCGACACACCGCGGCTGGTCGTGCTGGGCAAGTCGCTGCGTTTGCCCGATGCGGCGCTGTACGAGCGCGGTGTGGCTCTGGCCACGGTGACCCCTGCCGACTGTGGCGTGCGCATGCTGCCGGCCGCGAAGTCGAGCAACTATTTGCCGTCGGTGATGGCGCTGCATCTGGCGCGGAAGCGACAGGCGTACGAGGCGCTTTTGTGCGATGCCGAAGGCGCGATTACCGAGGGCGCATCCTCGAACTTTTTCATCGTGCGGGCCGGCGTGCTGATGACGCCACCTTTGTCGTTGGGACTGCTTTCGGGGATCACGCGGGCGGTCGTTTTGCGCATGGCGCAGCAGCACGGAATCCCGACCCGCGAAGCGCGCTTTACCGCCGAAGATGCCGAGCGCGCCGATGAAGCCTTCCTGACCAGCAGCGTGCGCGGCCTGGTGCCAGTGACGCGCCTAAACGATCAGCCGCTTGGCCCAGGACGGCCCGGCCCGATCACGCAGCAGCTTCTTTCCGCCTATGCCGCCTGCCTCGCCGATGGAGGAAGCTGGTCGGTGTCATGAGCGAGCTTTCGGTTCGCATCGAGCGCAGCATCCAGGCCGTGCCGCAGGCCGCGTGGAATGAGCTCATCACGACCGCCGACGCGGTGGGCGACGCCGACAACCCCTTTGTCGACTGGCGCTTTCTGGCGGCCCTGGAAGAGAGCGGCTGTGCCGTGGCAGCGCGCGGCTTTCTGCCCTGTCCCTTTGCCGTCTATTCCGGTCGCACACTGGTCGCTGTGGCCCCCGCCTATGTCAAGCAGGACAGCGACGGTGACTTCAGCCGCGACTGGGACTGGGCCGCGGCCGCCGAGCGCGCCGGTCTTTCGTACTATCCCAAGCTGGTCTTTGGCGTGCCGTTTACGCCAGTCACCGGGCGGCGTCTGCTCTTGCACGCTCAGCTCTCGCCCACTGAACGAGCAGCGATTGTTTCGGCCCTGCTGAGCGCGGCGCGGCGCTTCTGCCACGAGCAAGGCATCGCGTCCATGCACGTGCTGTTTCCGACGGAAAATCAGCTTCGCGAGCTATCGCACGAGGGGCTGATCCCGCGCGTCGCGTTTCAGTACCACTTTCGCAACCCCGGCTATCGCGAGCCCGACGAATTTTATGCCCGTTTCTCGTCGAAGCGGCGCAATGCGCTCAAGCGCGAGCGCAGCGCGGCGCAGGGCCAAGGCATCGCGCTATACACCCTGCGTGGCGACGAGATTGCGCGCGATCCGACCCAGTACGCCGATCTGGCCCACGCGCTGCATGCCTCGACGGTGGAAAAGCTGATCTGGGGGCGACGCTGGCTGAACCAGGCGTTTTATCGTCGGCTGTTTTCCAGCCTTTCCCACGTCGTCGAGCTAGTCGTCGCCGAGCGCGCCGGCAACGTCATCGCCGGAGCCTTCAACGTCGCATCGCAAGGCGGGTCCGGCACAGACGCCACGTCTGGAATGACGCGTCGCCTATATGGGCGATACTGGGGTTGTTTTGAAGAACATCCATTTTTACATTTCAATGTTTGTTATTACCACAGCATTGACGAATGCATTCGGCGAAAGGTGGCTATTTTTGAAGGCGGAGCCGGTGGTGAGCACAAGATCGCGCGCGGCTTCGAGCCCAGCGAGACGTACAGCGCGCACGCCTTTTTCGACACGCGCTTAGAGGCTGCGCTGCGTCGGCACCTGCAGCACGAACTGCAGGCGCGAACCCAGGCCATCGCCGAATACCGCAAGCAGGCGCCTGTGTTGAAACCTTGGTCCTCGGATCAGGCGCCCTAATATATATTCATAAAAACCGATATGCGCGATTGTGGGTGGGCTTATTCCTCATCGCTGTGCTGGGCGGACAGGCGTTCCAACACAGCCATGTCTTCAAGCGTCGTCACGTCGCCGCGGGCGCGACCCGAGCAGGCGATCTCGCGCAACAGGCGGCGCATGATCTTGCCCGAGCGCGTCTTGGGCAGCGCCTCGGTGAAGCGGATCTCGTCGGGGCGAGCGATGGCGCCGATCTCTTTGACCACGTGCTTGCGCAGGATCTCGGCGGCGGCCTCGTTCGCAGAAAGCGGGGCATCGCTGCGCTGTGCCGAGCCGGCGCGCAGCGTGACAAACGCCACCAGCGCCTGACCCTTTAGCTCGTCGGGGCGACCGACCACGGCAGCCTCGGCCACGGCGGGATGCGAGACCAGGGCGCTTTCGACTTCGGCGGTGCCGATGCGATGGCCGGCGACGTTCAGCACATCGTCGACGCGGCCGACCACCCACAGATAGCCGTCTTCGTCGAGACGCGCGCCGTCACCCGTGAAGTACACGGGCTTGCCATCGATGAACATGTCGCCGAAGTAAGTCTTGCGATAACGCTCGGGATCGCCCCAGACCGTGCGAAGCTGCGACGGCCACGGTCGACTGATGACCAGAAAACCGCCTTGGCCAGGCTGGCAGCGCGTGCCGTCTTTGTGGATGACCTCGACGGACAGGCCAGGCAGCGGCTGCGTACACGATCCGGGCTTGGTCGCCGTCGCCCCCGGCAGCGGGGAAACCATGATCGCGCCGGTCTCGGTCTGCCACCAGGTGTCGACGATGGGGCAGCGCCCTTGGCCGATGGTCTCGTGGTACCACAGCCAGGCCGCTGGGTTGATGGGCTCTCCGACGGTGCCAAGCAGACGCAGGCTCGACAGATCGTGCCGCTTGGGCCACTCATCGCCCCAGCGCATAAACGACCGAATCGCCGTCGGTGCGGTGTACAAGATCGTCGCGCCCCAGCGCTCGCAGATTTCCCACAGGCGACCGCGGTGCGGCGTGTCGGGTGCGCCTTCATAGATCAGCACCGTCGCGCCGTGCAGAAGCGGCCCATACGCGATGTACGAGTGGCCGGTGATCCAGCCGACGTCGGCGGTGCAGAAGTACGTGTCTTCGTCGCGCAGATCGAAGACATGGCGGGTTGTATACGCCACCTGCGTGCCATAGCCGCCCGTCGAATGCACGACGCCCTTGGGCTTTCCCGTGGTGCCGCTGGTGTACAGGATGAACAGCGGGTGTTCGGCGGGCACAGCGACGGCGGGGAAGTGCGCGCTCTGCCCGCGCAACAGATCGGCCCAGAAGTGATCGCGGCCGGCGTGCATCGAGACATCGCAGCCCACACGCGACACGACGACGACGTGCTTGACGCCGGGACAGCTATGCAGCGCCTCGTCGACGTTTTGCTTAAGCGGGATCACCTTGCCACGGCGATAGCCGCCATCGGCTGTCAGCACGCAGGTAGCGCCGGCATCCTGCACGCGGTCGCGGATCGCCTCTGCCGAAAAGCCGCCGAAGATCACCGAGTGCGTCGCGCCCAGACGAGCGCAGGCGAGGACCGCGATGACAAGCTCGGGAATCATCGGCATATAGATCACGACGCGGTCGCCGGTCTTGACCCCCAGCGAGCGCAGGGCATTGGCGGCACGACAGACCTCGCGGTGAAGCTCGAAATAGGTCAGCACCCGCGACTCGACGCCGCGCTCGGTCGGCTCGCCTTCCCAGATCAGCGCGGCTTTGTTGCGGCGATGCGTTGTCAGGTGGCGGTCCAGACACGACTCGGTCAGGTTTAGCTCACCGTCGGCAAACCACGTCACAAACGGCGCGCGACTTTCATCCAAGGTCTGCGTAAACGGCGTACGCCACAGCAAAAGCTCGCGCGCTTGCTCGGCCCAGAACGCCACCGGATCGCGCTCGGCCTGCGCATGCAGCGCTGAAAGTCCGGCCGCATCGATCCGCGCCTTTTCCGCGAACGTTTGCGACGGAGGAAACGTGCGATGTTCTTGCAGGACGGTGTCGAGCGTCTTCATGGGGCGAGTGTACTTTTTTTCGCCACGCTTTTGGCGCTGCGCTGTGGGCGCGTTTTGGCTCGCGCAGCGTCGCAGGAGATCGCGCGGCCGGCGACGCGGGCTTCGTATTAGGATGAATTCTGATGCCGGGCGAAGTCACCAGGCGGGCGCTGCGCAGCTTGCTCGACGTGCTGCTGCCCATGGCTTCTGACTTCGACGCGCTGTGCATCGATCACTTCCCCCGCGTCAATCAGCGCTTCGCCAACGGAATGGATCGCACCAGCCGCACCAACCTGCTTCTGGCGCAGGCCCAGCCCGACGACATCTTGGCCGCGCTGAGCCAGATCTGTGACGAAGACGAGCTACACGAGCGCTTGGCGCAGCTACAGGCGGCCCGCGGCTATGCCCGCGAGTGCGAGTCCGAGGCGCTGAGCGCGCGGCTAGAAGTCCTGCTGCTTGAGCGCGATCGTCTGGCCAGCGAGGCCTCCAGCGCAGAACAGCCGCTTGACCTGTCGGTCCGCAACGCCGAGATCGCCGCGATCAAAAAGGAGCTTCGCCGCGGTCCACGCCTAAACGAGGGCGAAATCCTCGACGAGCGCTTCATCTTGCAGCAGCGCATCGGGCACGGCGGCTATGGCGATGTCTGGCTGGCCTTCGACCGTGGTCGTCAGTGCCTGGTGGCGCTGAAGGTGCTGCACGGTCGACGCGAAGATCCCAACAGCATCGAGCGCTTTTATCGCGGAGCCCGCGTGCTGATGCAGCTTTCGCACCCGCACTTGGTCCATGTCCTTGAGCCGCCCGGCGAGCACGAAGGGTTTCATTACTTCGTCATGGAATACGTACACGGCGGCGATCTAGAGCGCGCGATGCGCGAAGACCGCGTCGATCGCCCCCAGGCGCTGCAAGCGCTGCTTCAGGCAGCGTCGGCCTTGGCCTATGCTCACCAGCGCGGCCTGATTCACCGCGATGTCAAGCCGACGAACATCCTGCTCGATGGCGCTGGCTGCGCGCGGCTGACCGACTTTGATCTGGTCTCGGCCGACGACAGTACGGGCGGGACGGCTTCGGGCGTGGCCATGGGGACGCTGCTTTATTCGGCGCCCGAGGTTCACGAGGATGCGCGGCGCGCCGACGAGCGCAGCGATGTGTATTCCCTGGGCATGACCTTGCTGTGTGTGCTGTACGGTCGGCCGCTGCCGCGTGTGGCGATCTTTCATGGGCTGGACTTCGCGCGACAGCAGGGCTGTCCGTCAGCGTTTCTGCCGCTTATCGAGGCTGCCACGGCCGATCAGCCCAGCCTGCGGCCAGCTGGGGTTCGCGAATTTTCGGCCTGGCTGGAAGCCGCCATCGCCGCCGACCGTCGCACGCAGCCGCTATCTGCCCTGCCGCCTGCAGCCGACAGCGCCGATTCGACGCAAGAGCTGGCGCCGTCCCAGTCGTCAAACCCGCGGTGGTCCTGGACCGGGTCGAGCAGCGGCCTGTGGGGCCAGCACAACCGCTGGCTGGGCTGGGCGCTGTCGGCCCTGACTCTTGCCGTCGGCGTCGGCTTTGTGCTGATGGGTCTGCGCGGGCCACGCAGCGTGCAGGTTCCCGCGCTCGTGCCTTCCCCACCGACGTCTGTGGCTTCTCTAGCAGACGAAGCGCTGAGCCAGCGCAGCGCAGACCGGGGGACCGCACCCGTCCCGCTCCTTGTCCCCAGCGACCCAGTACACGCGTCGGAAAAAGAAGACGAAACCAAGGCCAGCAGCAAGTCGCCAAGCAGCAAGCCTGCAGCCCACGCTAGACCCGCCGCCAAGCTGAGCTGCTTTGGCGAGCCGCCCCCGCGCAAGCGCTCGGCGGGCGCTAGCCGGCAGAACCCAGAGCTGCTGGACATGGTGCTCGCGCAGGCCCAGACCGAGTACAGCCAAGGGCATTTCAGCCAAGCGATTCGCATGGCTCGCACTGCCTTGACGGACAGCCCGCTGCGGGCCTGGCGCATCATCGGGGCCGCAGCCTGTCAGGTCGGCGACCGCAAGCTCGTGCAGGCGGCCTATGACTGTCTGAAAACCGCCGAGCGTGGGTACCTGATCTTGGTCTGCGAGAAGCGAGGCATCCGCATCGCCTCGACCAGTTCAGCGACCGAGATCCCCGCCAAGAAGGACGCGTCCATATCCGCCAATTGATTTCTAAACATCGTCCGAGTTAGGATTACTTCTTTTCTGGAAGTCGCGATATTAGATCGCATTTCGGACAGCGCGCGTGCAGTGCGCCAAAATCGATGATACGCGTCGGAATCGCAGCACCGCAAAATTGGCAGTTCATTGGCAAAAATGGCCACCGCGAAGGGTTCTCTTCCAGAATCACGCCGGCCTCTTCCAGAATTGATCGAGCCTCGCGCAGGAGCTCACGATCCGTCGCGATGAATATCGTTGGTGTCGTGTGGAATACCAGACAACGTCGTCCGTTCAGACCCTCGCCTTCGCCTTCCCTGGATACATCTTCCCAAGAACCTTGCCCGATCACGGCAACGATCTCGCCGTTTGTTATCGTGGATTCGCTCAGATGCGTGTTAGGCACTTCTGCAGCAGGAATGCCGCGACTGGCGAAAAGTGCCATCACTGCGGGATCTTCTTCTTCTTCAGAGGCATTCGAGTGATGCCGCGCTTTTCGCTCAGCAGCTACGACCGCACTATCAGAATCGCGCGATAGCGCGACAAGCGCTTGGCCAGTATCGTCCTCAACATAAAAATCTATCCCTCGTGTTTCATTTATTATCATATCTCCCGTTTCGCCTCTGTATTGTTCAACAGACAAATGATAATAGCAGCATTGATTCTTTGAAAACGGCGCCTGGAGAGTTTTATTGCCAAATTTTACTCGACCTACAATCGTTACAATTTCGCCATTCTGAACATCTTTGATAGGCACCCGAGAATGCCGCATCAAAGCTCTTCGTATGCGGGGATAAGGAAGAGAGTAATACCACACAACAAACAAAGAGATCAGCGATACCCAAATTATTAGATTCATCGCTTCTTCACCTGAGACCGCTTTATTGCAAAAGCTGTCTCAGTATACGCGATCTGCGTCCGTCTCTTCAGACGAGACGCGTCTAAGGCCGCGGGGTGGCCCAGGTCGCGCTGCTCTCGTTGCCCAGGCGATCGACGGCGCGCACCACCAAGCCGACGATGCCCGTCGTGCTGGCCAGCGCGTAACGCACCGGGCTGCCCGCGGCTGGGATGGTGTCGCTGTTCCAGCCGCTGGCCGTCTTGCTCGACACGACATACCAAAACGGTGCGCTGCCGCCGCTGCCGGGCTCGATGCGCAGGGTATAGCCGCTGCCCTCGCGCAGGCCGGTGACCGTCGGTCGAGACGGAGCGGTGCTGTCGAGCCAAGGCGAGGCCGGCACCACGGCGCGCTGCGCATACAAGCCGCTGCGCAGCGTCGTGGTCAGCCCACCTGGGTTTCGCGGAAAGACCTTGTAGCTGTAATGGATGTTGCCGGTGGCGCCGCTGCGACGACGCGTCTCGCGGATCTGATCTTCGATCTCGCGCACGGGATAGCTGCCGTCGGAGACGCGGTTGGTGGCCAGGCCCGGCCACAGGTGTCGGCCCTGCTTGTTTTCAGCGCGCCAAAAGTCGACAAGCGCCGTGTAGCTCTGCGCGGCTGGCGCGATCGGCCAGTAAAGCTGCGGCGCGAAATAGTCCAACCAGCCGCTGTTCAGCCAACGCCGCGAGTCGGCATACAGCTCACTGTACGAGTCGAGCCCGACGATGCCGGGCGGGTGGCCCGGTCGCCAGATGCCAAACGGCGCGATGCCGAATAGCACGCCGCGCTTTTCCGACTTGATGCGCTGATACAGGCGCTCGATGAGCTGGTTCACGTGATCGCGACGCCAGTCGGCGCGACTCAGCGTGCCGCCACCGGCCTTGTACGCATTCCAGTTGGCGTCATCTGGGAAGTCGCCGCCCGCCGGGTAATACGAGCGGTACGGATAGAAATAGTCGTCGATGTGGACGCCATCGATGTCATAGCGACGGACGACATCGGCAACCACGTCGATGGTGTAGCTCTTGGTATCGGCCGCAGTCGGATCCATCCACAGATAGTTGCCGACGGTGCGCACCAGGTCGGGGCGCCGCTTGCTGATGTGATTGGCAGCCATGCCCGCCGCCGTGCCAGGCAAGGCCACGCGATAGGGATTGAACCAGGCGTGCAAGAGCAGCCCGCGCTTGTGCGCCTCGGTCACCCAGAACGAAAGCGGGTCATACGCCGGGCTGGGTGCCTTGCCGTTTTGGCCCGTAAGATAGGCCGACCACGGCTCGATGGTTGAAGCATACAGCGCATCTGCCGACGGACGGACCTGCAAGACCAGCGCGTTTAGGCCAAGCGAGCGCGCCTGCTCGCAGATGCGGATCGCTTCGTCCTGCTGCTGCGCCGAAGACAGCGTGCTGCGCGAGGGCCAGTCCAGGTTATAGACCGTCGCCACCCAGGCGGCGCGCAGCTCTCGCGGGGCCGAAGGAATCGCGCTGGCGCTTAGGGCTTCGACGGCCGCGGACTGCACGGCCTCGTCCTCGGCGCTGTCCGAAAGCGGACCGCCACAGGACACAACACTGCCAGCCAGAACCAAAAAACCCAGCGCCCGCCAAGGCCGGTGTCCCGGTTCTGCACAGAGCGGCGCCGTGTTCCAAGAATGAAGGTGCGTGGGCTTCTGCATGCCTGCCGCGTACCACGATCGCAGCGAGCCCAGCCGGCTTTTTTATCGTGATAACATCGCAAAATTCCTCACGATCTCGCATGAGCCAACCATC
>CAZKOY010000176.1:0-10680 GCA_964554495.1 uncultured Myxococcales bacterium
TGGCGGAGTGCCGGGTGGCGGAGTGCCGGGTGGCGGAGTGCCGGTAGGTGCAGGAGGCGCGAATGGTACCTGAAGAGTCCTTCGAGCAGAGCTTGCTATCCGAGCTTCGCGCCATCGACTCATTCCGGCGGCGCTATGCCAGCGAGCAGCCTCTGGCTCGCGTCGACGCGCAGGATCCCGACGTGCAGCGGCTGATCGAGGTCTTGGCGTTCTCGGCGGTACGTACGCGGCAGGCGCTGCACAACAACGAGCGCGCAACATGGCGGCGGCTCTTGGGCAGCTTCTTTCAGCCGCTTCTGCGGCCGCTGCCGGCCATGGCGCTCTTGCAGGCGCACGTCACGGCACGCCTGAGCGACACGGTGGTGCTGCCGGCTGGCTCGGCGGTGCAGGCCACTACTGTCGATGGCTTTGTCGCCTCGTTTCAGACTCTGGCCGAGCTGCGCGTGGTTCCGATGTCCCTTGAGCGCTGCGAGATCTTGCGCGCCCCGCAGGGCCTGCGCTTGGCTCTGACGTTTCAGTCTCGCCTGCCGCGCCCCGATGCCGTCGGCACGTTGCGCCTGGGTCTGCACTACTTGGACGACTATCTGGCTGCGCTCACGGTGTTTGTGCAGTTGCGGGCACACCTGCGGCGAGCTTTTGTTGTGTACGACGCTCCGGTCAGCGAAGCCAGCGAGGGTCCTAGCTGCGCGGTCGAGTTTGGACCCAGCTTCGACGAGCCGTACGCCGCCGATGAGCGCAACCCGCTCTCGGCAGTACGCAGCTTCTTTCACTTTCCCCAGCAGGAGCTTGGGCTGCAGATCGCGGTGCCGCCCTCGCCCCGGCCGTGGAGCCGCTTCACGATCTGCTTGGACATGGCGCCAGAGTGGCCGCGGCGACCGGCGCCGTTCCGCGAGCTGTTCCAGCCTTTCGTCGTTCCGGTTATGAACCTGCGACGCTCGTCGGCGCAGCCCATTCTGTGTGATGGCACGCAGGATGCGTATCCCATTCACTTCGTACACGCCGATGCCAGCTATCGCCTGCATACGATCGACGGGGTCTATCGCATCACGGCCGATGGCCTGATTCCGATTCCGGTGGCGACACTGCAGCAGGCTGCCCCCAGCTATGAGCTGGAACACATTCCTATTTCTGGCAGTCCCTCGCAAGCGGAGGACGAGCTAGCGGCACTGATCCTGCGCATTCCCAGCGCCGTTCTGGATCCGGCGCCGATCTTGGTCGAAGGGCAGTGGCACCAGCCAGGCTTGGGCATGCACCTGCAAGGTCCGCTGCGTCTTACGCTGCCGGATCGCAGCGTCGCGGGAATCGAGCTGTCGGTGCTTGGTGCGGTTCGAGTGGGCCATCAGCCACAGCTAGGTCGCGATGCAGCCGCGCTGCGGCGGCTTCTCGCACTCAAGATGAAAGCGGTCCTAAGTCTGGATGAGCTGCGGGCCCTTTTTTCGCTGCTCGAAACAACAGAGTCTGGACCCTTCCGCGGCTTTCCGGCGCGGCTCTTGGACGTGCGTGTCGAAGCTGTCCCCGACGAGAGTCTGCGCGGTGCGGGGATCCGCCACATCTATCACCTGTTGCTCTCGGCACCCTCGCCAGAGGAGGCGCCGCTTTGGGATGCATTCTGCTCTCAACTGCAGCGGCTCTTGGACGCATGGAACTACGAAGGGCGCTCGGAAGTGGTTCGCCATAGCGACCCGGCTGCGCTGTCAGAAGGAAGGCGGCAGAGACGATGAAGCTCAGCCACTGGAACCTGATTATCGCCATGCGTAGCGACATCGTGCGGCTGCTCGAGCGCACCCTGGCCGTCGACACAACTCGCTTCGGCGAAAGAACGGTCGCCGCGCCCGTCGATCCTGGAACGCTGCAGCGCTTGCAGGGTGAGCTGCGCAGCAAGCTGGAGGCGCTGCGTGAACATCTGAACCGCGAGCTGACGGAAAACGAGACCTATCTGGTCATGTTTCCCTTGGTTCTTCTATGTGACGAGATGGTGATGAGTCGCCTGGCCAAGGAACAACAGACACGCTGGTCGCTTCTGCAGTCTGAGCTGTTCCAGATCAACTATGGCGGCGATGTCTTTTACGACTTTGTCGATGAGCGCCTTGATAAACAGGACACTCCGCCGATGGTGTTTGAGGTCTTGTACTTCTGCTTGGCGGCCGGCTTCGTTGGCAAGTTCGGTGAGAGCAGCGGCAAAGTGCAGCGCTATCGCACGCTGCTTTCCGAACAGATCGCCGTGACCTCGATGTCAGCGACAGAGCGGCGCAAGCGGCGGCGGGCGGCCCGCGGAATGCGTGAAGGTCAGACTGAGCGCAGCAGCCGGCGTAGCCGATCCTTGAACCTGCCGCGCACGGGTCCACAGCGGACGCTGACGGGCAGCACACAAAGCCAAGCAGTGACCAGTGCAGCTCCAGCACCGCCGGGATCGCTGCACGAAGAACCTCCACGCCGCATCGACTGGCGCGGCATGGCGCCGTATGGCGTCGCGCTGGCTGCACTGGGCGTGGCGGTCGGCTTCGTACTCCTTTTTACCAACGTGTAGAACACGCCATCCGGGGGGAACGGCGATGAAAATCAACTTCAGTGAGCTCCTGGCCAGCGAGCGCGTGCGACCGCTATGGGGGCGCAGCTTTACTCAGGAATCGGCCATGGATGAGCTGCAGCGGATCTTGAAGAACGATCCGGCAGAAAGCGATCCGCAGGGGACTGCGAGCAGCACTTTCCCGACGAGCCGAGTAGGAAGCGATGGCTCGGATCCCTCGCGGGCTGTGTCGGGTGGCGCGGTGGGCGATGGCGCGGCGGGTGGACGCGTCGTCGGTGGGGAATCCCTGCCGGATGCCGTCCAGGGTGAGCGGCCTGCAGCGACAGAGTCCCCAGGGAATGCCAGGGGCAAGACCGCAGCCCGATCTGGGAGCGCGGTAGATTCCTTTATTCCTCCCATGGATCTCGCCGATGTACCGATTCGGCCTCCTCACGAGATCTTTGCCGAGCTCGATCGAGCCGTACAGAGCGACTTGGGAAATCGCGCCTGCATGGTGCGAAACTTCATCGAGGCCCTGCGTGTGCGCGTCCATGCGCTCGATCCGACGGCCGATGAAGCTCTGTATCACCCTCTGCGTCACGCTGCGGGGGGCTCGATCTGGGAACTTCTCGGTCGCATGGAGGACACTTTGTCTGGGCTGCGGCGCGTCGCCGCTGGTCGTTAGGAGGACACGGTGTCCGCTGCGCTTCATCCCAGTGTTCTTATCTTGGCGGCTGCTGCGTCGTCCCGCGTTCTGTACGCCATCGCCATCTTGGGAGTGGTCGTTCTTGCGGCCGGTATCGCGCTGGGAATCTGGTGGTGGCGTCTTCGGCAGCGCGGCGAGTCAGGCAGCGGCCCAGGTAGCCCGCGCGCCATCGCGCCGCTGCGCTTGCGCACAATCTGGACAAGCTTCCTGTCGCGCTTGCCTAGCGCCGTCCGAGTCGCGGTCCCAACCTATCCGCACTTCGTCGTGTTCGGCAACAATGCGTCCGGCAAGAGCGCGCTCATCGGTCGCAAAGTGGACTGGCAGGGGCAGACCAGTCAGTTTGTTCCCAGCTATACCGCGGACCCACTGATGCAGGTCTATCTGGGCAGCCGCACCGTCGTGCAGGAGTTTTCTGCCATCGTGCAGGACGCCACATCGCGCGGGATCAACGAGGCGCTCAAGCGGCTGTGGCGCAACATGGATGTCGATCAGATTCCCACGGTGGTGGTTGTGCTGCAGGCCGCTAGCCTCGGCGCTGCATCACCCGATCAGCTTCGCAGTCAGGCTCAGCTTCTGCGCGGCAAGATCAACATCCTGGCAGATGCGTGCGATGCATCGCCTCGCGTGCGCATCTGTTTGACATTCATGGATCGCGTGCGCGGCTACAGCGACTTGGCTCGATTCCTACACAAGGAACAGATCCCGCTTTTGCTTGAGGTCGGGACCGATCCACGAAGCGATCTGGCCACCGGGCTTGCCGCGTACGAGAGGCACCTGCCCCGCGCGCTGACGACGCAGCCCCTGACGTCGTTCGAGGGAATGCTGGAGTTTCTGCGCACCGCGGATCAGCTACTTGCTCCCACGGCAGACTTCGTGTCGGCGCTGGTCGAAGGGTCGGTGGTATCGCAGCGGCCCGAGGTGCAAGGCGTCTATTTTTCGACGCTGCAGAACGATGCCCAAGTGGGAAGTCCCTTTGAGCCACCGCCCCGCCAGCGCGGTGTCGTTCTGGGGTCATTCCTAACGCGCTGGCTGCGGCCCCTTGGGCTGCGTCCGCTGCATGTCCTTTTGGGGGGGCTGATTCTGATTTTAGGGTTGGGGGTGCTGTCCACCATCACGCGCCGTCATCGCGCCTATGTCGATGAGGTCAGCAGCGCCGCCGATGTCTTTGAGCAGAGCGTCGATCGCGCGCTGACCCTGCAGAGCAGCGGTGAGTCCGATGTGGTGCGACGAGCTGAGCAGCGGATGCGGCAGTCTCTTTTGACCATGCAAGCGGCGGAGTCACGCTTTCGTCCGCTGCGACTTCTGTATCGCCCCGACAAGCGTGAGAGCGAGCGTCGTTTCGTCGAGGGCATCCGTCGAGCGTACCTTTTACCGAGCTTAGAGCGGACGATTCGGCAGCGCGCCCGCGACAAGATCTTGGAAGCGCTGGTTGCGCTGTATGCCTCGCGCGAAAACACGCTGGGTGCTCTGGTCGCGGCGCAACCAACAGACTGGGCGAATGACCTCGCAGTTCCGCGCGATGCTTTGCTGGACTACATCAAGTACAGCGCAAGCCCGTGGTCCGAAGTCGCGGTGGTGGCGCTGCCCCCGCTTCCGCAGTCCGAGCTGCGCGACATGGTGTCGGATCTTGCGCCGTGGCAGCGGTACTTGTCGCGTGTGCAGCAAGACATCCAGCGTCCCTTTATCACGCACGGCGAGCTTCAGTCGCTGCAGAACGAGAGCGCGCGTCTTCAAGAAGCCCTTCTGCACGTGCGTCGTTCCGCCCTGCTGCGCCAGATGTATCGCAACCTGGCCGAGGAATCGCCGCTCGACATGCTGAAGCTGTTTGGTCGCGATCACAGCGTGTTCGCGCCGCATCCCTGGATTACCGATTCACAGGACTCGCTGGATCCGGTGTTAAAGATGGTGCGCGCGTCCAGCTTGCAGGTCGAACAGGCGAGCACCAAGAGCCTGTATCAGCTTCTGCGCTGGCTGAACGATGGCAGCCCAGCGAACGCGGGCGCGACGAGCGCAAGCGACGGTTCGGCCTGGCACTTCATCTTTCCAGGGGACGGCGCGGCGCTGGATATCAAGGCGCGGGACTGGCAGGACCTGCTTTCGCGCAGCCGCAAGCGGACCTTTTCCCCCTGGGGACTGCGCGGTGAATGGGACAGCGCAGACGAGCCAACATCCCGCCGGATGCAGACGGTACGCGAGCGCTGTGGCGCGCCATCCCGCCGTTTTCCCAATCGCCGACCATGCGGTCCACTGGATCGGTTAAGCCTGGGCCGTGCCGAGAAAAAGGAATCACGCAGAAAAAGGAACGATAAAGAACAGACGGATCACAGCGTGCGCGGTGGATCGCGCGGCGCATCGCTGCCGCTGTGGAGCAAAGAGGAATTTACGCCCAAGCTTGCGGCACTGCTGACGGGAAATGAGCTGCCAGCGGCTGGCCTTTCCGATATCTATAACCGCGTCGTGTATCAGCGCGAGGTGCTGCCGCTGGTGCAAGAGCTGAAGAAAGCGCTGAGCAGCCATCGCAACCTGACGGCCGAAGAAAAGATCGAGCTGTCGCGCTTGGTGCAAAGCGAGCTGTCGGGGTACTCGCGACGGTACTGCCTGGCATTGTTGAACTATCACCTGGGCTATCAGATCAACCGACACTCTGCGTCGGCTTTGCACAGTGAGCTTCTGGATTTGATCAAGCCGGGCTCACCGTTCGTCGCGCGACTGCACGTGGTGGCCGAAAACGCGACGCTGCCCGGACTGGATGAGCCCTATCTGCAGCCGCTGGCCCAGTGCATCGCCGAGTTCAAGCCGCTGGTTGAGTTGGTTACCAGCAAGAGCGGACCGTCGACGCGCGATGCGCAAGGCACGGACAAAAAGCCTGCTGGCGATGGCAAGGGTCAAGCGGCGGCAACAGCGCCGGCAACGGCAACAGCGCCGGCAACGGCGACAACCGCAGGAGCGGGCAGCGCAGCGATGTCCAGTGCCGCAGCACCGTCGGGGGCAGGATCTGGATCGCCGGAAGGGCTCTCTGGATACAAGGCGGCGGTGAGCAAGCTGATCGAAGAGCTAGATCGGGCGGCTGGGGGTGCGGGGGGCGCTGCGCCTGCGGCGGGCGAGAACGGAGCCGCTCTGCGCGCGGTGCTTTCGCCACTTGGGCAGAGTGCGCTCGCCATGCATGAAGGAAAAGAGGACTCGGCGCTGCGCAAGGCCGAGCAGTTCTTGGATCAGGCGGGAATTGCCGGAGCGTTGCGACGCCCCTTTCTTGCTCCTTTTTTGGCGGCGTACCACGCAGGGGCTGACGAGATCGAGCGGGTCATGGCGAGCCGCTGGCGCGACACCGTAAACAGCCAAATCGAGCCCATGCTGGCGCGCTTTCCGTTCAATCCGGGGGCCGAGCGCGAGGTGGCTCCTTCTGAGCTGGATCTGATTAGCGAACGCAAGGGGCCGCTCTTCAACGACGTTCGGACTCTTTATGCCGCGGCGGTTTTAGAGCAGGGCGGGACGTACGTCGCGCGGACCGGGGCCCTGGGCACGCTGCGCTTGCCGAAAGATCTTCTGCCGACGGTGAACCGCCTGGCGCGGCTGTCGCGAGCGCTGTTTTCCAGCGAAGGCAATCGCCAGCCATTGCAGCTTGGGCTTCGCGGCGTTCCCGGTCCACAGATCGCGGATGGCAAGAACGCGCAAGCGGCGCTGGCCTATCTGCAGGTGGGAAAAGCCGCTGCCTATGGCTTCAATCAACAGGCGAGCCAGACGCCGCTTTCGATTGACTGGTGGCAGCAAGGGGCCGCGGTCTTAGGAGTCGAAAGCGTGGTGGCGCGCACGGGCCGCAAGCATGCGCAGACCTTGGAAGTGGCGGACTCGGCCTGGAGTCTGTTTCGACTGCTGCAGCGCTCGACGTTGGATGCATCGGGAATCAGCACTTGGTACATCCATGGCGAAGCCGGACAGGACACCCAAGCCATCCGCTTTGTCGTACACCCCGATCCATGGGAGCTGTTCCGTGTCCGCGTACCCTAACCACCGGGCGGATTGTGGACGGCGGGCGCTCGGCGTGCCGTCGACATTCCTTTTTCTCTGCGCACTTTTCTGGGCAGGGTGCTTGCCGGGCTATATCCGTATTTCGCTGCGGGCCGATGACGACAGCAACCAGGGCAGACCTCTGCGCGTCTTGGTGCGCAGCGTCGACGAACAACAGTTTCGCGGCGAGTCGTATGCCGGTGTTTCGGCGCTGGTAATCAAGCCGGACGCCAGCGTTCTGCGTTCGCTGATCATCGAACCGAGCAAGCGCGGTTCACGCGCTTTTTGGATCAAGAGCAAAAAGAGCAGCCCGCTGGCTCTGTACTTTTTCTATACAGCGCCAACTGCAAGCTGGAAGGTCTGGCTGCAGCCGGATCTGCCCTGGCGAATCACCGTTCCCTTGGGCCGACTGGGCGTCGATGCCGAGCGGGTGCGGGAGTGTCGGATCTTCCGCAACTGAGTCCTGAGTCTTTGAACATAGGAATGGGCACAGAAGCGAGGTCGCGCAGATGCCGTTTACGATCGAAGAAGTACGTCAGGTCCTGCGACCTACCGGGGACGGAATCCTGCGCCAGCGGGCCTGGCTGCAGGCTAGCTTGGCGGACCCACTGGGGTTTGCTCGCGCCCTATTTCGCGACGCTGCCGAGCAAGCCGAAAGCCCGCCCAAGACACAGCTCAGTGTGGGGTATGACCTGTTCCATGATGCCGTGCTGCGGCATGCGCTGGGACCTGCGGCCGATCGGCCATGCTTGCTGTACGCGGGGGACGGATTGTCGGAACCAGGGCGTGGGCTGCAGGCGCTGACCTATTCGCAGCTACATGCGGCCGCGAGTGTCCTTGCCGATTCCTGGCAAAAAAGGGGGGCAGAAGCAGGCGAGCACATCTGCATTCTGTATCCCCTGGGGCCGGAGCTTTTGGTGGCGCTGTGCGCCGCGCTGAAGTTGGGCTTGGTGGCCTGCGTCTTGCCCCCGCTGGGCGCGGACTTTCTGGGCAAGCGCCTGCGGGCGCTGCGGCCACAGCACGTGGTGACGGCGCGGCGCTATTTGCCGCTTCTGCGCGAGTGGGTACAGACAGGGGAAGTGCCCCTAGAGGAGGCGGTGCTGCCTGAGCCAGCCAGTCCAGGGCCGCAGCTTTCTGCGGCACTATCGGCCGCTGCAGAGCTGCGAAACGGAGTGCGGCAGGAGGCGGGAGCTTCCCATTCCTATCCGCCGCGCTCGGCAGCGCTTCTGTGTTTTTCGCCGCTGCGCGATCCGGCGTGGGCGCCGCAGGCCGTGGCGGCGCAGGCTGTATTTTTGGGAGCTTTGGATGACGGTCTGATCTTGGGCATGCATCAAGGCAGCGGGATACTGGCCGCCCCAGAACATTCCTTTTTGCAGTACCAGCCGATGCTTCTTTTGACCGTGCTGCTACACGGCGCGACGTTTTTGCACGTGTCGGCAGCGATGCTGGCCGAGCTACCGACGCGCGTGCGGGCGGTACCGACGATCGATGTCTTGCTGTTGAACCAGCGGCTGCGCGATCACTGGGTGCAGCAGTCTGCGCGGCCCCTGCATGAAGTCCGGCTGTGCGTAAGCCAGGTCTGCGAGAGCCTGGGTGATATCGTGTGGCAAGACTTCATCGACCAAGCGCGGCTGCGCGGGATTCCTTTTTTGTCCTGGCACTATGACGCGGCCTGCGCGGGGGCTCTGGTGTTTTCGCTGCGCAAGCGTGGAGAGCTACCGCAGATCGTATACCCGGCACCGGGACGGCCCTTTCTGCTGGGCGATCCGCGCAACGACGATGCATCGGCACAAGGACCCCATGGGATCCTGCGGCCTTTGCCGGGGGCCTGCGGGCTGCTGCTGTACGAACACGCCGGAGGCTATATCTATGGCGGGACACGCTTTCCATCGCGCGGCGGCGCATCGCATGCCCGCGATGAAGTCGAAGAGGTTACGGCAGCGATTCCGTATGTCGCGGGGGCAGCGGTCGTCGCCGATCCTAGCGACCGCGGCACATCGACCTTGTTGGTCTTTGTCGGCCCGCACCTGCGCCAGCAGTCGCAGACGTTCTTTCTGCAGATCGAGCACGCGATTCGCGATCGCATCCGCAGTCGCTTGGGTGTGGACTATGTACCGACCCATGTGCAGGTGCTGGCCTGTCTGCCGCGGCGGAATGAAAAAGGAATTCAGCTGGGTTGGTGCGAACAGCAGCTGCGCAGCGGCCAGCTAGCAAGGCGGGCTGCCGATCCGGTGCTTTCGTTGGTGGATGAGTTGAGCTTTGCCTGTCATCGAGTCGCGACGCCAGCCGGTCGCTTGGTGCTGATGCGTCAGCTAGCTGGGAAATTTGGAGTCTGACATGCCTGCCCCAGTCTGTGGTGGAGCGAAGCTGCACTGCTCGTGTGGTCTCGGTGAAGTAAGCCTGTTCGTCTCAGAAAAAGGAGCGGGAAGCAGCCGTCAGAATTCACTGGCGACCATCGATGACTGCCTGCCGCTGCGCAACATTCCTCCTTTTTATGCCTGTACGGCGGCGGCCAACCCGCAGGCGCAGAACCCTAGTGGGCAGAAGCCCTGCACGCCGCGCTTTCCGCAGCCTTGGTCTGACGAAGTCGACTTTGTGACGCTGCACGGCGTTCCGCTGTTGGAACAGAGCGCCACGCTGGCCTGTGAGTACGGCGGCACGGTGCGCATCCTAGACACGGTGCAGCAGACCGTGAGCATGCGCGACAACATGCTGAAAAAGCCGCTGCCTGGGGTGCCGGGTCCGAGCATAGGAGGAAGCAGATGATCACCACTGAGCCGCTTGAGCGGGTGCTGAGCGCCGCGGGGGCGCGTGAGCTTGGCTTTGAAGATCGGAGTCTGGAAGAGATTCTGACGTTGTCTGGCCAGGGCAAGCATGTGCAAGCGGCCGAGCGAGCGCAGCAGCTTTGGCAGCAAGAGATCTATGATGCGCGGACGCTGGGCTGTTACCTGTTCGGCGTCTTTCAAGAGCGCGGGATCGCGTCGCTGACGACGATCTTGGAGTGTGCGCAGCGAGCCGTGGGCAAGAACCTTTCGTTCTTGGGGCCGGCGCACAAGCGTGAGCGTCACGCTGATGTCTCGCTGCGCTGGCTGTTCGACAGCATCATCACGCAGGTGCGCTTTCACGAGCGACAAAAGGACGAAGTCTGGAAGCGCTGGAATGAGCCCTGGCAGCAGCCGATACACCTGCAGGCGCTGTCGCGCTGCCGCGAGCTTCTTGCGGTGCTCGATGAGGCGCTGCCTGCGGCGCGTTGTCGGCAGCCGCTTCTGAACCTGCAGTCCATCTTGGAAGTGTTGTCGCGCGAGAGCGCAATTAGCTCGGGCTGGAATCTGTCGGGTGCGAGTCAGATTCCTGCTCCGCCACCACCAGCGGATTCTGACAGCTCATCGAGTGGTAGTGCTGGGGGAGGCGACAGCGACAGCGACAGCGACAGCGACAGCGACAGCGACAGCGACAGCGACAG
>CAZKOY010000177.1:0-10649 GCA_964554495.1 uncultured Myxococcales bacterium
CGGCATTTTGACCTTCACTCGGCATCCGGCTGCGAAATTCATCTTATCCGATCTGCGGTTCCACAATCTACGGGGTAAGTGATGCAGGCGATTTGTGCCGTCTGTCCGTCGGAGACCTCGGAGTCTTCCGTGCTTGCGATGCTGTGCGTGGGCGGCATTTGGGCAGGCAGCAAGCGGGATAAGAGCAGCGCATCGTGATCGGCAGCGGGTGGATCGCCACCGTGGCGATAGTAGCCTCGACGCACTCCGTCGACAGAGAAACCAAGCGACTCGTACAGGCGGCGGGCTGCGAGGTTGCCGCGACGGACTTCAAGCAGCGTGCGCCCGCAGCCATGCTCAGCGGCATACGCGAGCACAGCCTGCAGCAACGAGCGGCCAATTCCTCGACGCTGCAGGCTAGGTGCTGTGGCGATCTGCAAGATCTCGCATTCGCCCGCCACCATCGAAAATAGGCAGTACGCAGCAGCTTGATCTTCCACAAACAAGATCGCAGCGCCTGCGTGTGGCGTGGTCAGCGTCTGTTCGAGGCCCGCTCTGCCCCAGAGCGCCGCTTCGCCCTGCATGGTCTGCGCTTCGAACTCTGCGATCTTTTCGAGCAGAGCGGATGGCGGCGCGCCCCGAATCAGTTCAATCGTTGTGCCGTGCATGAGCGCCTACGATACGGGGCTACGTCGCCTGAGGCGCGACCAAGACGTCTTTTTTGTGCTGATTCACTGCAGAACGAAAGGCAGTGGCTCGATGGGGACTGGCTGGCCATGGATGACGATCGCATTCTGAAACACCATCGCCACCTGATCGCCGCGGCGCAGGCCATACAAGTCGAAGCGCACGCGGAGCTTGTGCACACCTCCCGGCGGCACAGTGTAGACATGGCCGACCCCGCCGCGCATGCGTGCTCGCATCCCGCTGGGCGTACTGAGCATCACCGAGTCGCGATAGATCACCATCGGGGCGCTGGTCTGGTTGAAGACGTCGACGGTGATGAGGTTCTCGTCGGTTTCAAGAAGGACAATGCGCAGCGCGCCCGGAGTCATTAGCTCGGGGCGCTGAGCCACCATGCGAATGGCGGGACCACAGCCGCTCTGCACGCCGCCCAGCGCAGCGATCGTCAGCAGGGCAAAGCGGGTCGCCAGCAGGAAGCGGCGACGTGTCATGGAACGAGTTGGTGGGGTGGATGCGGGCAGCGACATTCTGTGTCTCCCCAGGAAGGCGCGCGTTGCGCGACCTTTCTATTTTGCACGGCGAGCCCGCGCGGGGAGCACAGAAATTCCGTAGACGGACGTGGCTATGGCGTCGGCAATAGCGGGCAGGATGCGCTGTTGGCGCGTCGCTGTGGGAACGGCGTGTTGGTCAGACCCGAGAAGCTGATCTGATCCAGATCCCAGCCAGTGGCGCCAACGTCGGCGTCGGTGCCAACACGGAAGCGCAGCTTGACGGTCTTGCCTGCGTATAGCGTGCCGAAGTCGACCGTCGACGTGATGAAGCCGGGGTACCCGCTGCTGTTGCCCGAAAAGGCGCGGCGGCTCTTCAGCGGTCCATTGAGCGACCACAGCGTCGCGTTGTAGCCGTTGCTCTTGAACGACGGTGCAATGTCTGTCCAGGTCATGCCGTCGTCGGTGCTGACCTCGATTACGCCGCCGTCATAGAACGTGAAGGTATCGGCCTCGAAGCTATAGCGGTGCGACAGCGTAAAGCCAAAGGGCGCGCTGCCAACTTGCAGAGCCGGCGTGATCAGCCACTGATCCGAAGCCAAGGGCGAGTCAGCGATCGACCAAGTCCCACCGGCCCCACTGCGCACGTGCTTCCATGGGCCCTGCGTGTCGAGCTTGCTGTCGCCCGCCGCCGTCCAGCCCATGCCTGCATCGTCCATGCTGTCTTCCGTTGAGGAGCCTTGCTCAAGGTTGTAGTTCACCGAGAAGGCGTCGCTGGCCACTACAGGGCCCGGTTGGGCGAGGCCGCTGGCATCAATGCTCAAGCGCAGCAGAAGCTCTGTCATCGAGGCTGCACCATCCAGCCCGACTTCCACACGGCCGGTGACGCTTTGATACGGCGGCACGGTCGGGAAGCCGATCTGCGCTCCGCGCGGGAAGCGCAGTGCCGGGTTCTCAGACGTGATGCGTGCCCGTGGGCTGAGCGGCACCCAGCCGGTGTTGCGGATCTTGACGATCAGCTGGCCGCGCTCGCGGTTGTCGAGGATGCCGTCGCTATCGCAGGAGCGCAGGGAATCGGTCAGCGTGATGGACTCGATCTCGATGGCGCCACCGTACCCCGTGCTTTCTTTGACGGGCGTATGCGAGCTGGAGCTGCGCGGTGGAGCAACCGCCCCAACGCCCATTCCGCGACGGGCGAAGGCCTGCGCGAACAGCTCGAAATCTTTTTGGTTCTTGGCCAGCGCCGCGGCCAGAACGGCATCGCGGGCCTCGACCATCGTCGGTGCGTTCGGCGTCAACTTCAGTGAGGCAACCAAGTACTCGCGCATGGCCTGGGTGGCCTGGGCGAACGTGTAGCGCGCCGTGTCTTTCAAGAGTGCGACGTAGCATTCCCACAGCATGTTGGCCCAGACTTCGCCGCTGTTGTGGACTTCGGCGTTGCTGCTTCCCGTCTGACCAAAGGCAGGTGGCGGCGTCATCGGCAGCGGCGTGCCATTGGCGATGTGGCGGAACATAAGTGGGTTCTTCGCCATATCAATCGAGTACGGATAGCGGCGAATGCCGTCGTACGCCGAGTTTCCTGCCGGGCCCAGCGAGTATGCAGCGGCTGCGAACGCGCCCTTCCAGTCGACGTTCGCCTTGTTCATGACGTCTTCTGGGCGCGTGGTGGCGAGCAGCGCGATGAAGTCGCTCCACCCTTCGCCCATCGAGCGGCCTTGGTTGTTTGAAAGACCGTTGGCGTTGCCGATCAGACGGTTCGACAGCACGTGGCCCCACTCGTGCGTGACGATGTGGCCGTCCAGAGAGCTGTCGTTGTTGGTAAGCGTCGCCTTAAAGGACGCGGTCACTGCAGTCCCGCCCATGATCTTGGCGCGGATCGCATTGCCGTCGGCCTGCGTGATCATGAGTGCTGGAATGGTCACTGGCATCGGCGGGGGCGTCGGCGCAGGGGCCATGCCACCTGGCGGATCCGCGACGTTGTTGACGATGATTACAGCCTTGGCACCGCTGACCTGGGCGTTGTACGCCTTGTCCTCGAAGTAGCAGTTGCCGCGATCGACCAGCGCGATCTTGTCTTTGACGGCCATGGCGTTGACATAGGGCTTCTCGCAGCCGTCGGTGGGGCTCATGCCCATGCCGTCGTTGGCGGGCACGACCTCGGCCGTGATGTCGTACCTCTGCGCGCCAAAGGATGCCTTGCCCACGGTCAGCGTCTTGGCCAGATCCATGGGCATGGTGACGCGCAGCGCGTCTTCCTGTGGATCGAACAAGTACATCTGGATGCGCGGCGACGATCCGTCCGCAGGCGTCGATGCATTGGCGTTGTTGCGCCCGGTGTAGTCCTGGGCCTCGGCGCGAATCGGGTCCTTGTCGACGCCACCGCGGCCGAAGTTGTCGAGCTGCGGGTTGCGCGACTTTTCATCCCAGCCCGCGTCATAGAACGTGTCGTGCAGGTAGTTCACGATATAGAAAAAGTTCGTCGTGACCGCCTGCTTGGTGACGTCGTCCTTGGCGGGATCGTCCATCGGGATGTTCAGGGCATAGTCGAACGTCCCCGGCATGCTTGGCTTCAGCATGACGTCGCCCATGTTGTATCCGTCGGGTGACTTGACGTCGGCATAGGCCACGGCGTTGTTGCCACGTGCCTCCATCGCCATGGCCGGCAGCCACGGATCTTTCTTAGAAAAGCCCGTGCTTTCGGCGGTGACTAGCTGCGACGCGACGAAGCTCAGCGACGTCCCGTCCTTTTTTCCCGTCGGGTGCGGCGTGAATTCGTTGCCGTGCGGGCCGTCCCAAGGCTGGAAGCTGGGCGCTTTGTCGGCCCACACGCGATAGGTATACGAGTCCCCAGCGGTCAGCTCGTTTTGGAACAGCACCGCACCGTCGCTGGCTGCGATGACGTACGAGCGCAGCTCAGAGTCAGGCTGATCGCCGATCGAAAGATCGAGCTCGACGTAGTACGCCGGTACGAGCTGTCCACCTTGCACAAACCACACTCGCTTGCTGCGCGGCGGCGTGGCCGTCGAATAGCGCTGACCCGCGACGGCAAACGCGGGCACTGCGTGCGTCTCGTACTTGCTCTGGCTCTTCGGCAGCGACGTGGGAGTCGTCTCGGCCCCCGTCATCTCGCGGATGGCTCGCGCCACCGCTGCATCTGAATCCATCGCAAACTCAGAGCGTGTCGCCTTGCCGTGCTGCGCCAGGTACCCCGTCGCTGCCACCGGCCGCATATCGCGGGACAGCGCGATGTTCAGGCTGTGGCGAAAGACCTCAAGCCCGTCCACGTGCTGCTCGAAACGGGCGATGATCGCGCCCTGTCCGATGTCGTGCAGATCGACCAAGCGCGTGGCGGCGAGGGCGTCTTCGTCCATGCCATAGGTGCTGGCTAGGCTGTGCAGCACGCCGAAGGCCACCGTCGTGGCATCGCCTTGCTGCGGCTGCTGATCCAACCAAATGAACGTCGGGGCACCCGCTTCGGGATCGCGATGCGCGACATAGCGATCCGGCGCGGTCTGCGACTGCAGGCTAGGCTGCTGGTTCGGTTCTACCGAGCAGCCAACCAAAAGAAGTTGGGCCACGGTAAGCCCCGAAAATAGGGCGCTCTTCGCTGCAAAGCGGGCAGAGCGCGGTCGGAAGACAGTTCGCGTCATGGTTGCTTGACCTCCCAATCGGCATGGCCGAGGTGCGGCGCAGCGTATCAGCATTTGCAGGGGACGAGGCAAGCCTGCAGCACAGCCCGCCGCTCGGCTTGCGTGAGGGGCTTGTCGCAGGGAAGAATCGCAGCGAATCCGCAATCGCAGCGGACGCAGCACGAGGAGCCAATACATGACGAGCGTAGAGATGCAGCGCCGCGCCCGGCGCATTCTGATCGCGGGCGCAGCAGCACTTGGTCTGTGGGGTGTCGCCGCGGGCTGTCAGCCCCCCGAGCCGGCCGTCGGCGATCTGTGGCAGCGCCAGGTCGGAACCAGCGAAGATGACGCGCTGTATGGCGTCACGCGATCGGGAAGCAGCGTGTTTGCCGCGGGCACCACCAAGGGGCGCCTTCCCGATGCGCCAGCCGGAAGCGCGCTGGCCGATGGATACGTCCTAAAGCTGGATGCCAGCGGCAACGTGCAGTGGCAAAAGCAGATCGGCACGGCGGGGACCGACGAGTGGCGCGGCATTGCTGCCGACAGCAGCGGCGGTGTCTATGTCGTCGGCTTCACCGATGGCACCTTCCCCGGACAGACGCGAGCGGGCGGTTTCAGCGATGCCGTGATCGCGCACGTGAAGGCCGACGGCTCGCTGGACTGGCTGCGGCAGCTTGGCAGTCCGGGGGCCGACTATCTGGTCGCAGTTTCCGTCGATGGCAGCGGAGCCGCCTACGCCGTTGGATCGACGTCTGGATCGCTACCAGGGCAGACCTTGCGTGGCGCAACCGATGCCTTCGTCGTCAAGTACCGCGCCGACGGCACGCAGGAAGCGCTGGTGCAGTTTGGCAGCGCCAAAGACGACGCGCTGACCAGCGTTGTCAGCGATGGCCAGGGCGCCTTTTATTTGGGCGGCTGGGCCACCGATTCCGTCGCCGCGGGGCAGACGGCACAAGGGGGGCGCGACGCCGCTGTGTATCGCTTCGTACCGGGCACGGGCGTGACCTGGGGGGCTCAGTTCGGCGGCCCAGCGGACGATGAAGTGCAGGCGATTACCCTGGGGGCAAGTGGCGCGCTGTTTGTTGGCGGACGCAGCGCGGGCGCCATCGCGGGACAGGCCCTGCTCGGTCGCATTGACGGCTTTGTCGCCAGTCTGGATTCAGGCAGTGGTACGACGCGCTGGGTACGTCTTTTGGGCACGCTGTTCGAGGACGAGATCTTCGGCCTGCTGCCGCAAGCGCAAGGCGGCGTACTGGCCGCTGGCTATGTTGGCTTGGCGCTGCCCGGCGGCATGTATCAAGGCGGCAAAGACGCGGCGTTCTTTCGCTTGGCTGCTGATGGCACGACCGAGTGGGCGACGCAGCTTGGCACGGCCGGCGAAGACATCGTGCGCGGCATCGTCGACAACCCGCAGGTCGGCGCCTTTGCGGTCGGGACCA
The DNA here is from genome assembly GCA_964554495.1 of uncultured Myxococcales bacterium. Taxonomy (GTDB): domain Bacteria; phylum Myxococcota_A; class Polyangia; order Palsa-1104; family JAEUJZ01; genus JAEUJZ01. The sequence continues at coordinate 6,220 of CAZKOY010000177.1, forward strand.
CCAACGCGGCCATCAGCGGTCAGCTTGCGCTGGGCAACACCGATGGGTTCGTGGGCAGTTATCGTCTGAAGTGATCTATCAAACTGTGTGATGGATCTGCGCTGTGATCCATCACATGAAGTGAGCCGCCTGCGCCGATCGGCGACCATGACCAGGCTTTGGGTGCCTAGTCTCGCGCCAGGATCTGGTCGAGGTACATGCGATGCGCCGTCGAAAAACCGGCTGGTCTAGCTTGGTATTCGCCCAGCTCAGCGCGCTCTTCAAACGATCGATATGGGCCCGAGTCCATAAGCTCGCGATCGCTGTCGGTGGTGTTGTGGCTGCCGCCGCCAGGAACCACGGCCATGCCAAGGCTGTGACCGAACTCGTGCGCGACCGTGCCGCCGATCAGCGCGCCCAGCACGCGAATCGCTTCCAGCAGGGCGGCGCGCCTGGCTTCACCTGCGGCAAGCTCGCTGCGATCGGCTGGCTGGCCTCCATATTCTGGGACGAACGCGGCGAACACATCGTCGAAGCGCGACGAGGCAATGGGCAGCGGACTTGTCGCGCGTGGCGAGAGCGACAGGAACGGATCCAAAAAGACGCCGCCGAAGCCATACACGCCCTTGCGATCGGCGGCGGCATTGAAGCCTCCGATATAGTCGTTCAGGCGCAGATTACCGCGGTCGAGCGCGTCGCTGTTGTCCAGGCCGAACAGGCCAGCGTTGTTGGGATCCGGGCCGCCGATTTCGATCGTTGTGTATTCGTCGAAGTCAGTTGGCAGGCTGTCGCGCGCATCGACGTTCCAGTCGGCATAGGTCCGCCGCAACACCTTGAGCACCTGCTCACGAATCTCGGGCTCGACATTGCGCAGACCAAAGCGGCGCAGACCTTCGGTGAAGTTGGCCAGGAACTTCAAGTACAGCACCTGCATCGGTGAGCCAACATCGACGACGCACAGCGGACTGCAGGGCAGGGGAACGCCGTGCTGCACGTTCGACCCCGAAAGCACTTCCGGTTCGAGCGTCCCGACGAAACGGCCCGCCCGTGAGCCCAGGCCCGTGAGCTTGCCCATGCTGTCCAGCGTCGGGTGCGGCACAAAGACCAAGCGGTGCGAGTCCTCCACATCGGTGATCAAGGTCATGTCCGTCGGCACCACCGTTCCATCTTTCAGCGTGAAGGTGCCGAACAGATGGACGGCCGTGGCTGTGTCGCCCGTCAGATCGAGAGGCAGAAAGCCCGCTCCGCGGGCGCTGACCCGCATGCCGCGACGCACCACGTTGGAATCGAGCGCCACAAGCTGCGTGCGCAGCAAAGACAGGCTGACCGACACCGCTTTGGCCGCCTGCTTCACGTCGGTGATCTGGCGGTTTTCCAGCGTTGCCTGTGCGAACAAGGTGCCGGGCTGAATGCCCAGCGTGCGCGCCGATAAGGGCAGGCGGGCTTCGCTTCTGGACACAGGAATCAGCGTGTGCTCGACGCGCGGGTACAGCGAAGCTTGGCTGCCTGGCATGCTGCTGCGATCGCCGGGCAACACCTGCCGTACGAAGGTTCCCGTCAAGGAAAGGACCATCTGGCCCTCACCGTCGAGCAAGAAGCCGCTGCCGATGACGACCACATCGTCGCCCAGAAACAGCGCTGTTGGTGAGACCCGATCCACGACGGGCAGAAGCTGCGTGCGCAGCGAGAGCTCAAGCGGTGCGGTGCGCGCATAGATCTTCCGATCCACGGTCAGCTCAAGACGCAGCGTGCCCTGGATGTGGACGCTGTCGCTTGCCGTAAGCGGACCACCGGCCAGTGTCGCAAACAGCGACGGATCGATCGGGATGACAAGCTGCGTTTCGGACTCAAACTCGGTGGGCAGCACCAGATCCAAGGCCTGCGTTCCTGCGCTGCTGTGGCGCTCGCCGCTGAACAGAAGCTGGCTGCTCGCGCGAGCCGCCGGCTGAAAGCCGGTGCCGGACAGACGCAGGCGCAGTCCCGGCAGCACCTCCTGTGCGGGAAGCGGATCCAGGCGCAGAGTTCCCGTGCGCGGTTGTTGGCTGGGGTCCTGCGACTGCAAGTCCCCTTCGCCGCAGGCCAGGCACAGCCCGAAAAGGATGCTACTTAGGACCGAAAGCCTAAAACGCGGTGCCATTGACGCGGGCTCCTGGCGAACACTTGCCGACGGCGCCTTGGACAAGATCGTGGCCGACGAACAGCGTGTTGCGGTTGAGATCGGTCTGCCGGTTGATCGACGTGCCGATCGACGCCGTGCAGCGGACGCAGGCGGCGGGATAGGTCACGCTGTCGATGATCGCGTTGTCCGAGCTGCGCAGCGTCACCGTGTCGCCGCTATTGTTGAGCGATAAACCGCCCGTGATCGACGGTGCCGCGAAGACTTTGACGCGAGGGGGAAAGCCCTGGGGAGTGCCGCCCCCGAAGACCACCGTCGATTCGCCGGGCTGCAGCGTCGTGGGCGTCGGGAAGGTGAAGCGGACGGCGACGGCGTCGCTGATCGTCGCGCCGCCTAGCTCGATGGCTTTGCCGCTGATGTTGACGAGTTCGACGAACTCATCTTCCGATGTGCTGATTGTGCCGTCGCGGTTGGGGTCGACGCCGGTCGGCGGATCGTACAGGACTTCGTTGATCAGGATGCCTGGCTCGGCGCCGCAGCCGTTGCGCGCTTCGATGAAGATGCCGGCCAGCGCTTCCAAGCCACCGGGATCGCGAGCGCGAAGCTGCGTGCCAAAGCTGCAGCGATCGGCAAGCTGAGCTGGCGTCGGGCTGAAGGTAAACGTCGCGGCCTTGCCGTTGGGCATTACATCGAGCGTGGCGTTCGCAAGCTCAGTACCGCTGACGATGGCAAGCGAAATGGCTTCGTTGTCGTCGTCTTTGACCGCGATCGGCAGCGTGGCGCTTTGGCTCTGCGATAGGTCGAGCAGGATGTTGTACGGCGCGTTGAGAAAGCGCGGGCGGCCCGCTTCGCTGGGGACGATGGTGATGACCACCGACTCGGTCGCCGTCTGCCCCCCGGCTTTGAGCGCAAAGGTCAGCGGCTTGACACCGACGTCGCTAGCGACGGGCACCCAGCGAAAGATGGCGGTTGCGGTCTCGCTGGCCAGCCGCGTCACCTGCGCATCGGCCAAGACGGGCGACTCCAGCGAGATCTCGCCAGGCACCGTCCCGCGCACGGTCAGCTCCAGCTGCTCTCCGACGGCAATCGTGCGGTCATCCATGCCGACGATGCGCGCCGGGACTCCGCTTCCACAGCCCAGACTCGGCAGGGCCCAGACCAGCCAGCCCGACAACAGCAGCCAACGTGCGCGGCGCATTCTGCCCCCCAGCAAACAGTCCGTGATGCGGCATCATAGCACGCGTTCTCGACGGAGATCTGGCCTTGTCCAGGCCGGTCTGACCCGGTGGGGCGCGATTGCCGCAGAAGCTGAATCAGCGCGGACGCTTGCCGACCTGCTGTTGTGCTGTCAGTGCGAATGGCTAGGATTTTGTATTCCGAAATACGATTCGCCGGCTGCTAGGGATGCATCTGAGCCGGCTTCCTAGGAGGAGAAGTACATGCGCACGATCTTTTCTCTGCGTCGGGTGATGACTCTGGGGCTGGGCCTTGTGGGCTTTGCTGCGGCCTGCGGGGGCGAGCCCGCAGAGCCCCTGGATGACCCGGCGCTGGCCGCCGCCATCGAAGCGGATCTAGAGAAGTTCGATTCGAACCCGCAGGTGTTCTTGAACACGCTGCCGACCAAGACCATGACGGCGCCCGTGCCGTTTTTCACCAACGCGGTCATCGCGGACAAGACCTTCGTCGAGGCGAAGAATTCTGTGATTCGTCAGGACCCCACGGCCGACGCGCCGGGCGCCAACGATCAAGCGCGCAACTTGGTGGATGCACTGACGCTGACCAAGCTTGAAGACATGCACACGCTGCGCGCCGTCGATCTGCCGGAATCGCCGTGGTCAGATGATTATTGGGGTCTTTATGCTGGCTCGACGGCCAAGCGCTACGCCGACCCTGGGCAGAACATCACCGACGACTGGAAGGCCAACACGGACTATGTCCGCAACATGCAGCCGGCCAATGTTGACAACCTTTCTCCGGCGGAAAAGTACGATCTGCTCGTCGGAGACGCCAACAAGACGCTGACCAAGTACAACCTGGACACGGGCAAGCCGTACTTCCAGACCTACGGCAAGGTCGAGACGTGGATGGGCATCTGCCACGGCTGGGCTCCGGCCGCGTTCATGGTGCCGCGTCCGCAAAAGACGATTACCGTCACGGCCGCTGACGGGGTCACCAAGATCAAGTTCTATCCGTCGGACATCAAGGCCTTGGCGAGCGAGCTTTGGGCGACGACCAGCCCGCGCGTGAAGTTCATCGGGGGTCGCTGCAACACCAAGATGCCGGCCGTCGACTCGATCGGTCGCATCAAAGATCCCGCCTGCCGCGACACCAACGC
>CAZKOY010000178.1:0-10639 GCA_964554495.1 uncultured Myxococcales bacterium
GCGACGAGGTGTACAACAAAGAGTCGCCCGACAAAGGCGTCGCCGAGATCATCATCGGCAAGCAGCGCAACGGTCCCACCGGCACCGTGCGGCTGGCCTTCTTGAACCAGTACACGCGCTTTGAAAACCTCGCCGAAGATCGCCTGGGCGACGAGTAACGAGCAGGCGCAGCGCCGCTAGAAATCGGCGCGCAGACCGATGTTGGGGAAGAAGGGAATGCCCGAGATGGGCGCCGACTGGTATAGCTGCCGACCGCCGTAGACGAGGTTTTCCGTGTTGGTGCGGTTGTACAGGTTCTGGATATCGAGGTACATGCCCAGCTTCCAGCGATTGAACGTCCAGGTCTTGTCGATGCGCAGATCCAGCTGATGGAAGTCGGGCAGGCGCTCGGAAAAGACATCCCCTTGGATTGCGGCATAGTTCTGGTCGCTGGCGCTGCGCAGCGCGCCGATGGTCGGAGTGGCGGGGTTGCCTGTGACATAGCGAAAGCGCAGACCGACCTCGATGTCTTTCCACGGCAGCTTGTAGCTGGCGACCAAGGTCAAGATGTGCGTCTGGTCAAAGCGGAACAGGCGCCACGGCTCGTCGGGGGTGTTCTTGCGCTCGCTCTTCGAGATCGTATACGCCACCCAGCCGAACAGGCCGCGCCACAGCTTCTGTCGCAACAGGAAGTCACCACCCACCACGCGACCCAGGCCGCCGTTGTTAAAGCGCGTCGAGCTATCGCTGACGATCATCGAGCGCAGGTCCTTGTAAAAGAACTGACCCTGGATGAACAGCGTGCTGGTTGGCTCGCTCTCGATACCGACGAGGTATGTCGTGCCGAACTGCGGCACGAGGCGCGGGTTGCCGAACGACAGCGACAGCTCGGGCGGCTGCGCTAGCTGACTGTAGACACCGACGCCGCCCTTAATCAGCAGGTACTTGGGCAGGATCTGACCGCTGACAAACAGGCGCGGCTCGGGCGTGAAGCGCGTCTCGCTGACCTGGCCGTCGTTGGAGTGCAGATAGCTGGTGTCGAGTCGAAGCTGTGGCGAGACGATCAGGCGCTTGTTGAAGAACTCCGCTCGGGCGATCAGGTACGGCGCGAAGCGGACGATCTGCTGCACCGACGAGTCGCGGGCGGATGAGATCAAGCCAAGCGCCGCGGCGCCGCCTCCTGGAGGGCCGCCGCCGCCTTCTCCGCTTGAAGACGGGCCGGCTGGGATAGGCGGCGAGAGGATGTCAAACGACGAGCGCGTGCCTTCCAGATCGATGCCTGCCGTGGCCGAGAGCCAGGGCGTGACGCGATGGCGAAGCTCGCTGCGCAGGTTGTAGCTCAGCGTCAGGATGTCGAGCTTGAAGGGCACGCCGCCGATGCCGCCGTCGCCCAAGTCAAAGCGCACGGTGTCGCCGCCGATCGATGGCATGACGAACAGCGAGGTATCGCGCGAGAAGCGATGCGTCCAGCGCACCAAGGCCCGCCCGAAGTACGAGCGGCTGTCGAGGTCGACGTTGGTCGCCGGGTCGGGGTTTTCGATGCGCGCCGACAAGTTGTCCGTCGAGCCAAAGACGAACAGATCCAAATCGTCCTTCGTCGTTGGCTGATAGCGCAGCGCCGCCTGATAGTCCCAGTAAAACGGCGAGACCTGGATGTTCGAGCGGTTGAAGATGGGCAGAAAGACGGAGATCCAGCTAACGCGCGCCCCGAGTGCAAAGTGCAGCTTCTTGGTGATGGGCCCTTCCAGTGTGACGCTGCCGTCGATCAGATCGAGCGTCACCGAGCCGTGGATGCGGTCGGCCTTGGGCGAGCGCGTCTTTACGTCGATGATGCCGCCGAGTCCGCGCCCGAAGTCTGCGGCGTAGACACCCGGCTTGAACGTCAGCTCAGAAACGAACTCGGCATTGATCGTCGCGCGAAAGCCACCGAAGTGAAAGATGCGCGGGATTAGCACGCCATCGGCATAGACGCGCGTGTCATTGGGCGCCGATCCCCAGACGACCAGCAGGCCGCCCCCGAACGGAGCCCGCGCCACGCCCGGCAGGTTCTGCACCGCTTTGATGGGATCGTTCTGCGTGCCGGGGATGCGCTTTAGCTCCTGCACATCGAGGACCTGTTCGCTGACCTCTTTGCGCAGGGGCTCGGCGCGCACGATCGACTCGAACGGGTTGCTGCGCGCTCCGGCGTAATACGTGACTGTGCGAATGCGCCCGGCTGTCAGCGTCTCGACGCTTTGGCTAGGTTGATGACCGGGTCCACGCAGCCTGATTACGTATTCGCCTGGGGGCAGATCGTCGACCCGAAAGCGCCCGTCACGGTCCGTGCGAAGCTCTCGCGCCGGCTCTTTGGCTGTGGGCGGGCCCGACTTAGCGCGGGCTTTTTGCACCTTGGGATCATTGGGGTCCTCGCCGGGCGGCGGAGGCACGACCTCAAAGATCGAGACGCGCATGTCGGCAAGCGGGTTGCGCGTGCCTTTTTCCAAGACGATGCCCACCAAGGGGGCAGTTACCGCGGGCCGTAGGCGCGAGCCATCTGCGGCATAGCCGGCTGGCGGCGGCTCAGTTTCTTCCTCAGTCGTCGGGGCTGGCCCGGTCGCGGCAGCCGGATCGCTCGACGGGCCCGGTGCGGCCGGTGCAGCGGAAACAGCCGGTGCAGCGGAAACAGCCGGTGCGGCCGGTGCAGCGGAAGCGGCGGGTACGGTGAACGGCGCAGCGGCGGCTTTTGCGTCGCTAGGCGGTGCGGCCCCGGCTTGTGCAAAGCCCTGCCGCGGCAGTCCCAGGCCCAGCCAGATCAGGCAAAGGAAGGCGCGCAGCAGAGACACATGGGCAAAAAACGACTGCTTCAACACGCAAGCCCTTGGATGCGTCTGCTGCGGCATTTGCTGCAAGGTCAGGCCTAGCGGCGTGTGAGCGCGCACCGAATCAGAACCTACAGGGCGAGAGCCGCGTGGCAAAAGGGCCTATGGCCCGGTCATTTGCGCCTGTCGTGCTGGTGTGCCATCGCGCGCCGTCCCCTGCGGATCTGCTGTAGGTCAAAAAGGCCCGCTTGTTGCGTGGCGTCCGCGGCTCTTGGTTCCACACGCGCCTAGGCTTTCCTCTTGCTGTCGTCGCTGTACCGTCGCTGCAGATACTCAAGGATCTGCTTCGGGCTGCGCAGCCGGTTCTGCACACGCTCTTCCGTCACGTCGTAGTGCGTTTGGAAGTCCAAGCCGTCTTCGTACAGCGCATCCCACGAGCTCTCGTCATCGACATACTGGGCGGGCCGCTTGCCCTTGAGGCTGAGCCGGGCCATCGTCGGCAGGCGCGCCTGCAGCCACGACCAAAGCTCGCGTCCCAGCACCTGTTCAAACAGGGCTAGGTCCTCGGGCAGCATGCGGAACACATCGTCGAAGCGGGCGCTGAAACCGCACTCGACAGCGGCGGCGCTGCGCGCGATCTCAGAAAGCGTCATGCGCAGCCAAAACAGATCGTCGAGGTATCGGTCGGGGCTGGGGCCGTCTTGCGGGCTCAGTGCATTGATCAGCACCGCCGCGGCTAGCTCGCGTGTCGCGCGGGGTAGCTCGGTCTCAGCGACGGCCTCTTGCAAGATCTTCAAGTCGAAGGGAAGGGAAACGAGATACTCTCCCACCTTGCTTAGGAAGAGCTTGCCCTTCTCCGGCTCGGCCGACTGCATGGTCTTTGATTAACCGATTCCCGAGACGGAAATCAACAGCTTCCAGCAGCTTCCGCCGTATCCCACAGTTCTTGCGTAAGGCGAGCGCGATCCAGGGCGCTTGGGCTGCCGATAAAGATCAGCCGTCGCGGGGCCGAGCACAGCGGCGAGTCCTGGCTTAGGCGATCGATGTCAACGCGGTCGCCCACTGCCTGAACCAGCGTCGGAACGGGCGCGTCCTCTGCGGGTTCGTCGGCAGCGCGGGCCCAGCGGGCACTGACGATGCCTTTGATGCGAAAGATGCGGTCGGCTTGGGCGTCCAGGAAGTCCTCTAGGCGATCGCGATCGACGACGAAGGGCACCGGCAGGGTCAGCGCGGCCATGCCCTCTTGCGGCGCGGCGTGTGGCGCGTGGTCGACCGCGTGGCGGTGCTCGCTGGACTCGTGACGGTGATCCAGCGCGATGGCTGGCTCGGTCGACGGCCGCAGAGCCGGTGCGGCCGCTTGCGCCAGAAGATCGATCTGACCAAAGAGCAGCGCGGGATCGATCTGCGCCTGCGCCGTCCACAGCAGGTTGGCGCGCGGGGCCAGCGGTCGCAGCCACTCAAGCAGCCGCTCGCGCTCGGCGGGATCGGGCATCAAGTCGGCCTTGTTGATCAAGATCAAGTCGGCGCTGCGGACCTGATCGACGAACAGATCGGGCTGTTCTGAAAAAGCGCGGGCGGCGTTGTGAGCATCGACCAGCGTGATCACCGCGTCCGTCTCGACGGGCTCTTCGCTGCCGATGGCGTTGACGGCGAAGCTCAGCTCACTCGCTCGCGCGATGCCCGAGGGCTCGATCAAGATGTGCTCGGGCTTGCGCGGCAGCCCCTCGCCGCGGATCAGCGTGCGCAAGGCGGTGACAAACTCGCCCTGCAGCGTGCAGCAGATGCAACCCGACACAAGCTCGGTGACGCGCAGCGTCGGAGCGCTGCCGGCGCTGCGGATCAACTCGGGATCCAGGCCAAGCTCGCCCACGTCATTGACCAAGATGGCCAGGCGCGGCCCAAAGCGCTCGTCGCAGACCAGGCGGCGCAAGAGCGTCGTCTTTCCGGCCCCCAAGAAACCCGAGATGATCGTGACGCCCACGTTGCGGTCGCGGCTGCGAACAGTCATCGGCATGGCCCCGGCTTGTGTGGTTCTAGTCGTCAGACAGCGACGAGACCTTGGTCTTTGGCTCTTCTAGGTAATAATGCCTGCCGCGATAGAACGTCACCGCAGTTCCCCATAGCGACACGAACAGCCCGCCATAAAGCAGCCACATGGCGCGCACATCGCCGACCGGCAAGCGCAGAGCAAGGGCGGTAGACAGCCCGACCGGACCGACGCGCAAGGCCCAAAGAAGCGTGTTGCTCTGCGCGCCATGAGCACACAGCAGGTTGTCGAGCCCTCCGACGGCCATTTCAAGACACATGGTCAGCATGATGACCCACGGGGCCAGGTCGGGTCGCGCCTGGGCGTCGACTAGCAGGATGGGCAGCGCGATCGATGCCACAAGCCGTACCCAGTCAGGCAGCCCGAACTTGCCCGTCACGATCAAGCGCAGCGCGGGCAGAAGGTACGTCCACGCCGAAAGCCAGGTAATGCCGAGGATGGTCCAGGTCAGCAGCTGAAAGTTCCACTCGTTGTTGAACACAAGCTGGCCGACCAGAAGCACGCCAAACCACCCAGCCATGATGAACGACACGCGCCACAGGTAACCGGTGACTAGGAAGCGAATGCCTGTCGCCACGATCGGCAGCGCCGTGCCGGCGATGAGGACATAGAGCATCCACTTCTCGGGCACGACGCGCATCATGAACAGCACGCCGCAGCCGCCCATCTGCGCCCAGGCTTTGACCTTGGCCAGAAAGGCGGTCTTCGGTGAGATCTTCAGGCGCTCGTACGTCGAGCGCAGCGCTGTGACGACAAACTCGCGCGACAGCAGCAGCAACACCTGCCAGGGCGCCAGCCAGCCGAGGTCGATAAACGGCATAAAGATGACGACGACAAAGACCTTGTCGGCGATGGGATCCATCAGCCGGCCAAGCTCGGTCGAGCCGTACTTGCGTGCCAGCCAGCCGTCGACAAAGTCGGTACACCCAAGCAGGGTCATAAAGACCAAGTTGATCCACTGGGCGGTCAGGCCGAGATAGAAAAGCGACGCTCCAATCGGCAAAAGAATCAGCCGCAGGAAGGTGACTTGGTTCGCCGTGATCGGCGGCTTCGCCATGGCGCGCACCATAGGTGAGGAGCATAAGACCGGTCAATTTGAACCTTGGCTCTGCCAGCCAGCGGGCGAAGAGTGCGATGGTCCGTCCCCTCAGCGGGGTGGCGGGTGCTGCCCAGACGCGAGGAGGCAGGTCGTGCGCCAACTGTTGATTGGCTGCGGGGTCTCATGCACTCTGTTGCCGGTATGCCGGTCGATTCTCTGCAGTCGCCAAAGGACCCGTCGTCTCCGTCGGGGAAGAACACATCGGTGGAGTCCGCGTCCGCAAGCGATAGCACTGCTTTTGGCAGCGCAGAGGGTGGGACCGCAGCAAGCTCGGGCGCAAAAGAGGCCGGGATCAGCGTGGCACCGGGGCCTATGCGTGTGCTGGTCGTGACGGGTATCTCGGGCGCGGGCAAGTCGACGGCGCTGCGCGCCTTGGAAGACCTGGGCTATTACTGCGTCGACAACTTGCCGCTGCCGCTCGTCGGCCAGTTTGTCAGCCTGCTGTCCCAGACCAGCCAGCGAATGGCTGCGCTCGGCATCGATGCGCGCGAGGGTGAGTTTCTCGGCGGGTTTCGCGGCGCCATGGCCGATCTGCGGCGAGCCGGGCACTCGCTTGAGGTGCTGTTTTTGGATGCCGCAGATGAGGTCTTGCTGCGGCGCTTTTCCGAGACACGGCGACGCCACCCTCTGCACGGCTCGTCGGCATCTTCGTCGGCATCTTCGTTGGGAACAGCAAGCAAAGGCGGGCTGGGGCCCGAGGATCTGCGCGCTGGCATTCAGCATGAGCGTCGTCAGTTGATGCCGCTGCGCGATGAGGCCCACGCGGTCGTCGACACGGGCGACTTAACGGTGCATCAGCTCAAGCGCGTCATTCAAGAACGCTACGGTCGCCCCGACAGCAACTTTTCGCTGACCTTGGTCAGCTTCGGCTTCAAGCATGGCCTGCCCGCCGAAGCCGACGTTGTCCTCGATGTGCGCTTTCTGCCAAACCCCTACTTCATCGCCGATCTGTCACCGCTTTCTGGGCTGGACGAAAAGGTGGCGCGCTTCGTCTTGGAACATGCCGACGCGCAAGAGCTATTGCGTCGCATCGAAGATCTGCTGGCGTTTTACCTGCCGCGGGCGCAACGTGAAGGCAAGGCCTACTTCACCATTGCCATTGGCTGCACCGGGGGACGCCATCGCTCCGTCGCAGTCACGACTGAACTTTTCAATCGACTCCAGGCTCGCTATCAGATTACGGTTAGACATCGCGAGCTGGGTCGCGGTCTCGAGAGGAAATAGCGATGAGTCAGCTCACTCCTGTGGTGATCGTCACACATGGTCAGGCTGGCGCAGACATGCTCGATGCCGCGCGGCGTTTTTTGGGCATGGATCTGCCAGATGTGGTCCCAGTCGGCGTCGAGCCCGAAGATGATCGACGCGCCGTCGATAGCAAGATCAGCGAAGCTGTCGCCCGCTTGGGATTGCAGACCTGTGAAGAGGTGTTGTTCCTGGTGGATCTCGTTGGTTCGACGCCAGCCCAGCTGTGCTGCAGCCGCTGTGATGGGCGGAGCGGCCACGTGGTGACGGGGGTCAACCTGCCCATGCTGGTCAAGCTGGGCACTGCCGACCGAAAGCACGGCCCGGAACAGCTTAGCGGCGAGCTAGTGGCCACCGGCACCAAGAGCATTCACTGCGAGTGAGCGCTGCGAGCGAGCACTGCGGCAGTGTTCGTGCTTGGACTCTGCCCCGGAATCAGCGAAGCTCAAAAGCCCCGACGCGACACAGTCAACCCGATCCAAGTGACCGAATGATGGCGCAGAGCACGGTTCAAATTGTCAACAAGGCGGGCCTCCATGCCCGCGCCTCGACGCGCTTTGTTCAGACGGCGAACAAGTTCCGCTGCAACGTCATGGTCCGCAAAGACGGCCAAGACGTAAACGGCAAGAGCATCATGGGCGTGCTCTTGCTCGTCGCTGGGAAGGGCAGCCAGATCACCATCGCATGCGATGGCGACGATGCAAAAGAATGCCTGGCTGCGCTGACCGACTTGGTGAAAGCCGGCTTTGGGGAGGAATAGCGCATGCCTTCGCCGGACGAGAGCGGGCCCTATTTTGCGGTGAAGCCACTCTCGCGCCCGCTGTCCACCGAAGTGCGCCATGGCATCGCCGCATCGCCAGGCATCGCCGTTGGGCGCGCCTTCGTCATCGACCGCCGCCGCGTCAAAGTCCCCAAGCGACACATTCCCGCGGAAGAAGTCGCGTCCGAGCTTGTGCGCTTGGATGAAGCGGTGTCACGCGCCGATCTGCAGCTAGAACGGCTCAAGCGTAAGCTGCGCGAGACCGACGAAGAACAGACCGGCGTGATCCTCGAAGCGTATCAGCTGATCCTGCACGATGAGCATCTGATCAACCCGACGCGCCGACGCATCCGCGACGAAAAGATCAATGCCGAGTGGGCGCTGCACAAGACCGTTGAAGAGATCAAGCAGCGCTTCGATGCCATCGACCAAGAGTACTTTCGCGAGCGGCGCAGCGATGTTGAGTTCGTCGGCGAGCAGGTGCTGCGCAACCTCGACGGTTCGGGCGCGAGCGACGCGCCGCAGGTACCACCGCCGCAGGGCTCGGTCGTCGTGGCGCACGATCTGTCGCCAGCCGACACCGTTCATCTACACAAGAGCCTGGTCGCCGCCATTGTCACCGACGCGGGCGGACGCACCTCGCACAGCTCGATCTTGGCGCAGGCCTTTGGCATTCCCGCCGTCGTGGGTCTGGATACGATCACGGAAGCCATCGGCAGCGGCGACCTTTTGATCGTCGATGGCAATCGCGGTGAAGTCATCCTGTGCCCGACGCATGAGCTGGTCGATGAGTACCGCTTCAAAGCGCGCAGTCAGCACCAGCGCATCGAGGCGCTGCTCAGCGATCGCGACGCGCCCGCCGAGACCAAAGACCACGCGCGGGTCGGCCTGCTTGCGAACATCGAGATGCCCGATGAAGTGCCCTACGCTCTGGACTATGGAGCCGAGGGCATCGGTCTTTACCGCACCGAATTCCTGTTTCTAGAGCGCTCGGATCTGCCGCGTGAAGAAGAACACTTCATGCATGCACGTGGCGTTGTGCGGCGCGTCGCGCCATTCCCAGCGACGTTCCGCACGTTCGATCTGGGCGTCGATAAGGTCGCCCCATTTCTGCACAAGATGGTCGGCGCATCGCTGGGAATTCCGACGGACAAAGAACCGAATCCCGCCTTGGGTCTGCGCTCGCTGCGGCTGTGCCTGCGCGAGACAGCGATGTTCAAAGCGCAGCTACGGGGCCTTCTGCGTGCATCGACGCATGGTCGAATGCGCATCATGTTTCCCATGATCTCGGGCGTGCAAGAGCTGCGCGCGGCCAAGGCCATCTTGGAAGAGTGCAAGGCCGAGATGCGCCGCGAAGGGCTGCCGTTTGCCGAGGACATTCCCGTCGGAATCATGGTCGAGATGCCATCGGCCGTCATGGTGGCCGATCACCTGGCGCGCGAGTGCGACTTCATGTCGATCGGCACGAACGATCTCATCCAGTACGCGCTGGCGCTCGATCGCCTAAACGAACACGTTGGCTATCTGTACCAGCCGCTGCATCCCGCTGTGCTGCGCATGGTCAAGCGCACGGTCGAGGCGGGCCACGCGGCCGGCAAGCGTGTGGCGATGTGTGGCGAGATGGCCAGCGATCCGCTGTACTCCATCGTGCTGCTCGGGCTTGAGCTCGATGATCTGTCGATGAGCGCGTCGGCGCTGCCGCTGGTCAAGCGCGTGCTGCGGCAGGCACACGCCGAAGAAGCCAAGCGCCTCGTGCAGACGCTGTTAGAGCTTCCCAGCGCCGAAGACATCGAGGCGGTGGTGCGTGACTACATGCGGCACTACCTGGCGGACTTGGAAGATCTGCGACCGCAGCACTGACGCGGTCTGTTGCATCCATACCGGACCGGGACGTAGAACCAGCAAATTCGCTCGCATGCGTCCCCCTGCCTCGCCGTATACTGATTGCGGGGTTCGCAGCGACGGCGCATGGCGAAAGATCAGATGCCAAGAGCGCGCACTTCGGGGCAGCTACCGCTGCAGCGCAGCGCAGAAAGCAAGCGCTCGGCTTCGGCGGCAAGCAACCTGTCGGCGCCGACCATCTCGTCAGAAGAGTCGCTGAATCCCCTGTCGACCAGCGACGAGAAAGCCGTAGCCGTCGGCTACCCTGAGTTCGCCGATGTCGCCGAAGCAGTCGTGCTGGCAGCCCGCTCACAGGACAGCCTGGAACGCACGATTGACGCCGATCAGGTCGATACGTCCGACGATAGCGTGGTCTCGGTTCGCGGCAGCGAGCTGTTGCCGTTGCGCGACTGGGATCTCTATCGCATCACCGGCTTCCTTGGCGCTGGCGGCATGGGGACGGTCTATCGCGCCACCGATCGTCGTCTGAACCGTGCCGTCGCCATCAAGCTCTTGTACCTGCCTGAGCAAACCGACCTCGCCGAGCGCCAACGCCAACGCTTCATCCGCGAAGCCCAAGCCCAAGCCCGCATCGAGCATCCGCATATCTGCAAGATCTACGAAGTCGACGAGGTCGAGGGGCAGCCGTATATCGCGATGCAGCTTATCGAGGGGCAGCCTCTGGCGACGTTTTACACGGTGATGAGCCGCGAGCAGAAAGTGCGGCTCATGCAGCAGGTGGCCGACGCCATTCACGCGGCGCATCGACTGGGGATCATCCACCGCGACATCAAGCCCGGCAACATCATGGTTGAGCAGCGGGCGGATGGGAG
>CAZKOY010000179.1:0-10483 GCA_964554495.1 uncultured Myxococcales bacterium
TCCTACCAAATGTAATGTCGCCTAATACCATCTTCTCGGCACGATAGGCAAGAGATTCCTGAGGCCCCACCCGAGGACTAAGCGGCCCTTGGCGCGCCCGAAAATAGAGCCTTCAGCGTCAGAAAACAAGGCTTGGTTGTTGCTCATTTTCCGCCGACCCAGAGAGTCCCAGCCCATTCCGGTCCAGCCGGTCCGAGAACCCGGCTTCCCATTGCCTTTTGGGATTCGCGTTGCGCGCAATGGGCGGGACGCGCTAACAACGCAGGCCATGAAGCGCGACAACGCTCTGCGTCATGACAGTCGAGCGCAGGCTGGCCTGCGGCTCGCGATGGGCTGGCGCAAATGCTGCGCCTTGTCCGCCTTTTTTCGCAGTGAGCCGCCAGCCCTACGCTCGCTGGGGCACAGCGGGAGTTAGGACATGGCATGTTCAACCTGCAAGACCGGCTGCGCCACCGGGGAAGGCGGCTGCGGTCCGCGAAAGGCGCTGCAGAAAGCGCGGCTCGACGTGCTGATCGCCCAACATTACCCGCAAAGGCGCTGGGGTCAGCCCGAGGTCCACGATCTGGACGAAGCAGGGGTTGGCCCTGCCGAGCTTCTGACGCTGGCACATGAGCTTTCGACGGTGAACAAGACGCCCTGCTATGTCGTGCCCGGTGGCGAAGACGATCTTTGCCACTTCATATATGTCCTGTGTCTGGGGCGCGAGCCGTCGCTAATTGAGCTGCGCGATGAAGCCCAACGTGGAAAGCGACCGTCGCTGTGGTTGGAAAGTGAGCACCTGCGCGAGCGCTATCTGCGCCTGTGCCTTTCGTCGCTGACGCGCGCCGCCTGCGTGCAGGAAGTCGCGCTAGAGCTAGACCTGGACAGCAGCACGACCCCCGACGCTGTCGAGCCACTGGCCCAGCTTCGCGAGGTACCGATGCCCGGCGTCTTTACGCCCGCACTGCTCAAGCGGCTGCAGCGCACCGTCGATCTTCTGCAGGCGCACGACATCGAACACGTGGATATGGGACTGCTGGATGTCGACGCCACGGCCTTTGGCCTGCATCCCGGCGAATATCCCGATCGCTTCGGCGTCCCTCCGTCGCTGTTGAACTATTTTTTCTATGCCCAGCCGGTTCAGATGACGACGGTAAGCTGGCTGCCCGCCGATGTGCGGCCCAGCGCCCAAAGCTGAATCCCAACCTGCGGCGCCTTGGCCCGAAGCGTCGAAATCAGGCGCCGGCCTAGGCTGTTTTCTCCGTCGGGATCTGTGGGGGATGAGTCCTGCAAAAGACCGATCAACTGACGCCCGCTAGGCAAATCCGCATCCAGAGCAAAGCGGGCCAGCAGAGCAGAGAGGATCTGCGGACGCATGCTGCCGCCAAGATCGTCGAGGACGGCGCAGGGAGGGGTCCCATGTTCGCCAGTCCCATAAAAGAGCGGCGCCAGATGCAGCAGGCGGCGGGCTGTCGCAGGCAGCTCGTCGATGGCTAGTTCTGCGCGCCCACCATCGGGGCCGGCAATGGTCTGCGTCAGTCGCACCCGCTCGATGTCGACGAATGGACCGCTTGCCGCCGGCTGCGCGATCAGCTCGCCCTCAGCGGTCTCGGCAAAGCTGTCGGGAAAGCGGGTCAGCTCAGTGGTGACTTCGTCGAGCTCTTCCGGGCTTTGGAAATAGCTCGACGGCACCGGCTCGCGCTGCAGAGCCAGACCCACTATGCCCAAGTCCGCGACGGACAGATACTCCGTCAAGAAGTCGAGCAAGGCCGGGTCGCGAGCGGCACGGGCCGCCAAGCCGACGAACTTCGCCTCGGGCAGAAGAAGCTGTAAGCGATCGCGCAGCCACATCCCCAGCGGCACAAACAAGGGCAGACCGCGACGCAGTCCTTCGTTTAAGAGCGGCTGCTCGGCCCGTGTGCTCTGCGCAAGCAAGCGCAGGCGGTTGCCATCGACGGGCGAGAGCTCTCCCGGATCGACAAGCGGAGGTCGCCCCGGCTCGCCGGCTCGACGGGTAAACAATGAGCGCGTCTCGACGGGACCTGCGGCTGGGGCGGCGCGAACAGACAGGCGCTCATGCAGGATCTGCTGCGGGTCGAATGAGAGCTCATACTCCCACGTCGCCGCTTCGATCTGCACTTCGATGGCAAGCCGCGTCGGGCCCGGTGGCGAAAAGCGATGCGCGACGAAAGGTAGCGGGGCCCGCGGCCCAGCCAAGGTCAGGTTGCGCAGCAGGCCCAAGGCGCGCAGCAGCGCCGACTTACCCGACGCACCCGCGCCCGAAATGAGCACGATCCGCGGGGGCTCAACCGGGACCGATGTACCCGAATGTTCCGTCGCTGGGCTGGGACGCAGATCCAGCGTGAGCGGTGGGCCAAAGCACAGATAGTTCGAAACCGAGAAGCAACGCAGCATGGGCCCGGCAGTCTCGCATCGTGCCCAGTTTCAGGGTCAAGCGAAATGCGCGCAGCCAGCCGACTCACGCGCGCTCTGTCGCTGGGACCGCAAACAGTGATAGCGTGTTCGCCATGGATGACTCTGGGCAGAATCGCGGACAGCCGCTGCGGCAGCAGATCGAGGCCTCGCTTGGCCACGGCTTGGCGCTGGGCAAGCAGCTTCTGGCCGAGGCCACGCACCGCGCCCGCACGCTGGAAGAAGACCTGCGGGCCCGTCGCGAAGTCGACGTCGAAGGCATGGTGGCCGGCCTGCGCGCCCGCCTGTCCGAACAGCTAAGCTTGGAGCCGCTGCCGCTTGATTCCGACCTTTCTGAAAAGCGCGCGACCTTGGGCTTGGGCAGCATTCGCACGCAGGCCTTTCGCACCGACAAGCTGCGTAAGATCGTCCTTTCACACGTCGCTGTGCCGACGGTGCTTGAGGGCCTGGCGCTGACGCTGCTGCCGCAGACCGATCTGGATGCGCCCTGCTTTGCGTCGGATCTGATGGCACTGCCATGGCGCATTTCGGTCAATGCCGATGTCTATGGCCAAGACTGGCAGACGCGCGAGGCGCTGAAGTCGGCGCGTACGACGTTCTTTCGCCTGGGCAGCGGCCCTGGACCTGCGTGGTCGGCGAAGCTGGGCTCGGCGCATGGTCTGCATGCCAAGCTGCGCCCGCGACAAGTCGAAGAAGGCTTCGCCGCGCTGTCGCAGGGCTTGGCCGCGTACCTCAGCGAGCTTACCGACGCACCGCCCGGTCGCTCACAAGCGCCGCAAGAGCAGTTCTTTTGGGCCTTCCATCAAAATGGCCCGCGCACCCGCGCTCCGCTGCGCAAGCTCTTCGGGGAAGACTGGGTCGAGCGCTATTCGCGCCTGCTGTTTGAATAGCCGCTATTCCGCGAGTGCCTGCGCAAGCTTCTTTGCAAGCTGTTCCGTCAGGTCCTGCGCGATCTCTTGGCTGGGGCGCTCTTGAAAGTGCGGTGCGATCTGCGCCACGGGGCTGCGCGCGACGACGGCCAGCGTGCGCAACACCTGCCCATTGCCGCGAGCCAGAAGCGCCGCGATGCGTACGCTGATGTGGGCAGCGCTCTTCGCATTCTCAGCCGGCTCGTAGTCATAACCCACCATGGCGATCGGCGCGATGTATGGCGCACCGCTGACGCTCGGCGGCAAGCGCAGCGTGATCTCATCGGCGAGAGCTAGCTCGAACATGCGGCACTCATTCGGCGCACCCGGACGCGGTGGATCGCGCGTGGCCGAGATCTGCGCTCGCTCTCCCGCCCAGCGACCGGTGGCCAGAAACAAGTTCAGCGTTGTCAGCACAAGCTCTCGCGTCGTCGTGTATGACTCGCGGGCGACGGCTTCGCTTTGGCCGTTCTTGCCCATATCGCGCACATAGGCCGAAGGGATGTCATCACGTGAACAGTGAATGACGGGATAGCCCTGAAATACCGCGTCCGCTGGCCACGTCACTCGGGGTGACGTCTTGCGCACTGCATCGCTGCCCGCGCTCTTGCATCCGATGTCCGGCAGGCCCAAGCAGCCCAGCGCAAGACAGAAAAAAAGCCGCGTCTGCAAGGCCCCACCCGACCAGGCAACCACTCGCTGCATCATCGCATCAGTATCACGCAGAGCCGGTCTCGATGGCAGATGGAAGAGCCGGCAGGATCGCTTCGATCGCGGCTCGCAGCAGCATCTCGACCTGCTCGGGTGTGCCGGCGCCGTCGACAAAGCGGCAGTCCCGCCCGCGCGCTGCCAAGGCTTCCGCCTCGCGGGCATAGGCCGCGGCGACCCGCTCTTGCACGGGCAGATCGTCATAGATCTCTTTTGCGCTGGCCCGCTTGGCACGGCGATCGGCGGCGACGCCCACCGGCACTTGCACAAACAGTGTCAGATCGGGCTCATGCAAGCCGCTGCCACCATGGTTGGCTTGCCACACCAGATCGCGCGGCACGCCGGCTGATGTCTGATAGGCCAGCGATGAAAGAACATAGCGATCGCTGATGACGATGGCGCCGCGTTCTAGCTGCGGGCGGATCTCGCGGGCGATGTGATCGCGGCGATCAGCGGCGAACAAAAGCGCCATCGCCTCGGGATCGAACGGCTCAGCCTGCGCCGAAAGCAGCCGACGGATCAGCGTACCGACCGGGCCCGACGTCGGCTCGGCGGTGCAATGAACGACGTAGCCTTGTCCCGCAAGCCATGCTGCCAAGCGCTCGCGCTGCGTCGTCGTTCCGGCGCCATCAATGCCTTCCAAGACGACAAAGCGGCCCGCGTACGGAAATCGCGACTCGCGAAAGGACGAACCAGACGCTTGAAGCGACGAACCAGACTCGCTCACATCCGATGCAAAAGGCACGGGCACCATGGCGCGGCAGCATCGCCACAGCCCTGCAGCCGGTCAAGTCCGTTGCAAAGGAAAAAATAGACGGGGGGGATGCCTGCGATAAGCTCGATCGCCTGGCCAACCTCGACGAGACGCGGCCTACAGACCGGGCCTCTTGCGATGGGGCCGAACGAGCCGCGCCGTCTTCCTCCTTCCCCCATTTTTTATCGCCATGACAGCGGAACAAGCCCCGGCTTCTTCAGACAAGAAACTCACGCGCAGCATGAGCGTGATCGATGCGGCGGCGCTCTTGGTCGGCAGCATGATCGGCTCGGGCATCTTCATTGCTCCGTCGCTGATGGCGCGCAACATCGCCGCACCAGGCGTATACCTGGGCCTGTGGATTTTGGCCGGCGTGTACACGCTGCTTGGTGCGCTGTCCTTTGCCGAGCTTGCCGCGATGATGCCGGAAGCCGGCGGTCCGTATGTCTATCTGCGTCGCGCGCTGGGACCGCTGCCTGGTTTCTTGTACGGCTGGACGCTGCTGTTCGTGATTCAGTCGGGCTTCATCGCCGCCGTCGCCATTGCCTTTGCCAAGTACCTGGGCGTGTTCTTTCCGGCCATTGGCGAAAGTCACGTCTTGGCTTCGCTGCCCTTGGGGCCACTGGGGATTGTGAACATCAGCACAGCGACGGTGGTGGCACTTCTGACGATTGCCGTTCTGACCTATATCAACATGCGCGGCGTCGAAGCTGGAGCCCGCGTGCAGACGGCCTTCACCGGCCTGAAGCTACTAGCGCTGTGGGCCTTGGTGGCGGCCGGTCTGATCTTTGGTGGCTCGACGGGTGGCAGTAGCGCGAACTTTTCGCCGCTGTTTTCAGACTCGGTGCCCAGCACGGCCACGCATCCGCTGTTCTTGGGCGCGCTGGGGGTCGCGGCCAGCAAGGCGCTGTTCTGTTACGACGCATGGAGCACGGTCACCTTTGCCGCATCCGAGATCCGCGAGCCGCAGCGCAGCCTGCCCCGCGCCTTGGTTCTGGGCACGCTAGTGACGACGCTGACCTATGTGGGGGCAGCCGCCGTGTATCTGTATCTGTTCCCGCTGCCGACGATGGCCGCAATTCCCGAAAATCGCGTCGCAGCCCAGGCGGCCCGCCTGCTGTTCGGTGGCGAGACCGGCGCCAAGATGATCGCCGCGGCCATCTTGGTATCTACCTTTGGCTGCATCAACGGCATGATCCTCGGCGGAGCGCGCGTGCTGTACGCCATGGCGCAAGACGGCCTGTTCTTTCGTGGAGCGGCGCGACTGAACCACAAGCGGGCTCCCAGCTCCGCGCTACTGATGTTGGCGCTGTGGTCGGCGGCGCTGACGGTGTCGGGTCGCTATGACGACCTGCTGACGTACACGACGTTTGCATCGCTTTTGTTCGGAGCGCTGACTGCCGCCTGCGTACCGATTCTGCGACGCAAGCAAGCCGCGGCCGAGCGCCCCTATCGCACGCTGGGCTATCCCGCGACGACGATTTTGTTCATTGCGGTGGCGCTGTTCTTCGTCGTGTACATCGTGCAAGGCGACAAAAAGAGCGCGCTGTATGGCCTGGCGATCGTGCTTCTGGGCTGGCCGGTGTATCGCCTGTTTCGCCGCGCGCAGTAAGCGATGCCGCGCCTCTTTCACGGCTGCTTTCGTCGTGTGGTCCCCATCGCATGGGGGCTGTGTTTTTTTGCAGCGGTCGCGCAGACGTCAGGTGTCGCGGCGCAGACCGCAGTCGCACAGGCTCTGCAGCGCTCTCAGAACCCCTCGCGCAGCGAGCCACCGCGAGCTGAACCACCGCGAGCTGAACCACCGCGAAATGAACCAATCATCCGCGGTGAATTCGTACGCTCGCGTCGAGGAGAGCTGGTCCTAGGCGAGCGACCGTTTCGTTTTTTGGGCGCCAACATCGATCCGCTGCACGGCGATGTGAATCGCTTTCGCATCCAGGATCTGATCACCGCCCTCGCCGACGATGGTCTGACTGTGGCGCGCGTCTGGGCCCTGGGCGAAGGCATGGAAGACGCCGACGCCTGGCTGCGCAAATTTCAGCTCTTTCGCGCCGGGCCGTATGGCTTCATCGAAGACAGCTATCTGCTTCTCGATCGCGTGCTGGCCATCGCGCGACTGCATGGCATCCGCGTCCTTTTGACCTTGTCGAACAACTGGTCTGACTATGGCGGGGCGCCGATGTATCTGCGCTGGACCGGCGCCGCAAACTGGGGCCTGCATCAAGAGGCGTTTTATTCGCACCCGCGCACGCGCGAGTTCTTTCGTGCCGGCCTGCTGAAGCTGCTTCTGCGTCGCAACACCGTCACCGGCATCCGTTATGTCGACGATCCAACGATCTTTGGCTGGGAGCTGATGAACGAGTCGCAGATCTTCAGCGACACCGGACAGCGGGCCCGCATCGCGTGGATCCGCGAGATGGCGGCGCTCATCCGCGAGCACGACAAGAACCACCTGATCTCGGCCGGCGCCTTGGGCTATACCCTGCGACGCGAGCGCGCCGAGTGGCTGCGCGTTCAGCAGCTTCCTGAAGTCGACCTCTGCGACAGCCATATCTATCCCGAAAGCATCGAAGGCTTCGCAAGCGGACGGGGCGAAAAGCGCGTCTGGGATCTGCTGGACGATCGCGCGGCGCTGTGTCGCTTTGTCGTCAAGAAGCCCCCCATCATCGGCGAGTTCGGCTTTCGCACCGACGGCGCAAAGCAGCTATACGGCCGCCCACGAGCAAGCTGGTTTACCCGCTTTTTGCGCCAGCACTTTCGCAACCGCGGCAGCGGCGCGTTGGTCTGGTTGTACGAGCCGTATCAGCTGTGGGGCAACAAGGTTCGCGACTTCGGCATCCACATCGATCACCCCGACACCAGCGACGTACGCCAAGCTCTTTCGACCCTGGCTGGCGAGCTGCGGCGCGGCGGCCCCGAGGTCTTTGGTCCCGAAAATCCGCGGCTGCTTTCCGCGCAGCACAGCGGCCTTCAGACGCAGCTTCTGTACGATCCCATCGTCGAAAAATCAGGACCGCAGAGCCAGCCGCACGCAAGCTGGTCGCGTCCCGATCCGAGCTATGCGCTCTTGGCCATTCCGCCGACTGCGTTTTTCCGCGCCGCCTGGGAACGCGAGGGCGCCTGGACGGGCGGCAAGGCCTCGCATGTCTATGGCGCGGACCATGGCGAGTGGACATATCGCTTTGCCGCGCCGCCGCTGGCCGCAGGCGATGTCGTGCTTGCCGTCGAGCTTGAGCTGCGTGTCTCGTCCGAGTGGCCGGTCACGCCCGCCCCCAAAGATGGCGGCTCGCTCGTGCAGGTGTGGATCGATGGTGCGCTCGTTGGCTCGCTTGCGGCGCCTCCTGACGATGGCAGCGGCGAGCGGCGGCAGCTTGTCTTGACCGCGGATGCACTGCGCCTGCAGCTTGCCCGCGGCGTTCATACCCTGCAGCTTCGCGTGCCGCAGAGCGCACAAGCGCGCGGCCTGTGCATCTATTTCGACTACCGCGATGAAGAGCCGCCGCCGCAAGGCGAGTTCACGCCGATTCTCATGCGGTACCGTCTGAAATCGGGCCTCTACACTCCGCGGGCGACTTCCCGTACATTGAAAGCTCCCCAAGGAGTCAAACACCCATGATCACGATCTGTGGCTTCCCGATCAGCAACTACTACAACAAGGTCCGCTTGGCCGCGGCGGAAAAGGGCATCGAGTACAAGGACGATGCATCGGTATTCCCTTCGCAGGATGCAGCGCTTCTCGCCCGCTCGCCGATGGGCAAGATTCCGTTTCTTGAGACCGAGCACGGCCTGATCTGTGAGTCCCAGGTCATCTGCGAGTACCTCGAAGATCGCTTCCCCGAAAAGTCGCTGTATCCCGCCGATCCATACGCTCGCGCCAAGGTTCGCGAGCTGATCCAGGTGCTTGAGCTTCACATCGAGCTGGTCGCCCGTCGTCTGCTGGGTGCGGCGCTGTTCGGGGGCAGCGCATCCGACGAGACCAAGGCCGAGGTCAAGCGCGATCTCGACAAGGGCCTGCGCGCCTTTACCCACCTGGCCAAGTTCAGCCCGTACCTGGCCGGCAACGAATTCACGCTGGCCGACTGCTGCGCCGCCGTTCACTTCCCGCTGATCTCGCTCGTCACCAAGATCATCTATGGCGAAGACATCCTGGCCGGCATCCCGCAGGTCGAAGGCTACATGAAGCTCCTCGGCGAGCGTCCCACCGTGCAGAAGATCTGGGCCGAGCGCGACGCCACCTTCCAGGCGGTGATGGCCTCGCGCAAGAAGTCGAGCTAGGTCCCATCACGACCCTCGCTTCGTTCCTCGCGAGCTCGCCGTTTCCACCGCATGGGCCCCTGCCAAAGGTGAGCGACGGCGAGCTTGCCGAGCTTCACATCGCAGCCCAAGGCTCACCGGGGCAGGTGGTGTGGCCGGGGCTGTTTCCGCGCCCCAAGGCCAAGCTCGCACGGCTGCTTCTCGCCTCGGCCGGAGTCTTCGACGCCGCGGCGCTGATCCAGATCGCGAGCGCGCAGTATGGCGGCGATACCCCGCGTGGTACCAAGATCTCGCGCCGCTATGACGCGCACGATGCCGTGTGCTGTGCGCTGGTGCATCCGGCGATCGCGATGGAAGCCCGCGCCGCGCTGCTCGTCCGCCTGCTGCCGGCGCCACGCGGTCGACGGGGCTGGCGCTCGCGCAAGAAGACCTGGGCCATCCTGCGCTGGGCTGTGCAGCACGGCTATATCGATCCATCACACCTGCCCAGCGCGCTCGCCGCCTGCCTTTCGCTGCCGCCGCCGGGACGCGAGTTTTCGCAGCCGTTTCCACCACAGCCCCGCGGCCATGACGGCGCCCTCGCCTGCTTTGCCGCCGCCTGGCCACGCTTTGCGTCCCATCTTTTCCGCGAGCGCAGGCGCGCGGCCTGGCTTGACTACCCTGGCATCGCCGAGCTTGGCCATCGTCACTTCGCGGCCTTCCAAAGCGGCTGCCGCGCCCCTTTTATGCAGGGCATCTTCGCGGCCATCGAGCACGTGCTCACCCACGGAGACGACCCGGCGCAAAACCTGGTCGTGGTCGGTCTGTTTGAAGCCGTGCAAGGCGATGCCTATCGCGCAGGCGACAGCGGCGATCGCTACGAAGCCACCCTCGGAAAAAAGGCCCGCCAGGCCTGGGCCGATCTGATCGAAGGCTGGACAGGCCCCGGCATTCGCGACCTTGCGGCCTGGCGCAAGAAAGCACAGCCCTGATCGAGCGCACCGCGCGCCGCTTCAGCGCTCGGGGTTGTAGCGATAACCGATGCCGCGCACTGTTTCGATCAAGACCGGCGTCTCGGGGTTTGCTTCGATCTTGCTGCGCAGGCGCAGCACGAAGTTGTCGATCGTGCGCAGCGTGCAGTGCTCGCCCCAGACCCGCTCCATGATCTGCTCGCGGCTTAGCACCTGCCCCGGATGCCCCATAAACAGATGCAGCAGATCGAACTCTTTTGCCGTCGTCTCGACCTCTTCACCCGCCACCAAAAGGCGCCGACCCGCCAGATCGATCTGGATGCGTCCCCCCGTTTTTCCCGTCGAAGCCGGCGGCCTGCGCTGTCGCTTGCCGCGCCGCAGCCCCACCCGCACGCGCGCCAAAAGCTCGGCCAGACCAAACGGCTTGGTGATGTAGTCATCCGCGCCCAAGGACAGCGCCAGCACCTTGTCGCCTTCTTGATCCTTGGCCGACAGCA
>CAZKOY010000180.1:0-10441 GCA_964554495.1 uncultured Myxococcales bacterium
GCGGTTATTTTATCGTGAAATTCATAGAATAAGTAATTCAGATCATGTATTTTTTATGGTCCGAAAGCCCTCATTTGCCGCCCCCTAGGGTCCTGCAGTCTGTGGCGCGGCAGCCAGAGGGCGCAACGAAGCATGGGGATGCACCGGGGGCCTGCTTTGGGGCCGCGACAAGGAGAGACACGTATATGGCGCTGCCGACCACGATCGAGAGACTAAATGCTCACCTGATTGGCTTTGTCCGCGCGTACACCTTTCAGCTGGCACGCGGCATCGAGCCACAGCTTCCTCATGCCGGCGAAGGGGTTGATGTGGTCGGTCACCAAGCGGCACTGCACGCGGCGCGGGCGATCGTGCGGACGGCGCGCGACAAGCTCGATGTGCGGCGCATGCTGTCGGCGATGGAGAGCTATCTCGCGGGCATGGGGCGCGATATTTCAGAGCCGTTTCAGCGCCTGATCGCAGAGCTTGGCGATACCTCAAGCGGCGCGACACCGGCTGAGCCCGCGGCGCCCAGCGTGACCGCGCCCTTTTCGCCTGCTGTCATCGAGACCGCGGCTGTGAGCGCTGCTTCCGAAGATGCGGACGCTGGCGGCACCGCGGGCAATGGCCCGGTGGGCAGCGCGCTTGTGTCTGCGCCCAACGACGCCGCAAAAGAAGCGGGCGAGCCCGCTTTGGAGCCGGTGGCTGTCGATGAGAAGCACGCAGCAGAAGACCTCGCCGAAGCGAGCGAGGCCAGCAGAGCGGACAGCCCAGCAGACGACGGAGCGGCTGGGCAAGAGCCTTCGTCGACGCCCGCTGCCGAGGCCGATGATCAGCCGGCATCCAGCGAGTCTTCAACGGACCTGCAGGGCTGATCGCGGCGCCAAGAGAGAACGCGTGGCCGGCATTCCGTTACAGCAAGTGACTACGGAAGCTGCAAAGCGGACGCTACCGCAGTTCATCGCGGCATATCCGCACTTCTGGCTGCTTGTTGAAGCAGCAAAGCCCGCACAGTCCCGCGGCATGGTCTTTGACACCATTGCGCCTGGGGCACAGCTTTCGGCGGGTGCGCTGAACCCTGCCTTGCTGCGCATCCTCGACGGGGATGTGCGCACGAACCCGCAGCGATACGAGCTATACGCGATCATCAAGACAACGCGTAATCCGTGGACCGATCGCGTCCTGATCGGTCGCGCCGCGAACAACGACGTGGTGCTGGACAACCCATCGGTGTCCAAGGTTCACGCGTACATCACGCAGCAAGGCACGAGCGCGCAGCTTGCTTCGTATGAGACCCGCAACCCGACCAAAGTCGGGCCGACCACCGTGCTGCCAAACGGTCCCGGCGTTGCCTTGCCCGACGGTGCGGATCTGCAGATCGGACTCTTAAAAGCGCGCTATCTGTCGACGTCGGCGCTGTATCGCTTGCTGCGAGGCGGATAAGAGAAGCGCGACCCGCGAGGTGCCAGGTCGCGCTTCAGTCTGCGGTACGAGAGCTATTCGAACAGCGCGGCGCAGGTGGGAGAGAGGACGAAAGCGACGCGGCTGCGCAGGGCGGGCACGCTGCTGAAGTACTCGGACAGATCCTCCAGCTTGCCGGCGCTGGGTGGCTTGGGCAGTGACTCGTCGATGCGCGAGAGCAGGCGGGCCGCCATACGCAGCTCACCGCCAACGAGGAACGATACGCGGCGCGCGGTCTCGGCGGCGGCTTCGCTGAGTCGCTGAGTCGCGGTCTCAAGGTCGCTGTTCAGCCCAGATTCTTGCAGCGCGCGTCGACCTTCGGGACCGATCGCTTCACTGACTTGCGCGGCCAGAGGATCGTCGCTGTTGAGAATGCCCGCAGCAGCGAGCAGCGCAGATGTCCAGCGCTGCCGCTCTTCCTGGCTGCCTTGCGAAAACAGGCGCAGACCGGGGCGTCCTTGTTCCAGCGCCAGCGCGAACAGCGCGGGAATTTCTCCCG
This sequence comes from uncultured Myxococcales bacterium, assembly GCA_964554495.1. Classification (GTDB taxonomy): domain Bacteria; phylum Myxococcota_A; class Polyangia; order Palsa-1104; family JAEUJZ01; genus JAEUJZ01. The sequence goes on from CAZKOY010000180.1 coordinate 1,940, forward strand.
GCGACATCGACACCAGAAGCTCGCTGCGCACCAGCACGTGCAAGTGGTCGTCGTTCATCAATCGGAACGGTTCAGCTAGCTCGTCAATGCGCGTCAGGTGCGCGTGCTCAAGGCCCAAACGCTCGGCAATCGCCAGAAAGACCTTGCCCATGCCGGTCTTCTGATCCAGACGCGTGGCGCGGGCATGGCCCAAGGACTCGGGTGAACGATATGCGGCTGCGATCTGGCGATCGATGGTCTCCAGCACATCGAGCAGGGCCGGTGAAAGCGGTGCCGGCAAAACGCGGCGATGCGTCTCGCGACTGACCAGCGAAGGCAGATCCGGCTTCTCGAACTCTTTACGCAGGGCCATAACCGTCGCTTTCAGTGTCGCGTCGGAATAGACCGCCGTCACCAGGGGCGACAGGATGGCCCAGGCATAGCGCCTTCGGCCCGCTGCAGCCATGCGCTGACCTAGCTCCAGCAGCATTGGCATAGCAGGCTCGCCCAGCGCGATCAGCGCCGCAGTTAGCTCTTGCCGTTCTAGCTGGTTTTCTGGCGAGTCCGGCAAGAGCTCCATCAGCTGCTGATAGTCCTCGCGCTCAGGAGACAGCATGATCACCGTGCGCAGATAGCTAGCGGCCCGCTCGCGGTCACCAAGCTGATTGCGCGATACGCGCGCCAAGTGGCGCAGCGCACGCGTACGCTCTGGCGCTGGGCTGCCATCGGCACGTGCTTCCAGAATGTCGACTACTTGCTGCCACTCGCCGCGTCGCTCTAACACGGTCAGCAGGCCATCGACGGCAGGCGTGTACGCCGGATCGTACGACAGCGCCATGTCGAAGGCTTCCATGGCCTTGCCTTCGTCCACGTCTAGCGCAAGCTGCGCTCGCTGTGTCCACAGTGCGGCCAGCTCTTCAGCAGCGGTCGTGCGCTGTAATAGCTCATCGATGATCGACGCGGCGCGCTCGCTTTGGCCGCTGCGCTGATAGTACGAAAGCGCGCTGCGCATGACGTCTGCATCCGAGACGCCTGCGCGCACCGCCAGGTCATAACAGACACCGGCCTCGTCGGCTTCGTGCAGCCGGCCGTCCCACATGCGAGCCAAGCGCGCGTACAAACGACCGCGTTGCTCGGCTTGCGCTGCCACCAGCAGAGCTTGCTCATAGTGCTGCACAGCCGATGCGGGACGATCGGTGTCGGCCAAGACATCGGCCAAGGCTTGCAACAGACCTGGATGCAGCGGATCGATCTGCAGACCCGCACGCAGATCGGCGATGGCTTGATCGCGCCGGCCTTGCTGCGCAGCCAGAAGTCCGTGCTGGTAGGTCGCGCGCAAGCGATCGGCTGGGCTCAGCGCGACGCCACCGTGCAGCACGTGTTCGTATAGCTCGTAGGCAACCTGAACTTGACCGGCTGTAAGGCGCGACTCAGCGACGGCCAGTGCCGCACGCGGTAGCGACGGATCCAACGCATGCGCCCGCACGAACAGGCGCTCTGCTTCCGTTTCATCGCCCGCTTGCCGCAAGGTCGAGGCCACTTCTTCGATGCGTGCAGCGTGACTGCTAACAGTGTCCGGGCCCGGCGGTGTCACGCGGCCGAACGCTGCCAGTGCTTCACGGCGAGCATAGACTGCACGCGACAGATCGCCCGCTTTGATGCAGGCTTCGGCCAGCGCATCCCACGCCGTAAAATCGTCGGGGGTCATGATGATGGCTCGCTCAAGCCACGACACGGCCTGCTTGGGATCAAGAGCAGTTAGGCCTTTTTGCCGCAGGCGCGTTGAACGAGCGGCGGGTGACAGCTCGCGCTCATCGGGATCCGGCAGCAAGGCCGCCGCTTGTCGCCAGGTCTTGATGCGCCGTCCTAGAGCCTTCATACCTTCGGCCGCAGGCTTGCAATCGAGATCCAGCGTACGCGCCGTGCGGTAGTACGCGAGCACCTGCTCGGGTGTGCCGCCTTGGTCATCACACAGCTCGGCCAAGTGGCACAGCGAAAGTGCCCCCAGAGCGGCGGGCAAGAGCTTGGCATGACGCTCGCGCAGGCTCATGTATGCCGCGCGTTCGCCCTTGCGCAACCGGATCGACGCCAACCACAGAAGTGGCTCGGGATCCTGCGGCGATCGCTCAGCACGTGTGGTCAGGCGCGCTTCGGCATGAGTGCTGCGGCCGAGACGCAGATCCAAGAGGCGCGTCAGCTCGTTTTCAAAGAAGCGCAGCGACTGCGCATCGGCGAAGGCGTGGCGTGTTGGGGCAGCCAAGCCGGCCAGCTCGTCGGCGAGTTCCTGATACCGACCACCGTCGCGCAGCAAGCGCAAGAGGCGCCAGCGCAGCTCGTCATCTTCAGGACGCAGAAGCAGAAGCGCGCGGTACAGACGCTCGCGCTGTGCCGCAGGGACAGCTGCGGTGTGTTCTTCAGCCAACGCGATGGCTTGTCCCAGGATTTCCGCCTGCGCTTCACCTAGCTCGGCCGCGTTGGCGCGCGACTCGATCAGCTCAGCTAGCTCGGCCCACGCGCCACGTGTACGCAGAGCCTGCGAAAGCGGCTCATAGCCGGGGCCCGTCGGTCCAGTCTCGCCCAGCAGCACGCGCAGGGTCTGCAGCGCACCTTCGGGATCGTCGAGATCATCGCGCTGCAAGCGGGCGCATGACAGCAACATATCAATGCGCTGTTGGCCGCTGGCGCGAGCAAGCTCGATGCGCAAGCGGCGCAGCTCCAAGGCGGGCGGGATGGTGCCAGCGGTCAGCGCGCGGATGCCATCCAGAGCGGCAGCGTTCTGTGGATCGACCTCCAAGATCTGTGCATAGGTCGACAGCGCCGTTTCTGCATCGCCCAGCTTTTCTTGGGACAGCGCTGCGATCTCAAGCTGAATGGCGATGCGTTCGGCCTGCGATGTGTCGACCAGGGCGGCAGCTAGCTGCTGCAAGCCATCACGCAGCTCGCGATGCAGCTCGCGCTCGCGCCGGTACGAAATCAGGACGCGCAGCGACGGAATCGACTTGGGCGAGATCTGCACGATGCGCTGGTGAATATCGCGGGCCAGATCGAGCTGGCCGATCGATTCGTACATCGCGGCGATCCGCACCAACAGATCATGAGCGCGCTCGTGATCCTGCGTCCGCGCCGCCACTGTGCGCAGCACATTGCCGAGCACTGGCAAGAGGGCTGCGTCCGCTAACGCTTGCAGTCGTGTCTCGGCCGCTGGCAGCGGCTGTTCGGACAGAACCAAGGCTTCGGCGTACAGATCGAAGGCGCGCGTGCGATCCTGGCAGCGCTCTTCATACAACTGCGCCACCCGCGATAGATCGGCAGCGGCTTGGTTTGGTTCGTCACCTGAGCTTGCCGCCGCGCGTACCTTGGCTTCGATGATCGGCAGCACACGACGCCAAACACCTTGTGCCTCGGCCGCTGCCAGCAGCTGATCTTCCAGTCCTGCCTGCGCGGGGTCCAGGCGATAAAGGACCAGCAAATGATCGAGTGCAGCGAGCGGATTCGCCAGCTCACCAGCGGCGAGTGCATGGCGGGCGCGGACGATGGCGATGCGCTCGCCCAGCGTCTCGGCGCGATCCCATAGCTCGGCGTACAGCGCATCCAGCGAACGCCACAGCTTGGCTGCCGCAGCCAAGCGACGTACCTCGGCTAGGGCCACCGCGTCGTGGGGGTTCAGGCGGACCAGACGCACCGCTTCATAGAACGCGCGCTCAGCACTGCCTAGCCGGGTCTCGCACAGCGACAAGCGCTTCGCGATAGCGGCGCGACGCAGCTCGATCGGAGCGCTGGCCACCGTCGCCACTTCCAAGAGCGCGAGTGCGTCTTCGATGCGACCCGTGGTTTCGGCCAAGCGCAAAAGCGGCTGGATCTCGCTGAGATCGCGGCCGGACAACGTGCTTTGTCGCGCGACATTTAGTGTCACGAACGCGCGCAGCGGATCCTGAAGCTTTTCTTCAAAGATCGCCGCCAGCTCATGCAGGAACCCGGATCGTGAATCGGTATCAGGGGCCGCAGCGGCCAGATCGGTGATCAGAGCAGCCAGTTCGCCAAATGCATTGGCATCCGCTGCCGCGCGGAATAGCTGTGATCGCAGGCCGGAGTCAGGTCCCAGGGCCTGCAGCAAGCGGCGCAGCGCAAAGAAGCGACCCAGCGTGTCCTCTGCTGGCACTAGCTGCAGCTCGGCACTGCGCAGCGCGCGAGGTGCTTCTTCACCCAGTGTAGCCAGCGCCACGTCTGTTGCGCCCAGAAGCACGCTCGGCTCGTCGATGCGCAGCCGAGCCAAGGCTTGCAGTGCGGGGGTGCAGGCGGGGGACCAACGCAGCACGCGTTCCAGCGAGGCAATCGCGGCGGCCCGATCGCCTTCGCTTTCCCACAGGCGAGCGATCTCCATGCACGATGCGACGCGCTGTTCGAGCGTCGTGGCGATGCGCAGCTCGGCTTCCAGAGCGGCGATCAGATCGCGGGTCCTGCCCTGCGTGCGGTAGTGCGGAATCAGCGCGGACAGAGCCGTGGCATCGCCAGGCGCCAGATCCAGCACGCGCTGCCAGGCGGCGACGGATCGGCGCGAGTCGCCGATGTTCTCTTGCATGTTCTGAGCGGCGGCCCGCCAGATTGCCAAGAGCTCAGCATTGCTTCGGCTGCGCCATGCCTGCGCGTTGAGCGCGCGATCGACAGCGGCAAAGTCGCCACGCTTGCGGTACAGAGCCGCCAGCTCTTCGCGCACTTCGCGATCATCGGGCACTGCGGACAACAGCTGCTGCCAGCAGGTCTCGGCACTTTCATCGTCGTGCAGCCGATGCATCGAGTGCGCGCCTAAGCGACGCAGCAGCTCGATGCGGGTCTGCGGATTGGCGGTTAGTGCAAGCTGTCGTTCCAGCGCGCTGCGCAGACCTTCTTGGCCTTCTTCGCCAATCGCGTCGTACAGCGTGACCAGAGCGTTCATGGCCTCAGCCCGCGAGCAGGCCAAATTGGCTCGCCGCTCTTGCAGGTTGATGGCCATGCGCGGGTTGTCGAGCTGCTGCGCCGCGATCTGGGCTGCGCGTCCCAGCAGACCGGCACGCTCTTCCTCTGTGCTGGCCAGCTCGGCGCGGCGGGCTAGGAATGCGACCAGGGCTTCCAGTTTGTTGTACGCGACCAGATATTCCTCGGTGCCTCTCCACGCATCGGCTTCGTGCGGCGAGACTTCGAGGATCAGGTGATACACGACGGCTGCGCGCTTCAGCTCTCCTGCTCCGCGCAGGGCTTCGGCGATCACTCTTCGCACATCAAGCTGCGTGGCCGCATCACAGCCATCCAAGCTGCGGGTGGCTAGCTGCGACAAGCCTTCCCAGTCTTTGCGAGCTGCATGCACACGCGCCAAGGTCAGGTTGGCTATCGGATCGTGCGGACGCGTCGCCAAGACCATCGCGAGCACTTCGGCGGCGCGCTCTGGCTGCGAAAGCCCAGACAGATAGACCTCGGCCAGCTCGCGCAGAAGCACGATCTGCGCGGTGCCAGACTGCGTGCTGGCGCGACGCGACAGGAAATCGGCCAAGCGATCCCAGCGTCGAGCCTGGCGATACACTTCCGAAAGCGCGCTAGCCGCGACATCCTCGGCATCGCCTAGACGGAACAGGCGTTCCCACGCGTCGATCACCAGATCGGAAGAGTGCAGCTGATCGGCGGCAATCGCAGCGGCCTCGCGCGTCCATTCCAATCGCTGCTGTGGATCCCAGGTCGCTTCGATGGCGCCCGCCCGCAGATCGTATAGAGCGCGGAAGTCCCCACGCTCGCGATAGCGCTGCGTCAGGAAGTCGAGAGCCTCGGGATGATTGGGAACCAGATCGCGCAGCTTGCGGAACTGCAGCTCAGCGCTCGCGATGTCGTTCAAGCGATCGCGATACATGCGCGCCGAATCAGCGAGCAGCGTGGTGCGTACCTCGGTCGGCTTTGTCCAACTGGCGTTGTCGATGGCGTTGCGCATCAGCGTGGCTAGCGCATGCCAGTCGCGCGCATTGGCCAAGCGCTGGGCATCGCGGTTGAACGCCTCGCGCTCGCGCTGTTCATTATTGGCTTGGCTGACAGGCGCCGCGCTTTGTGCAGCAGCGACGGGCCGATGCTCTCCGCTTGCGGCCTTGCTGGCGGTGATGCCAGGTGTCTGCGTAGCGGGTTGGCTGGGTGGCCGACTGGAAGCCGCGGCGGCGGCTGCCGGTGCAGCGGGTGCTGTGGCTGGCGACGTGGCTGGCACATTGGCTGCCTGCGCCGTCGGGTTGGGAATGGAACTTTGGGCGGGCTGACCGGCCGCTGCTTCTAGATCGTCGAGCGGGTTTTCAAACCCACCGCCAAAGTCATTGAGCCAGTCGCTATCGGTATCGATGGCCGGCTGGTTCGCCTGGGTGGACTGCTTGCTGCCCTGTTGCTCTGCCACAGACCCCTCCTAATGTGGCGCGCGTCGACACGCGGGGTCTTCAGTGTAGCAAGGACACAAAGCGCCCGTCTATCGTCCGTCCGAGTCGTGAAAAAATAACTGTGCGGGCGATTTCTCAGACGGAAAGAGGGCCTAGGGCGCACCCTGCTTGACTTCGTTACACACCGTGGTAGGCGGCCAGCCAGCGTGATAGCTTCGTGCCGATGTCGACACAAGATCCTGCACAGGCCTCATCAAAGAAAACCGCTGCACCCGCAGCGGCCGACGGATCACCTATCGAGCGTTCCGGCAACGAACGTTCCGGCAGTGCTGCCCGGCGCTTGCTCGCATGGCGCGAGCGCTTAGCTCGTCAGATGTCACGCTCGCCGCTGCGTCGGTCGCGGTTTCAAACGGACGCTGGTATCGAAATCCAAGATGTCTATACCAGTCAGGACGCACCGCGGTGCAGCGACGAAGAAACCAGTGCTTCCGGGGATGGCGTGGCGCTGGGTCTGCCGGGCGAATATCCGTATACCCGCGGTGTGCAGTCGACCATGTACCGCGGCCGGCTGTGGACCATGCGTCAGTACGCCGGCTTTGGCAGTGCCGAGGAATCGAACCGTCGCTACAAGTACCTGTTGGCAGGCGGCCAGACTGGCCTGTCTGTGGCGTTTGATCTGCCGACGCAGATGGGCCACGACCCGGACCATGCGCTATCGCGCGGCGAGGTCGGTCGCGTTGGGGTCTCGATCGCCAGCCTGGCAGATATGCGTGTGCTGCTAGATGGGCTGCCGCTCGACAAGATAACGACATCGATGACCATTAACGCCACGGCCACCACGCTGCTGGCATTTTACATCGCGGTCGCGGACGAGCGGGGCACGCCGCGCAAGTCTCTCGGCGGCACGGTACAGAACGACATCCTCAAGGAATACATGGCGCGGGGCACGTATATCTATCCGCCGCGTCCGTCGCTGCGCTTGATCACCGATCTGTTTCGTTTCTGCCATGCCGAGCTACCGCAGTGGAACACTATTTCGATCAGCGGCTATCACATTCGCGAGGCGGGCTGCGATGCGGTTCAAGAGGTCGCGTTTACGCTGGCCGATGCCATCGCCTATGTCGAAGCCGCGATTGCGGTGGGGCTGCACGTCGATGAATTCGCGCCACGGCTGTCATTCTTTTTCAACGCGCACAACAACCTGATCGAAGAAGTCGCGAAGTTTCGCGCGGCGCGACGGCTGTGGGCACGCATCATGCGTGAGCGCTTTTCCGCCAAAGATGAAAAGAGCTGCATGCTGCGCTTTCATGCCCAGACCGCGGGCTCGATGCTGACGGCACAGCAGCCGCTGACCAATACGGTGCGCAACAGCGTGCAGGCCTTGGCCGCGATCCTAGGTGGTTGTCAATCGCTGCACGTCAACGCGTATGACGAAGCGCTGGCTCTTCCAAGTGAACAGTCGGCGCTTCTGGCTCTGCGCACGCAGCAAGTGCTGGCGCACGAGTCGGGTGTGGCGGACTTCGTCGATCCGCTCGGGGGCAGCTTTGCCGTCGAGGCTTTGACCGATGCGATCGAACGCGAGGCTCGTCGCTACATCGCGCGAATCGACGAGCTAGGCGGCATGGTGGCTGCGATCGAGCGGCAGTTTCCGCAGCGCGAGATCGAAAACCGCGCCTATGAATACCAGCGCACCGTCGAGAAAAAGGAACGCATCGTCGTCGGTGTCAACGACTTCGTCATCAAAGAGCCGCCGATGCAGGGTCTGCACAAGCTGGATCCTCAGTTGGAAATCGAGCGCGTACAGAGTCTGCAGCGCTTCCGCGAGCAAAGGGATCGCGATCGCGGTAACGAAACGCAAGGTGCCCTGGCGGCACTGCGCCAGGCCGCGCAGTCCGAGTCGAGCAGTGAGAACAATCTGATGGTCGCCATCCTGCGTGCCGTCAAAGCAGACGCCACCTTGGGCGAGATTGCAGACATCTTGCGCAGCGTCTTTGGTGAATACGATCACAGCGCACATGGCTGACGTACGCGGGTGGATCGCGGCAGACGCAGACTAGAACCGCTTGTACCAGTACACGTTCAGCGAGCCGACGCCTTGATCGCCGCCCATGATGTGTAGCTGATAGTTGCGCAGGAACCACCACTC
>CAZKOY010000181.1:0-10383 GCA_964554495.1 uncultured Myxococcales bacterium
GCTCGAACTGCATGAACACCAGGTTCCAGATCTCAAGCCAGCTGTCGTCGCCGATCTTCGACGGATCGGGCTCGCCTTCGCCGACCCAAAAGTGAATCTCAGAGCACGGACCCTGTGGCCCGGTGTCGCCCATCATCCAGAAGTTGTCTTTTTTGCCGAGGCCAGCGACGCGCGCTTCCGGCATGCCCGAGACCTTGAGCCACAGGGCCCGCGCCTCGTCGTCGGCAGGGATGCCGTCTTCGCCCTTGAACACGGTGAACATCAGCCGCTCTTTGGGCAGGCCGAGGTCGCGCGTCAACAGGTTCCAAGCAAAGTCGATGGCGTCGGCTTTGAAGTAATCCCCGAAGCTGAAGTTGCCCAGCATCTCGAAGAACGTGTGGTGGCGCGCGGTGTAGCCGACGTTGTCGAGATCGTTGTGCTTGCCGCCGGCTCGCACGCACTTTTGCGCGGTGGCGGCGCGACGGTATTCGACCTGCTTCTGGCCGGTGAAGACATCCTTGAACTGCACCATGCCGGCATTGGTAAACAGCAGCGTGGGGTCAGATGGCACCAGCGGCGAGCTACGCACGACGGCGTGGCCGCGCTGACGGAAGAAGTCCAAAAAGGCGCTGCGCACCTGTGCAGCGACGACCGGGGCAGAGGCGGACGACGAGGGACGATGGGAACTCATGTGCTCGGTTATATCACGCGCGGCCTGTGGCATGGGCACAGGCAGCGGCGGCAAGGGCCACACGAATGGAGGGCATGTGGGGAAAATTCGCTGCGGCGAAAAACGCCAAGCATTTCGCGGGGTTGCGCGATTTATCGGGGTATCCCGAAACAGGGATATACCGAAATATTAATTGCCCGAAAACAGAGATAAAATCAGCCAAACCGTCGAGAAACGCCTATTTATTAAGCTACTTAGATGGCGTTCTCAACGCGGCACTATCGATACTCGAATTAGGGGACAAAAATGGGAAGCAACGAGCGCAATCACTCCATTCACCGTCTCGCGACTCCGTGGATTCTGGCCGGCGGCCTGCTGAGCACGCAGTGCGGCCCGCCAGAAATGACCTCGCTGCCCGGCCCACAAAGCAAAGAGGAAGTCAGCCGACCGACCTCGCTGGTCGGGATGGATGGTCCGTTTACAGCGGCCAAGCTAGGCGAAAAGGTCAACACGTACTCAGAGCTAACCGCCAACGCCAAGACGGGCGATACGATGGTGACGGTGGCCAGCGCGGCCAACCTGAACCTGAAGCGCGGTGACCTGATCATGGTCATCCAGATGCAGGGCGCTCAGGTCGACCTGACCACGGTCAACAACGGCAACACGTACGGCTCGGTCATGAACCTGCAGAACGCCGGCCTGTATGAGATTGCCGCCGTCGGAGCCGTCGACAACAACACCAACGTCATCACGCTGGACGGCTGTGGTGGCCTGAAGAACAACTACACGGCTGCGGGCCATGCCCAGGTCGTACGCGTGCCGCAGTTTTCGACGCTGACCGTGCCGATGAACACGTCGATCACGGGCGACGCCTGGGACGGCAGCAAAGGCGGCGTGGTCGCCATGTACGTCAAGGACAAGACCACGCTGGGCGGCAGAATCGACGCCAGCGGCCTTGGCTTCCGCGGTGGCGCCGTCGACAACACGACGTCGGGCCCGGTGGCGACATTCGTGAACTTCGCCTCAAAGAATGCCGCTGACAGCGCCGAGCGCGGCGAGGGTATCGCCGGATCCGCCACCGAGTACGAAGCGGGCGCTGGCAAGTTCGGGCGTGGCGCGGCGGCGAACGGCGGCGGCGGCGGCAATGCGCACAATGCCGGCGGTGGCGGTGGCGCCAACGGCGTGTCACCCGGTCGTGCGTGGAACGGCCAGGGGATCATGCTGGCGCCGAACAACGTATTCGACATGGCGTGGAAGCGCGACCCGTTTGTCACGGCCAACGGCAACACGCTGACCAACTCGGCGGGCGGCGGGCGTGGCGGCTATACGTATGCCAGCACCAACCAGGACGCGGCCGCTCAGTCTCCAGGCACTGCCGCGTGGGGCGGTGACAACCGACGTGAAGTGGGTGGTTGGGGCGGGCGGCCGATCGACTACAACCCGGCGACACGCGCCATTCTGGGCGGCGGTGGCGGGGCCGGCGATGGCAACAACGACGCGGCAGGTCCCGGTGGCAACGGTGGCGGCCTGGTCTTTCTGGTCACCGACAGCATCGAAGGCACGGGCGGCATCGACGCCAACGGCGCCCCCGGCGGTCGCACCAAGGTCGGCTCGGGTGGCAACGACGCCCCCGGCGGTGGCGGCGGCGGCGGCATCGTCATTCTGACAGCGGCCCGACGCTCTAGCGCGATTACGATCAACGCCAACGGCGGCGTCGGAGGCAGCCAGTTCATCGGCGGCGCCGAGAGCGAAGGCCCAGGCGGTGGCGGTGGCGGTGGCGTCATCGCGACGTATGTCCCTGGTACGCAGCCGACGCTCAGCGTCTCGGGTGCGATCTCGGGCGTCTCGGATTCAAGCTCGGTGACCGAGTTCAACGTCAACGGCGCGACCAACGGCGCCCCCGGCAACACCGCGCAGTTCACGCTGGCACCTGCCAGCCCGCTGCCGGCGGTCTGCGTGCCGTCCGATCTGGCGGTCACCGCCGTCCACACCAAGGGCACTGTCGCTGCCGGCAACACGATCGAGCTTGTGGTGACGATCACCAACAGCGGCCCGCAGCCTGCGTCAGCGGCTCGCATCATCGATTCGATCACCGCGGGCCTGGGCACCATCAACTGGACCTGCACGGCGCTCGGTGGCGCAGCCTGCCAGGCCGCCATGGGTACCGGCAGCATCCAGTCGATAAGTGACATCCCGGCACAGGGTTCGATGACCTATGTGTTGACCGTGCCGATCCTGGCCGGCTTCACCAACCCGATCGTCTTTACCTCGGCGGCCAACGTACCGCCGGGCTACAACGATCCCAACCTGGCCAATAACGCGTCGACGCTGAGCTTGCCGCAGGGCACGGTGCCGCGCGCGGACCTGGCCTTGGACATCACCAGCATCCCCAACCCGGCACCGCCGCAGACGCCGATCACGTACAACCTGACCGTAACGAACCGCGGACCGGGCCAAGCAAGTGGAGCCGGCTTTTCGTACAACATCCCGACGGGCGGCAGGGTCCTGCCGATCACGCCACCAGCGGGTTGGACCTGCACGCAGACCGCGGCCACGGTGGACTGCTCGTACAACATGGCTGTACCGCCAGGTGCGTTGCCGACGGTCCAGATCACGGTAGAGCCGGCCGCGGGCGCGACCTCGGTGCAGAGCAGCGGCACGGTCACGGCACGCGGCGCCACGGACCCTGACCCCAGCAACAACATGGCGACGAACGACACGCCGATCGGCAACTTCCCACCAGCCGATCTGCAGGTGGCCATCAACAGCGCGCCAAACCCGGCGATGACTGGACAGGACGTGACCTATACCGTCCGTACCATCAACCTGGGTCAGACGTCCGCGACGGGTGCTGTGCTGCGCTTCAATATTCCGGCCAACAGCATGGTCAAGAGCACGAGCGTCCCGAACGGCTGGCAGTGTCAGCAGACCGGCTCGATGATCGACTGCATCTTCGCCGGCACGGTGGCCATAGGCGCGCTGCCCGATGTGCAAGTGGTGGTGACGCCAAGCGCGACAGCAACCTCGCTGACAGCGACGGCGCAGGCGCTGGGACAGGGCATTGCCGACAGCAACCTTGCCAATAACCAGGCGACTGAAGTCACGCCGATTGGCACCGCTCCCGATGCCGACCTGAGCGTCCAGGTCACCACGTCGCCCACCCAGCCCGAGCGCGATCAGCCGATCGTGTACAGCATCGTGGTCAACAACGCGGGTCCGGGCTCGGCCACTGGCGCCACGTTTACGTATGACGTTCCGCCCGGCGGCACGATCGACAAGATCGAAGCCCCGGCCGGCTGGACGTGCAGTCAGCAGGGTCAGCAGGGTCAGCAGGTTGAGTGCTGGTACAGCGGCAACATCGACCCCAACGGCAGCACGCCCACCGTCAAGATCACCGTCATTCCGCCAGCCAATGCCGAGAGCGTTCCGGTCAAGGTGAACGTCACGCCCAAGGGCGCGTTCGATCCCAACACCGGCAACAACGCCAGCAACGGCATCACCGAATTGACGAAGACCAAGCTGGCCGGTGGTGGCTTCTCGTTTGGTTGCAGTGCAGCCCCTGGCTCGGCCGAGCCGGGCGCCGTCGCGGGCTTGTTCGCCACACTCCTTTCACTGGTCGGTCTGCGTCGCAGCCGCCGTCGCACACAGGCCTAACAAACGCCCACATGCCTTCGGTTCCTTCATGTACACAGCGCACCCTTGGGGCCGCAGGGCCCAAAGCGGTGTGCTTGCGGAGTCCACAGCGAGGACACGCTGAGGTGATGGCCACTTTTTCTGGAGATCTCTATGGGTAAGTCACTTCGTTTGGCTCTGACGCTGGCTACCGCGCTTGTCGCCAGCATCGGGCCGCAATCGGTCCAGCCGGCGCAGGCACAGCCGCAGCAGGGCTTTCAAGTCAACCGCTATGAGCCAACGGCAGCAGGTGAGTGGTCGTTCTGGGTCGACCATCCCTGGTACTCGTCGATGCGCTACTTCGCGGCGGGCATCACCCTGAACTACGCGCACAACCCGCTGGTCTTTGGCCGCGTCAGCTCGAATGGAGCGTTCACGCAGACCACCGCGGTCATCGAGCATCAGTTCATCGGTCACGTCGATCTGGCCGGTTCGTTCCTCGATCGCGTGCTGCTCACCGCGTCTTTGCCCATCACGTTTCTAGAAAAGGGCGACCCCAACGGCGCGGGCGGCGTGCGCGCCAATGACAACGTCTCGTTTGGCGATCCGCGCGTCGGACTCATGATTCGCCTGTTCGGTCAGCCGTACCGCAGCGCGATCTCGATGAGCATCGGCGGCCTGCTGTGGATCCCCTTGCGCGGCCTGGTGGGCAGCGACTCCAGCTTGCTGCCTCCGACGGGAAGCGACCAAGTGATACGCGGCATGCCCAAGCTGGTCTTGGGCGGTCTGGCCAAGAGCGTCATGTGGTCGTTCACGGGCGGCGTGATGATTCGTCCCGAAGCACAGATCGGCAACCTGCGCGATCCGGCGGGTCAGACGGCCGGCACCGAGCTTCAGCTTGGCGCGGCAATCGCGTACGCCAGCTTTGAAAAGCGCCTGGCGATCGGGCCCGAATTCATCGTCTCGACGGCGCTGCTCAATGGCAACGCCTTCAAGCTCGACTACACCAGCTTTGAAGCGCTGCTTGGCCTGCACTACAACATCGCGCGCATCCTGCAGCTTGGCATCGGCGGCGGCGTCGGCGTGCTGCGGCAGCCAGGTACGCCCGATGGCCGCGTGCTTCTGCGCTTGGCCTATGCCCCCATGCGCGAGGAAAAGAAGCCGGATGGTCCGCGCGATCGTGATGGCGACGGCATCCTCGACGATGACGATATCTGCCCCGACGTTCACAAGGGCAAGCGTCCCGATCCCGAGCGCTTGGGCTGTCCGCTCGGCGATCGCGATGGTGATGGCGTTCTCGATCCAGATGACAAGTGTCCCGATGAGCACAAGGGCAACCGTCCCGATCCCGAGCGCCTAGGCTGCCCGACGGGCGACCGCGACAAGGACGGCGTCCTCGACCCAGATGACATCTGCCCCGACGAGCACAAGGGTGATCGTCCCGATGCCAAGCGCCTGGGTTGCCCGACGGGCGACCGCGACAAGGACGGCGTCCTCGACCCAGATGACATCTGCCCCGATGAGCACCAGGGCTCGACCCCGGATCCCGCACGCAAGGGCTGCCCAGCACCTGACCGTGACAAGGACACCGTCGTCGATCCGGTGGATGCTTGCCCGGATCAGCCCGGCGCGCCGAACCCGGATCCGAAGAAGAACGGCTGCCCCGGCTTGGTCGAGGTCAAGGGCGGTCAGATCGTGATCGTCAAGCCAGTGTTCTTCGCCACGAACAAGGACGTCATCCTGGCCAAGAGCTTCCCGGTCCTGCAGTCGGTGGCCGATGCACTCAAGGCGTCGCCGCAGATCAAGAAGGTCCGCGTCGAAGGCCACACCGACAACCGCGGCAAGGTCGACTACAACATCGATCTGTCGGATCGCCGCGCCAAGAGCGTCATGAAGTGGCTGACCGAGCACGGCATCGAGTCCGGCCGCCTGGAAGCGCAGGGCTTTGGTCCGAACAAGCCCGTCGCTGACAACAAGACCGAACCGGGCCGCGCCAAGAACCGCCGCGTCGACTTCGTCATCACCGATCCGCCGCAGCCAGCGGGCGTGCAGGTGCAGGACGCCAAGGCGGCCGACGTCCCCGACTCGCCGGATCAGAGCGACGGCAAAAAGGGCAAAGGCAAGAAGGGTAAAAAGGGCAAAAAGTAAGCGCTAGCTTCCGCGCTCCTCCGCCTCTCCTCGCCTCTTCTCTTCTGTTCCTTCCTTCACACAGCCGGCCTTGCTCGAAACAGCCTGACGCGCAGTCAGGCTGACGCGGCACTCGTGTCTATTCCTGGCATAAGCAGGGCTCGGCGGCGCGCTCGGCGAGCAGCTTTTCGACGAAGGGCAGGTAATAGCTCGACTCTTGTCGCGCTTCTAGCTCGCCGTTTTCGACCGCCTGTTCCAGCGCCCGCTTGAGATCGCCGATCAGGCGCGAGGGCGGCAGCTGGAAGTGATCCATGATCACGTTGCCGACCCCCGTCGGCAAAAGCGGAAGCTCGGCATCGGCACTGCGCAGGGCAGAGAGCCGCTGCGATAGACGATCGATGTTCTCAAGCCCCTCTTGCCGGCGCCCCGGCCGACGCGATGTGATGTCGGCGCGCGACAAGTCCAAAAGATCGGGCAGGTACTCGCCCATCTCGCGCGTGAAGCGTCGCACCGCCGAGTCCGTCCACGAATCGAGATATGAGTTCGGCCGCAGGTGATGCAGGATCAAAAAGCGCAGCGTCCGTCGCATCGGCCCGTCGAAGCCCAGGCGTCGCCCGACATCGTCGAACATGCGCGCTCCGACTTCGGAGTGGCGATGAAAGCAGACCTTGCCGTCGGGAGTGATGCTGCGCGTCTTGACCTTGCCGATATCGTGAAGAAGAGCCGCCCAGCGTACGGCGGGGCGCGACTCGGCCTGCCAGACGACCTGCTTGGTGTGCTCCCACACGTCCTTGTGGCGACGGCCGGCCTCTTGCGAGAAGTTCACTGTCGCGTCTAGCTCTGGCAGGCACGCACGCAGCGCACCGGACTCTTGCAGCCACTGCAGCCCAGCCGGTGCGCCCGGTGTCATCAAGATGGCTTCTAGGCCACTGCGTAGCGCATCCGGCGATAGCTGACCGCGCTCAAGCTGTGGTGACTGCTCTTGCGCTGCCGCCACCAGATCGCCGTACGAGGTCAGCTTGCGCAGCGCCAGCCAGCGCTCAGGCTCCGACGAAAAAAGCGATCCCACCCGCAGCACCCAAGTGGGATCGCTTTTCATGCGCAGGGCAGAGATCTCAGCCAGTGGATCATGTACCGAAGGGGGTCCCGACATGGCACCGATAGGAAGTCGACAAGGAAGACAGAAGGGCGACGAAGCTACGCGGCTCGACGCCCTGACGTCAACCCCCCTTGCCCGCTTGTCCATGCGGGCTGGGCGCAGCCTCTGCCAGATTGACCCCTGAAGGCAGAGCCAGCCGCGACAGAATGTCGCCTGACAAACGACCGGGAGCACGCGCCTCGTGGCGTGGCGTCCTGTGCCACGGCAGCAGCGAACTGGCACGGGGTCTGCTTAATCTCACATCATGCTGAGCCTGTTGATCACTGTGCTTCCGCTGTTGCCCGCGGCAGCCTCGTGCATCACGCACGCAGGCAAGACCGCCTGTGGCTATCACTGCGTTGCGGCGCATGGCGAGGTGGGCTGCGCCAAGACATCGGCCGGGGTGTGTGGCGCAACGGAAACCGAGCTGCGCTGCTGGGACCCTCCTGACAGCGTGCGCGCTCACTATGGCGATAAGGTGCCGCCGGCACAGTGTCAGGCCAAGCAGGGCAGTCTGGCCTGCGGCTATCACTGCCAAACTCGCGACGGAGGCGAGGTCGCCTGCGCCAACACGCCCGATGGGATCTGCGTCGCCACACCGCGCGGCGTGACCTGTTGGGATCCGCCCGTGACGACCTACTGCGCCGATGACAAGCCGCTGCCTCGTCCGATCTGCGTCACTCAGGATGGCCACGCCGGCTGCGGCTATGACTGCAAGGCGCGCAATGGCGCCATCGCCTGTGCCCAGACCCCTGGCGGGCGCTGCCAGCTTCTGCCCCAGCAGATCCTCTGCACCGATCCTGAGGCCCCCCCCATGTGTGGCAGCCAGCCCTGCCGCCCCGACGAGCCAACAAGCAGCCGCGCATGGTGTCGCCCCAAGACCGGAGACGCGCCTCGTTAGCTGCCTCCTCGCCGCTCGTCAGGGCCCCGAGGCATCCGTCCCCCCGAGGACAGCAGCGCTGCAGGAGCTAGTGCGCGGCGCGAGCGATCAGGTCGCGCAGAACCGTCTGCAAGATGCCGCCATTTTGGTAATAGCGAACATCGATCGGCGTATCGAGGCGCGAGCGGGCATTGAACGAAAAGCGACTGCCGTCTTCGCGCTCGACATCGACCTGCACGGCCTGGCGCGGCTTGGGATCGGCGGGCAGCCGAATGCTGAAGCGCTCGCGACCCGTCAGGCCCAGCTTTTCGGCGTTCTGGCCGCTCTCGAAGACCAGCGGCAGCACGCCCATGCCGACTAGGTTCGCGCGGTGGATGCGCTCGAAGCTCTCGGCGATGACGGCGCGTACGCCCAAAAGCAGCGTGCCCTTGGCCGCCCAGTCGCGCGAGCTGCCCGTGCCGTACTCTTTGCCGGCGAGGATGACAAGCGGGGTGCCCTCGCGCTTGTAGCGCTCGGCCGCATCAAAGATGCTCAGGCGCTCGCCGCTTGGCATGTGGACGGTCACGCCGCCCTCGACGCCCGGCACCAGCAGGTTCTTTAGCCGGATGTTGGCAAAGGTGCCGCGCACCATGACGCGATCGTTGCCGCGACGGGCGCCAAAGCTGTTGAAGTCGACCTTGCTGACGCCGTGTCCGCGCAGGTACTCGCCGGCAGGTCCCGCCGTCGGAATATCGCCCGCAGGCGAAATGTGATCGGTCGTCACCGAGTCGCCGAGCAAAGCCAGCACGCGTGCATCGCGGATCGGCGCGATGGCATCGGGAGCCAGGCCCATGGTGGTGAAAAATGGTGGCTCTTGGATGTACGTCGACGTCTCGTCGAAGCGGTACAGATCCGATGTGGCGCCGCCCGCCACTTGCTGCCACTCGGGCGGACCGTCGAAGACCGTGGCGTATGTGCTCTGGAACATCTCGGGCGTGATGCAGGCAGAAAGCACCTTTTGCACCTCGTCATGCGTCGGCCAGATGTCGCGCAGGTACACCGGCTGACCGTCTTTTCCACTGCCGACCGGCTCGGTGGAAAGGTCTTTGTCGACGGTACCGGCCAATGCATAGGCAACAACCAGCGGCGGCGAGGCAAGGTAGTTGGCCTTGACCTGCGGATGGATGCGGCCTTCAAAGTTGCGATTTCCCGAGAGCACCGCGGCGGCGACGACCCCGCTCTGCGCAACGCCCTTGTCGATGGCTTCCGAGACCGGGCCGCTGTTACCGATGCAGGTCGTGCAGCCATAGCCGACAACGAAGAAGCCAAGCTTTTCCAGGTATGGAAGCAGGCCGGCTCGCGTCAGGTATTCGGTGACGACCTTGCTGCCCGGCGCCAGGCTCGTCTTGACGTACGGAGCAACGTGCAGGCCCTTTTCCACTGCCTTTTTCGCCACCAGACCCGCCGCGACCAGCACCGACGGGTTCGAGGTGTTCGTGCAGCTAGTGATAGCGGCGATGATCACGGCGCCGTGGTGCAGATCGGCAGTGGCCTTGCTGCCTTCGAGCGCCACCGTCGCTTTCTTATCCAGGTCGCCGGCCGACAGCGCAAAGCCCTGTTCCTTTGCGGACGCAGTCAGCGCTTTGCGGAACGCGCTCTTGACGTTCGAAAGCGGCAAGCGATCCTGCGGACGCTTGGGCCCGGCCAGGCTCGGCTCGACGGTAGAAAGATCCAGCTCGACCAGATCGGTAAATGTCGGCTCAGGTGAGGAATCCGTGCGGAACAGGCCCTGCGCTTTGTAATAGCGCTCGACGAGCTCAACCGTCTCGGCGGGACGACCGGTAGCGCGCAGGTATTCGATCGTCGCGTGGTCAACCGGAAAGAAGCCGATCGTGGCGCCGTATTCCGGTGCCATGTTGGCGATCGTTGCGCGATCAGCCAAGGCCAGCGTCGCCATGCCCGGACCGCAGAACTCGACGAACTTGTCGACGACGCCCT
>CAZKOY010000182.1:0-10291 GCA_964554495.1 uncultured Myxococcales bacterium
ATCTCGCCCAGCGTCTTGCCTTCGCGCACGGTCGCGACATCGCCAACGGTGGTTGTGCTGTTGGCATCAGGCATCACCGGCAGCGTTCGTACATCGTCAGGCGAAGCGACCTGATTTTCCGGCACTCGCAGCGCAATGCGATAGGGAACTCCATTGGCCGGGTTCACCCAGAAGTTCGGTGAGATGAGCGCGCTGGATGATGTTGCGACCACCAGCGAGCGCCCGATGCGATCCACTGTGGTCCCAAGCTGACCCGCGCGCTCTCGGTCGATGTTCACGTCGAGAGATGGGTAGTCGAGCGCGAGCGGAATCTGCACATCGCGCAACATCGGTACTGTGCGCAGCCTCGCCATCAGCTTCTCAGAAACCGCGCGCGTGTCGGTAAAGCTGGTGCCGGTGATGTTCACTTGCAGCGGCGTCGCCGATCCGAAGTTCAAAACCTGAGACACGATGTCGCCCGGTTCAAATGAGAAACGCACCGTCGGAAAACGATCCGCAAGGCGCTTTCGTAGTGACTCTTCGATCTGCGGCATGGAAGGCCGCTTGCCATCGCTGAGTGCGATCAGCAGCAGCGCTTCATGCGGGCCTGCATTCCAGACATACACGCCGTTCACTGGATAGGTCCACGGCGGGTTACCGATGTTCGCGAGCGTGATGCGCACAGCGCTGTCGCCGACTTCCTCGCGGATGCTCTGTTCGACGCTGCGGACGATCTCTTCCGTGCGTTCTAAGCGCGTGCCGTCTGGCGCGCGGATGCGTAGACGGATCTGTCCGTGATCGACGCGCGGGAACAGTTCCACACCGATGCGAGAGGACAGAAGAAGCCCAG
Source organism: uncultured Myxococcales bacterium (assembly GCA_964554495.1). GTDB lineage: Bacteria > Myxococcota_A > Polyangia > Palsa-1104 > JAEUJZ01 > JAEUJZ01. The sequence continues at coordinate 830 of CAZKOY010000182.1, forward strand.
CGCTACACAGTGCGACATAGAGCGGAAGCACCAACCAGCGGCGTCTGATCAGTCCGGCGCACAGCCGCCCGTATCCGTCCCGCAGCCGGGCAAACGGACTGCCCACGGACGCAGAGGCGTGGCCAGGCGCGCCGCGCAAGAGCCACACGCTCAGCACCGGCACGAGCGTGCTCGATAGAAAATACGAGGCCACCATGGCAAAACCCACGGCGAGCGCCAGCGGTGGCAGGAGTGCGCGTCCGATGCCGACCAAGAAGAACGATGGAATGAAGACGGCGAGCACGCATAACAGGGCCAGAAGGCGCGGTAGCGTGACCTCGGACATGCCATCGACCACGGCCCGCGATGGAGATTTTCCGCGTTGCAGGTGCGCGTGGATGTTCTCAATGGCGACTGTGGACTCGTCCACCAAGATGCCGACCGACAGTGCAAGGCCACCAATCGTCATGATGTTGAGGGTCTGTCCCGCGAGCCGCAGCGCAACCACCGCAGCGAGCACGGCAAGTGGAATCGTGACCAGCACGATCGCGGCCGAGCGGAAATCGCGCAGGAACAGGAAGACCAAAAGGCCCGTGAGCAGCGCGCCGAGTACACCCTCAGTCAGCAGGCCACGCAGCGCGCTCTTTACATAGACAGACTGATCGAACTCCAGGCGAATCTCGACATCTTCTGGCACTTGGGCGCGCATCTTCGGCAGCGCGTCCTTCACGGCGCTGACGACATCCAAGGTCGAGGCGTCCGCGCGTTTCGTCAGCGGCATGTAGACCGTGCGCCGTCCGTTGACGAGCGCGATGTTGTAGACGACATCGGCAGCGTCTTCGACCCGTGCGACATCGCGCAGCAGAACTGTGGGGCCTGATCCGGTGCGTACAGGCAGCGTCTCTAGATCTGCGGGTTTTTGCACGATCGCGTTTGTCGTCGCCAGCGTTGTGTTGTCGCCGATGCGAACATTTCCCGACGGCAGTGTCAGGTTGCCACGCGCGACTGCGGCGGCGACTTCATCGGGCGCGATGCGAAACGCGCGCATCTGCGCAGGGTCCAGATACACGACGATGGTGCGGACCTTGCCACCGGAAGGGGGCGGCGCGGACACGCCAGGCAGCGTCGCGAGCAGCGGTCTTACGCGGAACAGCGCGAGGTCTTGCAGCTCGGCCTCGCTGCGCTGCGGACTTGAGAACGTAAGCTGCCCAATCGGAATCGATCCGGCATCAAAGCGCACGATGAAAGGCGGCAGCGTGCCCGGTGGCATAAACGAAGTCGCGCGGAACGCCATCGCCGTCACCTGCGCTGTCGCCTGCGGGATGTTGGTGCCGGGATGGAAGTACAGCTTGAGCATCGCCATCCCTTGAATCGACTGCGACTCGATGTGCTCGATGCCGGCGATGTAGAGGAAGTGATACTCGTAAAACGTGACGACCTGCGCCTCCATCTGCGCAGGAGACATGCCGCCATAGGGCTGCACGACGTAGATCACGGGAATGCCCAGGTCGGGAAAGATATCGACCGGCGCACGACGCAGCGTCAGGCCAGCCAAGATCAGAAGCGACAGCGCGGCGACGAGAACCGCAATCGGACGGCGCAGCGCACCGAGAACGAGCCACATCTAGCCGCCTCCTTTCGCTGAAGTCATGGCATGGAAAAATGGCGACAGGTCGCCGAGCGCCCGCGAGAGGAGCAGTCGTGCGCGCAGCACACCCACCCGTGCCAGCGCGTCTTCCGCTTCGGCCTGAGCCAGCAGCCGCTGCGCATCGGCGACATCGAGGACCCGCGCGAGCCCGGCCTTGTAGCGTGCGAGGGCCTGCTGCTCGGTGGCGCGAGCGGCTTGCAGCGCCATCGGTGTGTGTTGCAACACCATCAGCGCGGCGTCGAGCGTGGCATGTGCGGCGTCCACTTGGCTCTTGATGGCCTGCGTCGTCTCTTCTTGCTGCGCGAGCAGGAACGATCGCTGTGCCGTCGCTGCATGAACGCGCGCACGGACGCTGAACGCCTCCAGGGCGGGCCAAGACACCACAAGTCCCGCACTCCAATTCGCGGCGTCAGGAACCAGTCCACCCGCGATGCTCGTCGCGTTCAGGCCCGAGCCGCGTGACCACAGCGCGGCCAGAAGCTCGATGCGCGGCAGGTACTGCATCCGTGTCGCGCGAAGTTGTGCCTCGGCGACTTCGATGGCGCTCTGCGATTCACGCAGCGCAGGGTGCAGGCCGTTTTGCGCGGGTGATTGGCGCTCGACTTGCAAAGGAGTAGCGTTCATCGGCAGAACCTCGACGGCGAAACCAGCGGCTCCCAGCGCCTGCGCGAGCTGAACACGCGCTACGGCTTCTGTCTGCTCAGCCCGCGCTTGCTGTGCTTGGGCCAGCGCCAGCTCAGCGCGGCTGCGGCTGGCATCGGCACCAGGACGCAGATCCGCGCGCTGGTAAGATTCCGCGACCGTGGCCAGGGTCTTCGCGCGCTCGACACTTGCCCGTGTGGCCTGCGCGACCGCCGAAGCGGCCCACACTTGCAGGTAGCTGTCCGCGGCGGAGTACGCGACATCGAGCTTGCGCACGGCAGTCCCCGCCTGCGCTTGGGCCTCGGTCGCGAGTGCGGCATCGACCTGGGCGATGCGCTGCGCAAGCCCCGCAACGTCCCACGCTGCGGTCAGACTGACCGCGCTACCAAACGCACCACCGTCGAGCTGCGCAGCCATGGGTGGGCCTGTCACGCTGGGCATGCCCGGCAGCGGAAACACGGTCCCCGCGACGACGTTGCCTGTGGCACGGGTAAGCTGCAAGCCGAGATCTAGCCGTGGCAGCAGCGCCATGCGAGTCTGCGTGGTCTGCGCAGCGCGCGACGACTCGACCGCCGCCCGCGCCTTCAGGCTGGGATGATGCGACAGCGCAAACGCGACCGCCTGTTCGATCGAAAGAGGTCGCGGCGGGGCGTCCGCCCGCAAATGGGAATCTGCATGAGCGACACCGCTGGTCAGCCCGACCCATAGCAGCAAACCCACGCGCAGAGGTCCGTTGGTAGGTCGCTGGCTGGTGCCTGCCCGTGCGCGCGATTTCGGTTGCCTTTCCGACATTTCAGCGTTCTTTAGAACACTTGCGCTTACGACAAAGCAAGCTGATTCAGTTGTTACAAATCAGTGCAAAGACGCTGGCCAGCGGCGCGCTGGGCACGATGGTCCTGGCGCACAGTCCCGCGTCGGCGCAGGTTGCCCCAGTCGCCCAGGTCGATGCGCCGAAGCCGCCCATGCTGCCCGCAGCGCGAGTGGCGCAAGCCCCGGTGCTGGATGGCGTACTCGATGAGCCCGCGTGGCGCACAACGCAGGCGTCCGACGCCTTCACGCAGAAGTTTCCCGCGTCAGGGCAGCCCGCGACGGAGCCGACCTCCGTGCGCATCCTCTACGACGACGAAGCCATCTACGTCGGCATCGTCTGCACGCAGGCCCGGTCCATCATCACGCGGCGTCTGACCCGTCGCGATCGACCGATCGAAACGGACTCCGTGACCGTGGCCTTCGACAGTCGACGAGATGGCACCACGGCCTTTCAGTTTACGGTGACAGCGGCGGGCGTCCTGCTGGATGGCATTCGCTACAACGACACGGAATACGATGCGACCTGGGACGAAAACTGGGACGCGCACACGCGCATCAGCGAGCAAGGCTGGTCCGCTGAGTTCAAGATTCCGCTGCGCGTGCTGCGCTTTGACCACTTGCCGATGCAGGACTGGGGCATGCAAGTGCGGCGCTACGTGTCGCAGCGTCAGGAAACGGACGAGTGGGTCTACATCCCGCGCACCGAGGCGGGCGAGGTTTCGCGCTACGGCAAGCTCACCGGCCTACACGGCCTAAAGCCCGGCGGGCTAATCGAGATCCGTCCGTTTGTCGTCGGGCGCGTCGGCTTCTACGACTTGAATGACGATCCCCGCAAGCACGCGCTCGACTTCAGCGGACGCATCGGCATCGACTTCAAGCTGCACCTGACGCAGAACCTGACGCTCGACGCGACGGTAAATCCCGACTTCGGCCAGGTCGAAGCGGATCAAGTGGTCCTGAACCTCACGAGCTACGAGGTCTTCTACCCCGAAAAACGCCCGTTCTTTTTGGAAGGCATCGACACCTTCGCAACGCCGCTTCAGCTTCTGTACACCCGCCGCATCGGACGCCCGCCCGAGGCTCCGGTTCTGCGCACCGACGCACCCTATCGCGAGAGCGCGATCGCCGACCCGCTGCCTTCGACACTGTACGGCGCGGCAAAGCTCATGGGCAGCATCGGTCGCCGCTTGACCATCGGCACATTGTCGGCACTGGCAGCACCCAACGAGGTGACGATCGAACTGGGTGGCCGCGATCGGATTTCGCGGGTTGCCGAGTCCTACAAGCTGTTCAACGTCGCGCGGCTGAAGCTGCGCGTGGGCGACAATGCCCACGTCGGCTTGGCAGCGACGGCGATGAATCACTTTGAAAATGCGACGCAGTACCCGCAGGTCACAGGCGCGGGAGGGAGTGACAGCGCGCAGCTTTGCCCATCCGGTGATGTGCTATCGGTCGGCAGTCGCTGCACGCACGACGCCTATGTCGTCGGGGTCGATGGACGCTGGCGATCGAAAAATGGCACCTACGTCGCATCCGGTCAGGTCATTCTGTCCGCGATTGTGGGCGGCCCCCCGCGCACGCTTCCCGATGGAACCGTGATCTCGTCGGGCGATGTCGCGCCGGGCGGATTTCTGTACGTTGCGAAAGAAGGTGGCGAGCATTGGGTCGGCAACCTCACCGCTGAGTTCGCAGACCGCAAGCTCGACTTCAACGACCTGGGTTACATGCGACGGCAAAACTGGTTCCGCGTGTCGGCCAACGCCGAGTATCGAACGCTCAAGCCTTGGCGCAACACGCTAGAGACGCACACCCGCGTGGAGTTCTATCACCGCAACAACCTCGACGGACTGACGCTCGCACGCGGCTACCAGATCAACTCCACTGTGCGTTTCAACAGCTTCTGGGAGCTGTTCATCGAACTGCACTACCGCGAAGCGTACTTCGATGATCGCGAGGTGGAGGACGGCACTGCACTGCAACGCGAGGGGCTGGTCGGGCTAGAGGTCGCAGTATCAAGTGACCGTCGCCGGCGTGTCTATGGCGACCTATTCGTCCAGACGCAGGCCATCTTCAACGGCTTCAACTTCGCGATGGAAGGCGACATCACGTTCCGCCTGCTTCCGCAGCTCGATCTGCAACTTTTGCCGCAGGCGGTCTACACGTTTGGCGAGCCGCGCTACGTCGGTCATGGAGGGCTGCCTGGTGAGTCTTTGTTTGGACGCCTGGAAGCCAAGAGCATCGGCGCAACCCTGCGCGCGACGCTGACCTTCACGCCGCGCCTGACGCTTCAGGTCTACAGCCAGTTCCTGCTCGCTTCAAAGCACTTCTACGATTTCTTTTCTTATCAAGCCGATCCGTCTGCGATGCAGGGTCATCCGGTGGTTCGTTTGAGTGATCTGCGCCCAGGCAGCACCCCGGCGGAAAATCCCGACTTCGCCGAGCCCGTGATCAATCTGTCGGCAGTGCTGCGCTGGGAGTACATGCCGGGCTCGGTCTTGTTCTTCGTCTACACGCGCTCGCAAGCGCCCGCGCTGACCTTTACGACGGACCAAGCAGCCACGCTGGATCTGGGCGCGTTCAGAAACGGCCCTGGCTCCGACGCGCTGCTGGTCAAGTTCACGCACTGGTATGGGTAGCTGCGGCTACTTGCTCGCCTTCACAGAGGCCGTCTGATCCAGCGCTTCGCGCAGACCGCGCGCCAGCATCAGCGCATCATCCACGGCCCAGAAGTGCATGAAGAAGAGGCGTGGCTCCTCGGTCAGCATGTGGCTGTGCAGCGCCGTGACCAGGATGTTGTTCTTGCGCAGCGCGCGAATCACGGGGTTGACCTCGGCAGGCGCTAGCACGAAGTCGCCGGTAATCGCCGCCTTGCCGCTGCCGGTCGGCTGGAAGTTCAGCGCCGTGCCCAGGCCCATCGACGGCGGGATCTCCATGCCGTCCATCGTGATCTTTTCTGTGCGCGGCACGCTGAACTGATACACGCCGCCGTTGTTCTTTCCTGCCGTTCCGATGATCTGGTCAAGCTGCGCCGTGTCGAGATCCACCGACGGCGGCGGGTCGCCACTCGGCGGGGTGATCGGCGTCTTGCTGAGCAATAGCCCGGCCCGCAGCGCGGTCGCCAGCTTCACCGCATCGCCGTGTCCTTCGACGTGCATGTAGACGACGCGGGGCTGCTCCGAAAAGACATGGTTGTGCATCGCGGTCTGCTCGATGCCGCCTTCTTGCAGCTTGGTCAGAACCGGGTTCACCTCGTCTTCGAGCAGCACCAGGTCGCCCATCACCATCGTGTCGTGCGGCATCGCCTTGAACGCCAGCCACGCGCCCAGCGCCAGCGTTGGCTTGAGCTGCACAGCCCCGACTGTGACCATCAGATCCGTGCGCGGCAGCCCAAACTTGTAAACATCGCCCGGCTGCATCGCGCCCGGCTTGCCGATGGCCGCATCCACTGCCTTCCAATCCACGGCGACAGGCGGCGCGTCGGGCTGGTGCGAGTCGGCCTGATGCGCGCAGGCGGCAGTCAGGCCGAGCAGAAGCATCGGCAGATGGAACTGGATCACACGAAGGCAGCGAGAGCGAATCAGCGACGGTAGGGTGGGCATGGGAACCTCTCTGGTGGGATGGCGCGGCGCTGGCCGAAGGCCGCGTATGGGCAGGCATCATAGATACAACTGCTATGCCAGATGCAATTTGAACTATCAATTGCGACATTTAATCCTCCCCACCGACGTAATCTGGTGCGCGTCGCCTGCCGGCGAGTGCGGCTGTGGACCTCAACCGAACTCAACAGTGTGATAGGTTCCAGTCTCTTTCCTCTGCCTCCATGCCGCCGCGATGAGCGACGGCCTTGTCGCCATTTTTTGCAGCACATGGAGTTCGGCATGACCACCTTCGTTGCTCGTTTGCGTCGAGCGTTATGCTTTTGCTTGCTGGTTACCACGCTGTTTGGCAAGCCGGGCGCTACGGCGCAGCCGCGCGGGATGCCGCAGCCGGCGCTATTGCCGAACTACAGCCCGCTTTGTGACAGCAATCTCGTTGGCTGCCTCGACATCGACGACTTCGCTGGGCATGCATACGCGCACTTGATGGTGCTGCCGAAGACTGATCAGCGCGACGCAGCGGCGGTGTTTCCATATGGCGTCACGCTGGGACTGTTCGGTCGCTTGGCAGGTGGCGTCGCGACGGACTTCAGCTTTTGGCAGGAGGGCGGTGGTGTTGTGCATCAGCACGGCCCGCTGCGGCTGAATCTGACGGTGCTGCTGTGGCCACTTCTTCCCCTTAGCCAAGCGCCGCAGATGTCACGCGACGACGATGGAGCGACGCACTATCGCCCCACGCAGCACTTGCGCATCGGCCTTCACTACGAACAGCAGGTACGCGTCGGACCATTTCAAGGCGCGAACTCGCTGGGGCTGCTTGCAGACATGGCCGCGCTGCGCATGGTGGCCTCGCGCACCTTCGGCCCCGTCGAGATCACGACTAGCTTGGGCGCTCTGTACGACTGGCGCGGAGCGTTTGCAACAGGCGAAGCAGCGGCCCAGGTTGGCGTTTACTTGCCGTTCTTCCGCGCGCTGAAAGTCTACGGGGAAGCGTTGGGCCGCGGCTGGCCTGCCTATGTGAAGACAACGGAAGATAGCATCACGCCGGTCCTTGCGGCGCTGATCGCGCCCGATGGTGTGGACGTACTTCGTAAGCAAAGTGTTCTGGGACTGGGCCTCAGTTTCAAACCGCAGGCACGCATCGATTTCGGCGTCTCGGTGCAGTTCGGGATGGGAGGACTTGCACCGTCCGCGGTGCTGGTTCGCGCGCTCGTGCTGAGTGTTGGCAAGACGTATCAAGGTCGAGCGGCGACGCCGATTGCTGAGCTTGCCGCGGATGTCTCCGCCGAGTTTGCGCGCTGGATCAGGGATCAGCTCGCGTCGATCGACCCGTATCTGAAAGAAGACTGCGTTCTGTACGACGAGGAACATCGGCCGGTGATGTCGCTCGGGACGCTTGGTCCCGACGGAAAGTCATGCATCTACCGCGGGCTTCCGGTGCCGATTGGGCCGCACTTTTCATGGAACAAGGCGAAGACGCGACTGTGCAACGACGAGGAGTTGACCGACTGCTTCCTGTATCGCAGCAGCGCGCGGGCGGACTGGGAGCCGGTGCATCCGCTGCGGGTGCAGACCGACTGCTTCGCGTACTGGCAAGGCCAGCCGTGGATGCGCGTCGGAACGCCGACTCCCGACGGGCAAGGCTGCCAAAATCAAGGACACGTCATCCCGGTCGGCCACGAGCTGAAGCAGGACCGCCACCACGATTCCTATTACTGCTACGACGAGCCGGACAAAGCCCACAACCAGACGCAGAAGAAGTGGTGCCTAGAGCGCCCAGAGAGGCCGCAGTCGACAACTGATTACTTGATGCGTCGCTGGGCCGGCGGCATCGACAATAGCGTCGCCACCCTCAAAAAAGGTGACGACAAGGTCCGCCAGGGCATCGACGAGATGGCGGCGGGCACACCGCTGCATGCGACGACTCCAGTGCGCGAAGCGGAAGCGGTGGGGCAGAAGATCCTATCGACTGCGCGAAATGCGACGCGCGAGGATGCCAAGCATGCCTCGCAGGGCGTGCTAGATGCCGCTGCTGCGTGGCTGAAGAAGCCGTGGCCACAGAAGCTGGGCGATGCGGTGGAGAGCGTCGGGGATGCGATGGCGTCACCGTCTACGTATGTGCCTACGGCTGGCATCCTGCGGACTGGCGGCAAGCTCGCAGATGCAGCGGAGCATGCGGCGGACGCAGGAAGTGTGATTGCCAAGCAGGCTGAGCACTTGGCACGCCCAGGACGACCGTTCACGAAGAGTGGCAAGAAGCAGGTGTGGAGCCAGAATGCTGCTCGTCACGGCGGCACGAACCTGTGCGAGAACTGTGGGGTCGAGGTAGCCAAACCACAGAAACACAAAAAAGGCATCCGCCCGCCTGATCACGAAGGGCAAGTGGACCACGTCACAGCGAGAGCCAAGGGAGGGTCTGGTACTCCAGACAATGGGCAGATACTCTGCCGGGACTGCAACTTGGACAAAGCCGACAAATGAGCGCGAAGACGTTCGACGAAGATCCGAACCTGGGTGTCATCACGACGGCGTCCGTGCTGGCTGGCCGACCGATCCTCATGGTGTCCCACGACGAGGACGATGGTGGCTGGCAGTTCCTGTGCGGCTCGACAGATGACCCGGCGGATGGGCGCATTGTTCACCTGCAGCACATCCTGTCGCTCGATCCGAGCGTCGGTGACGTCGCGGATCTTCCGCTCGGCTGGGTGGCCTTTCGTCAAGCCCCGTCAGGGCCGTGGGTACGCGAGCCGCAGTGAACCGCAATTCTTGGAGGACATCCATGACGTC
>CAZKOY010000183.1:0-10171 GCA_964554495.1 uncultured Myxococcales bacterium
AGTTCTCGAACCAGACCAAGGACCGCTTGGTCTCGTCGGAAGTCACTGGCATCGTAAACTCAGTGATCGGCGATCGCTTGACCGAGTGGCTGGAAGAACACCCTCGGGAAGCGCGAGCGATCATCAACAAGAGCGTGCTTGCCGCGCGTGCGCGTGAGGCGGCTCGCAAAGCGCGCGAGATGGTTCAGCGCAAAGGCGCGCTTGACTCGCTGTCTTTGCCGGGCAAGCTCGCCGATTGCCAAGAGCGCGATCCCGCGCTGTGTGAGCTGTTCATCGTCGAGGGCGACTCGGCAGGTGGCTCAGCCAAGCAGGGTCGCGACCGCCGCACGCAGGCCATCCTTCCGCTGCGCGGCAAGATCCTAAACGTCGAAAAGGCGCGCCTCGACAAGATGCTGTCCTCGCAAGAGATCGTGACGCTGATCACGGCGCTTGGCTGCGGCATCGGCGACTCAAAAGATCCTGGGAAGCTGCGCTATCACCGCATCATCATCATGACCGACGCCGACGTCGACGGCAGCCACATCCGTACGCTGCTCTTGACGTTCTTTTATCGCCAGTTCCGCGAGCTGATCGACGGCACCGGCAGCAACGGCAAGCATCACGTGTTCATCGCGCAGCCGCCGCTTTACAAAGTCAAAAAGGGCAGCCGCGAAGAATACCTGAAGAACGAGCAAGCGCTGGAAGACTTCCTTTTGCGTGCCACATCGGAAGAGCTGATCCTAGAGATCGCCGAGGGCGACAAGCGGCAGACGATCACCGGCCCGGCGCTGCGCGAGCTGGCGCGGCAGGTTGGGCGCTATTCCAAGGCCTTGCGCGCCATCGATAAAAAAGGTGACGCGCGCATCATTGATGCCCTTTTGCGCTGTGGTGGTGCCGACCTTTCCGGTGGGCTTTCAGCGACGGGAACATCGGGCTCAGGTCTGCGCGATGCCGAGGCGCTAAAGGCCCTGCTGGGCCGCACCGAAGTGCTGTTGCACAGCGACCGCTTTGGCTTGGAAGGAGATCTTTCAGCGCAGGTGGTACCCGACGAAGAACACGGTGCCTTCCAGATCGTCTTCCCTGCTCGCCTGGGTGGCGCGCGGCGCGAGACGGTCGTCGATTTTTCGCTGTGCAACTCGCCCGAGTTCACCGAGCTCGCCAAGCTAAGTCCACGCTTGGCCCAGCACGGCCACGGTCCGTTCATCCTCATCGAAGGGGCGACGCGACATCAGGTGCAGGATCTTGTCGATCTGGCCGCGCTTCTCGACAGCATCGGTCGCAAAGGCCTGCAGATCCAGCGCTACAAGGGTCTGGGCGAAATGACGGCCGAGCAGCTCTGGGAAACGACCATGGATCCGGCGCGCCGCACGCTCTTGGAAGTTCACGCCGACAACATGCAGCAGGCGGAAAACATCTTCAGCATGCTGATGGGCGAAGCCGTCGAGCCACGTCGCGAATTCATCGAGCAGCACGCGCTGAACGTACGCAACCTCGACGTCTGACGCAGGCGGCAGGCGGGGCGTATCGGGGTCGAACGCAGTCGATGGCCCCGACGCAGACTACGCGCTGGCTATGCGCGACGGCCGCGGAAGTAGTAGCACGGCGTAAAGATGCCGGTACGACCGGCGCCGACGAGGGCATGGGCGGCGTCCTGCAGCATCTTTGACACCTCGTACGAGCCTTTGGGCGCGATCTTGATGCGCTCTAGGAACCGCACAGCCTGCCCGGTCACCCAGCGCCCTGCGTGCGTGTGCTTGATGCCCGCCAGCGAAAGCTGCGCCGACAGCGGCTCGTACCACGGCGTCTCGGGATCGCTGCTCTGCGCCAGATCCGCGGTCTCGATGACTTCGAATCCTGCACCCTGAAGCGCGCGGCCGATCTCGCGATAGTGAACTAGCTCGGGCAGCGCATCGCCGGTCTCGACGCCGTGCTTCAGCCGTCGGTGCTCGGGGTTTTCGCCGTCGTACAGATCGGTCAAGCACCACTCATAGCCCGCGAACTCACCACCCGGCTTCAGCACGCGGCGAAGTTCAGAAAACAGCGCCACGCGATCGGGCGCATGGCAAGTGGCTTCGATGGCATAGATGGCGTCGATGCTGCCGTCGGGAAACGGCAGCTTCATGAAGTCGGTCTGTCGGAACGAACACAGGTGCGCCAAGCGTGCATCGATGTTCTGTTTGCGGCCGCGCTCGATCTGATAGGCGTTGTTGTTGATGCCGACGATCGTCGCACCCGAAAAGCGCGCGATGGCTCGCATGGGACCACCGACGCCACACCCGATATCGAGCACGGTCATGCCCGGCCTGAGTCCCAGCTTAAGTGCCAGGTAGTGCTCGTGCCGCGCCAGCGAGGCCGCGAACGTCTCGCCCTTGAAGCGCGGCGCGAAGTGAAACGACTGCCCCCAGCCGTACTCGTAAAAGTCGGTCACCAGGTTGTAGTAGTCATTCACCATCTTCATGTAGTCCGAGCGCCGAGCATCGGGGCTCTGCTCGAACATGGACAAGTACTCGTCGTTGGTGGACCGAACGCGGTCGTGGGGCAGGGACGTCTGGTTGATGTCAAAGACAGAAGGGGAGCTCATGCATTCTCCTCGCCTGAAAAGGCGGCCTACCGTCTGGTATCGCGAGCCCGCAAAGAAGTCCAGGCGCGAATCCGCACCCCATTTTCCGCCCCCGCAGGCGCACGAAAGCGCACGTAAAAAAGGCGCGAGATAGCTCTGCCCCAGGCGGCAGATCGCCGAAGGCAGGGCCGCGGCCTGCCCCCGCAGGAAAACGTGCGAGGGGAAGCGAGGTTGATATAGTGCGCGCGTGAAGCGTTCCTTTGTCTTGGTTGCGGCTGCGATGGTTTGTGGGGCTTGGTTGCTGACGAATCAAGCCGTCGCTGCGCCGGTTCGCGTGGTCGTGCATTTGCCGCAGCAAAGTGGACCGCCTTCGGCCGCAGGATACGTCTGCGTGGAAAACGGCGTGTTGCCCGTCGTGCCGCCGCGCCGCGATCCGCGCCGTGAAGCCATGCTCTTGATCGAGCCCGTCGAGCCGACGCCGACCGCCCAGCTTGCAGAGGCCGATGCCGCGGACGGAAAAGCGGGATCTAGCGCGACCAAAAAGTCGAGCACGGTGCGCATCTTTGGCATGCGCTTTCATCCCGAGATCATCGCTGCCACTGAAGAGGTGCCCGTCGTCTTTCGCAATGACGATCGGCTTCCCGTGACGCTGCTTAGCGTCGAGGCGCCGCGACTATTTCCGACGACTCCGCTTTTGCCTGGAGCCACGCTAGCCGTCGCCATCCCCGCAGGTCTAAGCACGCTGTCGGTGCGCGTGCTGGAACATCCCCAGATGCGCTCGACGCTGCTCGTACCCAAAGGGATCTGGCGCCACCTGAAGTGGAGCCACGGCGGGGATATCGGTCTTGTCGAGCTAGATCTGCCGGCTGGCGTGTACGTCACGCGCGTCTTCTTCGCGCATCACTATGTCGCGTCGCAGGCGCTGACGGTCGCGACAGACGAACCGGCCGCAGCAAGCGCAGACAACACGCGGCATGCAGCGAGCGCCGAAGCAACCGAGATCGTCCTGCGCGTAGCCGTGCCTCGCAGGAACGCTGGCTGCCCGCCTGCACCGTCGAATGTCCCCTCGTCGCCTGACCCATCCCCAGCCAACTCGGGCTCTGTGGAGTGAAGCTCATGATGCCGCTGACGAAGCTTTGGCTGTTTCTTCTTTCGCTTTTGTGTGGCTTGGCCGCACTGCTGGTCGTTGCCTTGGATCCCGAGCTGCAGCGACGAGAAATTGCCACGCAGAGCCAAGCCGTAGCCCGCGCCCAGAAGATCAGCAGCCAGTTTCTTGAGAACCAAGCGCAAAAGCTGGTGCAGACCGCGGTGCAGCTATCGACCGATGCCGTGCTGCAAGAGAGCCTGAGTCAGCTTGCGCGCTCGCAGGGCGAGCCGGCCATCTTGCACGAGACCGCTCAGACGGCGCTGCGACGTGTGACGGCGTCGCTGTCTTTGTCGTTCGCGCTGGTCACCGATCTGCGCGGGCATGTGCTTTCGCGCGTGGGGCAAGACGAAGCTGTGTACGGCGATCCGCTGGATGGCCTGCCCGCCGTCGAGGCTGCTCTGCGCGGCTATCGCCTGGATGACCTGTGGCTGTTTCAAGGCGCGCTGTATCGCATCGCCGCGGTGCCGGTCATCGCACAAGGCGGCGCGGCGCAGGGGCACGATCGCTACGTCGGCGTGCTGGTCATCGCTCGCGTTCTTGGTAGCGACCTCTTGGCGCAGATGGGCCAGCTGACCGGCGTGCAAGGGGCGTTTGTGGCGCGCGGGCAGATCCTCGCGCACTCGCTTTCTTCCGTCGGAAAAGGGACGGTATTTCTCGGCCAGCCCGATGGCGGAATGGCGCTGTCCAGCGAAGCGCTGCTTCTGGCCCGGCGCAATCTTGCGACGCCCGATGGCGTGGTTCGCGATGGCGATCAGTTCTTGGCCTTCGTCGACCTGCCGGGGACGGCGGCCGGTGCCATTTCAGGACCCGCTGCCGCGTCCACGAAGTCCGAGCAGGGGGCGCTCTTGGTGCTGAGCAGCCGCGGGGGCAGTGGTCGCATTCTGCCGCTGGTTCTGCGCGAGTCGCTGCGCCAGGGCCTAGCTCCGGTGACCTTGGCCGTGCTGCTGGGAGCAGTCCTTTTGCTGTATGTGCTTGGCCTGGGCGTCGTCGGCAGCGAGTCGCGTCTGTTGGCCTTGAGCCAAGGCTCACGTCGGGGATCGCGTCCCACCAGCACAGGCGCTGAGCCAAGCCGCAGTGAGCCCGAGATACGCCAAGCCGAGCCGCGGCCCGTGGACCGCTCGCCCACCAGCCCGACGGAGGAGCGAGCCCCTGAGCCCGCGCCTGCCGTGCCGCCCAGATCCTCGCCGCCTGCCGCGGGAGTATCCCTGCCCTATGCACCGCCCCCGTCGACACAGTCACCGCGGATGACGCCGCCCCCGTCGACACAGTCACCGCGGATGACGCCGCCCCCGTCGACACAGTCACCGCGGACGACCCCCCCGCCGCTTTCGTCGACCCGCACACCGCCACCCGCGCTCGCGCTGCAGGAAGACACATCGACCCCGCTGCCGCCACCGCTGCCGCAGCGCAGCGACTGGGGGTCTCCTGAGGATCTGCCCAGCGATTCGCAGCGCGAGCTTGCAGGCGCGTACGATCACACTGACCTGGGCCTATCTGACGCGGCCGAGACGCGCGCTGCGCCGCTGCCGCAGCCGTCGAGCAACTTCGAGCCCACCGTCGTCGCTGCCGCACCCAACGGGGCCACCGACCCCGACGTGACGTTCTATCAAGTGTTCCAAGAATATGTGCAGGCCCGTGAGCGCTGCCGCGAGTCCGTCGAAGGGCTCAGCTATGAACAGTTCCGCAAGCGCTTGGCCGACAGTCGCGCCACCATCATTCGCGAGCACGGCTGCGTCTCGGTCGAGTTTCATGTCTATGTGAAAGACGGCCGCGCGGCGCTGAAAGCCGTTCCGCAGTGGGCTCCTCTGCCGCCGCCGCTTTTGTCGCCGATCTCTGGGCCCTAGGAACGCGCAGGTTCGTCGTAAAATGGCGCCGATGAACGCCCCCACTCTGCCTGCGATTCCTGGTCCTGGACCATCGTCTCCGTTTGCCGAGCGACAGGCTGCGCTGTGGCTGCGCATCGGATCCTCGGCCGCCGTCTTGGTGCCGGGAGCGCGCGAGCAGCGACGCAATGGCACCAACACCTATCCCTTTCGTCAGAGCTCGGATCTTCTGTACCTGACCGGCTTCGACGAGCCCGACGCCGTCGCGGTGTTCAGCACAAGCGGCGAGACGCGGCAGCTTACGCTGTTCCTAAAGCCGCGTGACAAGGTGCGCGAGCAGTGGACCGGGCGCCGTCTGGGCGTCGATGAGGCCCCGAGCAAGCTCGGCTGTCAGGCAGCGTATGAGCTGTCTGAGCTAGAGTCGCGCGTGGCTGCGCTGATCGACGGCTGCCACACTGTGTATGCTCCGCTGGGCGACGACGAAGCCTTCGATGCGCTGCTTCTGCGGGCGGTAAAGAAGCTGCGCGGCAACGAGCGTAACGGCTCGCGAGCGCCCCAGTTCATCGCCGATTTGTCGACGGTGCTGCACGAGCTTCGCCTGCGCAAAGACGAAGAGAGCCTGCGCTGCATGCGTCGCGCGGCGGCGATCACCTGTGAAGCGCATCGCCTGGCCATGGCTGCAGCGCGAGCCGGACGGCGCGAGCATCACATCCGCGCGCTCATCGACTACGCCTTCGCTCGCGAATATGGCGCGCCAGGCTACGACACCATCGTCGGTGCGGGCGCAAATGCAACTGTTTTGCATTACACATCCTGCTCCGACGAGCTACGCCCAGGCGAGCTCTTGCTGGTCGATGCGGGCTGCGAATGGGGTCAGCACACCGCCGATGTCACGCGCACCTATCCTATCGCCGCAAGCGATGGATCGCGCCCGCAGTGGACGTCGGCGCAGCGCCGCTTGTACGACGTCGTGTTGTCCGCGCAGCAGGCCGGCATTGCCGTCGCGCGCCCTGGCGGCACCATCGAAGATGTCCATGCCGCTTGCGTGCGCGTAGCCACGCAGGGCTTGGTGGATTTGGGCTTGCTGCCCAAGACCGCCGATCTATCTGACTTGATCGAACGCGGCGAGCACCGACGGTATTACGTCCATCGGACCAGCCATTTCTTGGGCATGGATGTGCATGATGTCGGCCAATACTTCCCTGGCTCGGCGGCTCGCGTCCTTGAGCCCGGCACGGTGTTTACCATTGAGCCGGGCCTGTACATTCGCGCCGACGCCGAGCTTCCAAGCGGCTGCGAAGATCTGCGTGGCTGCGGCGTACGCATCGAAGACGACGTACTGATCTTGGCGCCCGAGCACGGCGCTTCGCACGAGGTATTGACCGCCGCCTGCCCTAAGGATCCCGACGAGCTTTTGAGTCTGATCGGTCGCGGTGTGACGATCGCGCTTTAGATTCGCGCGCGTGATCCAGCCCAGGTCCTTTTCGCCTGACCCCACAAACAGAAGACTTCCCGCATGAAGATCGCTCACCTTACCGTCGAGCCAGATGTGCTGCTGGCCCCCATGGCCGCGGTCACGGATCTGCCGTTTCGCACCATCTGTGAAGAACACGGAGTCGGGCTGACTATCACGGAATTCCTGTCCGCCAACGCGCTGTGCGCAGGTGCGAAAAAAGAGCTCGCCAAGCTGACGGCGTCCATCGGAGGTCGGCGCTTTGGCGTGCAGATCTTTGGCCGCGAACCCGAGGCGTTGGCCCACGCAGCGCACATGGCGCGCGACATCGGGGCGGCGCTAGTCGACATCAACATGGGCTGCCCCGCCAAGCGCGTGGTGGCTGGCCTGTGTGGATCGGCGCTGATGCGCGAACCAGCGCTAGCGCAAGATCTGGTTCGCGCCGTGCGAGCGGCTCTGCCCATGGATATTCCGGTGACGGTCAAGCACCGCGCCGGCTGGGATGATCGTCACCTGAACGCGCCCGAGTTCGCCTGTGCCTTGGTCGAAGCTGGCGCCGCGATGGTGACGGTCCACGGCCGCACGCGCACGCAGGGCTTTTCTGGCTCGTCTTCGCTTGAGATCATTCGCAAGGTTCGCGAGGCGGTACCGCGTCACATCCCCGTCGTCGGAAACGGCGATGTAAAGACGCTGGAAGACTATATCCGCATGCGTGTCGAGACCGGCTGCGATGCGGTCATGATCGGCCGCGGCGCGCTGGGTAACCCTTGGCTGTTTCGCGACATCCGCGCGTGGCTGCACGGGCAGACCCCGCCGGGTCCTCCGTCGCTGAGCGAGCGCCGCGAGGTCTTTTTGCGCCACGTCGATCTCATGCGCAGTCACACGCCGGAAAAGAAGATCATCCACGAGCTACGCAAGGCCGTGGCTTGGTACACCAAGGGCCTGCCCGACTCGGCGGGGCTGCGCGATCAAGCGCAGGCGCCCAAGGATCCCGATGCGCTGATCGCGACCACGGCCCGCTATTTCGTAGAGCTTGAGCAGTCCGGGGGACTGCGTCGCCGCACGCATGGGTCAGTGTCCGCATGTGACAATTCTGTGACAAACGTCGAGCCAGGGGACATGGAAGCAGGTGCCCCCACAGAGGCCTCTGCCGTCGCAGCCTAGGCTTGGCGGCAGCCCACATCTGCGTCGCAGCTACTGTGGCGCTCCGCCGGAAAATGCTTGGCTCTGCCTTGGCTCTGGTGCATCCTGCCGTCACAGAGGGGTCTGTGATGTGTCTGTCTCAGCCTTCTCTCGCAGCCACTCTGGATGCACGGCCACCCACTGCATTTCCGACGTGGGCAAGGGGCATATGGCGATACAAGATCTAATCAACTGGCTTCTGCCTCGCGACGACAAGTTCTTCACCATGCTTGAGCAGCACGCCGATATCCTCGGTGATGCTGCGTCCGTGATGGCCAACTTTCCCGAGGACGAAGCTGGCGCGCAGGCTGCTTTGGATCGCATCCACAGCCTGGAACATCGCGGTGATGATTTGGTGCGATCGGTCACGCTGGCTCTCGACGAGACCTTCGTGACGCCCATCGACCGCGAAGACATTCACAACCTGGCGACCTCGCTCGACAACGTGCTCGATTACATGTACGCGGCGGCGCAGGCCTTCGTCGCGTACAAGGTGCATTCGTTCACGCCCGCCATGCGCGAGATGATTCAGATCTGCGCCGAGGCGGTTCGGGTCCTAAAAGACGCCATCCCGTTTATTCGCAAGCGCAAGCTGGAACGCTTGGCGCCGGCCCGGCTGCAGATCGTCGCTCTCGAAAAGCGCGGTGACGGGGTCTATCACACCGAGATGGCCGATCTGTTCAAGAGCCCCGACGTCAAAGCCAAAGAGCTTTTGCGTCAGCAAGCCGTGCTCGACTCCCTGGAAGCGGCGCTCGACAGCTGCCAGGATGCCGCCGACGTGCTAGAAAACGTCGCCATCAAGCATGCGTAAGCGCGTGCAAACCGGCAGTCGCGCGGGCCGGCGATGCGTCGAGCGTGATCCACTGCGCCGGGGAAGGGTGCTCTGATGTCGCTGCTCACCTTGTTTGTGATGGTGGTGGTGCTGGCCATCCTCTTCGATTACATCAACGGTTTTCACGACGCGGCCAACGCCATCGCCACCGTGGTCTCGACCGGAGTGCTGCCCGTGCGCACCGCGGTTCTGATGTCCGCGGTCTTGAACTTCGTCGGCGCCATGACGGGTACCGCCGTGGCCAAGACCATCGCTGCGGGCTTTGCCGACCCGCTGCAAGTGACGCAGGTCACGGTGCTCGCTGCGCTGACCGGAGCCTCGCTTTGGAACCTGCTCACCTGGTGGTGGGGCATTCCGTCGTCAAGCTCGCATGCCTTGATCGGTGGCCTGGCCGGGGCGGTAGTGGCTCGCGGCGGACTGCACGCCTTTAACTGGGTCACGCTGACCAAGAAGGTCCTTGTGCCTCTGGTGGTGGCACCGACTACGGGCTTCTTGATTGGCCTGGGGGCCATGATTGCCGTGCTCTGGCTGCTGCAGACGACGCGCGCCTCGACGGTGAATCGGCGCTCGCGACAGGCGCAGCTTCTGGCGGCGGCGGTCCTATCCATTGCCCATGGCAGCAACGACGCACAGAAGTCGATGGGCATCATCACGCTGGGCTTGTTTTCGATCACAGCCGCCGGCATGGGCGATCAGCTTCCGGTGTGGATGCTGCCCAAGGGCACCGCGGCGCACCCGGTCGTGCCGATGTGGGTCATCGTCTCGTGCGCGGGTGCCATCGCGCTTGGCACCGCCGCGGGAGGCCAGCGCATCATCAAGACCATGGGCAGCAAGATCATCCGCATCTCGCCCCTGCAAGGCTGCGTTAGCTCGCTTTCGGGAGGCATCACGATCCTGACCGCTAGCCAGTT
This sequence comes from uncultured Myxococcales bacterium, assembly GCA_964554495.1. GTDB lineage: Bacteria > Myxococcota_A > Polyangia > Palsa-1104 > JAEUJZ01 > JAEUJZ01. Next base: position 9,888 of record CAZKOY010000183.1, read on the forward strand.
CGGCATCCCGGTTTCGACGACGCACTGCATCAGCGCCAGCATCATGGGTGTCGGAGCCGCGCGTCGCCTGTCCGCGGTGCGCTGGGGTGTGGCCAGCAACATCTTCATCGCGTGGGTGCTCACCGTGCCCATCAGCGCCGCCGTCTCCTTCGGCATGTACTACCTGCTGCACGCGCTGTTCCCGGTCGTGTAGGAAGCCGTTGGCGTAATCGCCCCGCTGCTTCCTCGCGTCCAAGCGGCGCCTGCAGTCCGTCTCGTCTTTGGCTGTTGCCTGGTGGGCCCGA
>CAZKOY010000184.1:0-10130 GCA_964554495.1 uncultured Myxococcales bacterium
CTTCATAAACGCAACTGCGCTTGGAGCCTTCCATGAAATCGAGTCCCGTTTCTTCGTCTGCCTCTCGTCGGTGGTCTCTGGTCTTACTCTGCGCGGTTCAGAGCTGCGAGCGGTTCGCCTTCCTGGCGATGCTGCCGATGTTCGTGCTGTACGCGCACGATCGACTGGCGATGTCGGCACCGACCGCGCTGATGGTGCTGGCCGTCTTTCAGGCGCTGTCATACCTGGGCGGGCTGCCTGGTGGTTGGTTGGCCGATCGGCGGCTCGGTGTCCGTGGCTCAACGATCCTGGGGGCGTTGCTGCTGACCGTGGCCTATGCCGCGCTTGCTTTCGGTCGTGCGTGGCTATTTTGGCCGGGGCTGGCCCTGATGGTCGCAGGGCACAGTTTGTTTCGCCCCGGTCTGCATGTACTGATCGCTCAGGCCACAGACAGCGACGATTGGGCGCGGGAGCGCGGCTTTCTGTGGCATTACCTCGCAGCGAATCTGGGCTATGCGTCGGGCGCGCTGTTCGGTGAGTGGGCGCACGCTGCACACGGTTGGGCGTGGTTATTTTCGGGCGCGGCAGCAGCCTCGTTGCTGGGGACTGGTCTGCTGGCCCTGCCGATGCTGGGCAGCGGGCAGGCGTATACGCACGGTCCGTCCCGCGCAGTCGTCCCGTCGCACGGCAACATGGCGGCGGTCTGGATGATCTGCTCGGTCGCCGTGGTCTTCTGGCTGACGGCACAGCAGGCGGGTAGCTCGCTGACCGTGTTCGCGGCGATGAACACGACGCAGCAGATCAAGTTGCTGTGGCACACGATGCAGATTGGCCCAGGTCACTTCGCTGCGCTGCACGGGCTGATGGTGATCGCCATGCTGCCGGTGCTCCTACACCTTCATGGCCGGAAGCAGGCGCGCACCAGATCGACCATGAACACGCTGATCTGGGGCTACGTCGCGACCGCTGCGGCCTTTGTGCTCATGACAACGGCGAGCTTGCAGGGCGCTGATGCGGGCCGGGTGAGCGGCGCATGGCTGCTCGGCTACTACCTGCTTCTGTCGCTGGCCGAGATCCTTCTGGCACCGCTCGGCGTGTCGCTGGTCACGCGACTCGCGCCGCAGCACAAGACCACGCAGGCTGTAGGGCTGTGGTTCGCTGGCAGCGCGGTAGGCAATGGGCTCGCCGCTCTCCTCGGTCTGTGCTGGGACCGCTGGCCGCATCACCGTTACTTTGCAGTGCTCGCGCTGGTCTCCCTCGCCGCGGCTGCCGCGCTTCTGACGCGCCGACGATATCTGGATTGGCTCACCGCGCTCACCTCGGGCACAGCTTCACAACCCGTAGCCGAGAACAGGACACAGAGCATGAATCCGACCTCGAATCCCGACCTCGAACCCATCACCGCACCTCTCGCTGCCACTCAGCCTGCAAGCTGGTCCCGCATGTTGCTGGTCGCTCTGCCAATCGCGCTGTCTGGATCGCTTGTGGCGAACACGGCTCTATCGCTGCCGGTGCGCGGAGTTAGCGCGATCGTCTGCGGCCTGGCGGCGCTACTCGGTGGGCCATACCTGATCGGTCACTCGCTGATGCGCTGGGCTCGACGCGGCGTCGCCCTCGCCAATTAGGAGCCCACCACCATGGCCAAGCGATACGACAAAGAAGCCCTCTGGGAGCTGCTGCGGTACGCGGTCGGGCTCGAACATCCCGCCCTGCGCGAAGCCCCCATGAAGCTCGTGGTGAAAGAGCTGCCGAGCCAAGGCCCAGCGGTCGTCGGGCTCATCGTTGCCGAGCCGGGCGAAGACATCGACGGGCTCGCGCTGAACCTCACGAAGTAGCGCCCCCGTGCGCTGCGGTCAGTCGCCCCATCCACGCAGAGCCGAGTGATCAGGCGGCGGCATCCAGACCTCTCGGCTGACAATCGGGCTGACGCAGCTACCGACAGCCTACGCCGAGCGCCGGCCTGCATGGCTCCGCTCCTCGACCGCAGCGCAGGCTTGAGGCGCAGCATCCCGCCGTGCATTGTCCGCGCATGTGGACTGTGCCCACCCGCCTGATCGTCGTGTTGTTCACCAAATCGCCCTTTTCCGACGCGCAGTACGCAACCACGCGCGACCAGATCGCGGTGCTCCTCGCCGAGCAAGGCCAGCGCCTCGTCGATCTTGTGGTCGAGACCGGCCCACCCAAGCACGATCCCTCCGAACACCCTTGCCTCCTGCCTCAGCAGCCGTGGCAGGAAACGCCGGATGGCTAAAACGCACAGCTGCCATGTACTGCCATAGCGAGCTCATCAACAATGACATATTTGCGGGCAGCGACACAGATTTTGGATCCACATAAATGCATGCTTTTCCTGGTGTCTACTTTCCGCTAGACTGAAACACATGCTAGATAAACACGCTACCGATGGAGCGACGCTCCGTCGACAGCTCGGTGCGAGCCTGGCCAGTGACTCAGACTTCAGTGCATTCTGCATAGATTATTTCCCAGATGTCTTTCGTCGTTTTTCAGATAACATGGATAGAGTTTCAAAAGAGAACATTCTTCTAATTCATGCAGAGCCGACCGATATCCGCGAACGTCTTAACTACTTGGCGGCGGGCATCGACCGACTCTCGACCCTGCCCACATCCGCGATCGATGACGCCACAGATGCGGTGCAACCTCCGCGTGCTCCGTATGACCGCCGCTGGTATGTACCGCGGGTGCGCGAGGAGAGACGCGCTCGAGACGCGCTGCGCTACAGCCAGCCCATTGTTCTACACGGACCCGAGTTATACGGGAAAACTTGGCTACTACAGGCGATCTTGAGTGAACCCAGAAGCCAGGGAACACAAGTTGCCGAAATAAATCTAAGTCTATTCGACCGAGCAGCGCGCGATAACATCGATTCATTTCTCGCTAAGTTGGCAATGCGAATGTGTAAAGAACTTGATTTGCCAGTGAATGAGGCAGAACGCATCTTTATTGAACAGCGACAGCGAGGGGGGCCGCTTGAGGCAATAAACGACCTGCTCGAATATCATGTTCTGCCGCGCATACCCGGTCCGATAATTCTTGCTCTTGATAACGTCGATTTGATCGCGGGACGTCCTTACCAGGATGAATTTTTCAGCCTGCTGCGAGCATGGGCCGACACCACGGGCGGCGAAATCCGACGCTTGCAGCTTGCTCTCTCCATCTCGACAGCCCCAGTGCTGCTGGTACAGGACATCCACTGTTCACCGTTCAACGTGGGTGATCAGCTGGTGCTGGCTGACTTGCCGCGGGAACAGATCGAGTTATTGGCACGCCAACACGGCCTGTCGCCACACCCATCTGACTTCGAGCGGATGGCTGGCCTAGTTGGGGGCCATCCCTATCTCACGCGCATCGCTCTTTATGGAGCATGGGCGACACAACGATCCCTATCGGACGTGTTGACCGAAGTCGATCAGGACGGACGCGGTGGTGTCTTTGCCGAGTACCTCAGCCATGTGCATCGCCGCCTCGAGGCGCGGCCGATCTTGTTGGCGACACTGCGACAGGTGGCAACTGGGGAAGGATCGCGACTCGACACTCAGTCCTGTCGCCTCTTGGAACGGGCGGGGCTTATCTATCTGGACTCGCAGCGCACCTATCGTCTACGGCACCAGTTGTATCAAAGGCTGATATGAGCACTGCCTACGTAGTGCCTGCACTAGTCCACAGCGGGCTGCCGCGCCTGCAGGCGGGCGGCAATCTACGCGAGGACGCGCTGTACGTTGAGCGCCAAGCGGACGACGAACTGTATGCAGCTCTACGGGACAGCGAACTCTGCTACGTGCTGGCGCCTCGGCAGATGGGTAAGTCAAGTCTGTGCGCCCATGCCGTTCGCCGACTATCCGAGGATGGATGCTGCTGCGTTCACCTCGACATGAACCGCATCGGCGGTCCGCAGAGCACTCCGCAACCGGAGCGCTGGTTTCATAGTCTGTTCCGCGAGCTCGGTCGTCAGCTAGGACTGGGGCGCAGCGTCACCGATGCATTCTGGGAACAGCATCAGTACGATACGTTGGCCTACCGCTGGGCACTGTTTCTGCGCCAGGAGATCCTGGTGCGCATCGCTGCGCCCATCGTGCTGATATTTGATGAGATCGACACCGTCCTTACGCTGCCATTTGCGGTTGACGATTTCTTTGCGGTCATTCGCGACGCCTACAATGCGAGAGATGAAGATCCCGCTTATCGGCGGCTGGCCTTCTGCTTTGTCGGAGTTGCGACCCCAGGTGATTTGATCAGCGATGCCGCGCGCACCCCGTTCAATGTGGGCCACGGAGTCTTCTTGGATGATTTCTCCGCCGCCGAAGCGGAAGCCTTCCTGGTGGCCTTGCGCCCATGCTTTCCGATGGAGCCCTGCGCGAAGAAGGTGCTGGACTATGTGCTCAGCTGGACGGCCGGCCACCCATACCTTACGCACAAACTGTGCGCCGAGATCGTGCGCAGGTTTCTCGAGCGCGGCCTGCTGCACAGTACGATGGCCCCGATCGACGAGATAGTTCACGAGATCTTTTTGGCACGCGGGCGAACCGAAGAGCTGGGACTGCAGTATGCGGAGAAACGCCTCAGCTCCGATGAGAATCGCGGACGATTCACATCGCTTTTGCGACTGTATCGCAGTGTGTTGGTCGGCGCGGCTGTGCCCGCCAATCTGACCGATCCATTGCAGGCCGAGTTACGTCTCTGCGGACTCGTGCGCCGAGATAACAAAGTACTTGTTGCCCGCTGCCGTATCTTCTCCAGCATCTATGATCTGGCCTGGATTCAGGGCAAGGACACGGCCCGATTCCTGGATGAAGCCATTGCTCGTTGGATGCGGTTTGGCAAAAGGCCAGAAGATCTGATTCGGGGGCAGGCACTGAGCGAAGCTCGCGCTTGGATTAGCGGCCGTGATGCACATGAGGTGTTGCCCAGTGAACATGAATTCCTGCTGGCCAGTATGGAAGACGCCAGACGCGTCGAACAGGACGTGCGGAACGCAGATGCTCAGCGCGCCATGCGCAACTTCTTCATCGTCCTGTGTAGCCTGCTAGCCGTCGTCGCAGCGATGGCGGTATATGCCGCCCACAGCACGAATGAAGCCAAGCTGCAGAAGGACAGGGCCGCAGCCGAAGAAAAACGACGGGCGGACGAGGAGAAAGCTCGGCAACTCTCCGACCAACTTCTGCGAGTGAAGGATGAGTTGCTGCTCCAAGAAAAGGCCGCACGTGTTCTGGCGGAGAAAGGGCGGAAAACGGAGAGCGCGCTGCGAGACGCGACTCAGCGCGAACTGCTTGCGATGCAGTTCGCACGACAGAAGGCAGAAGACCAGCGCCGTGAGGCCGAACAACGCATGGTTCTGGAGGCCAGGCTACGTCAGACGGAGCTGGCAAGGCTGGCTGCTGCCAACGATGCCCGCGTCGCGGAACAGCAGGCGCGCGAAGCGGATCGAATCGCGGCCTTGGCGCGCGAACAGGAGGTCAAGGATCGGACTCTTCTGGCACTGCGGGCAGCTGAGCAACGGGTGTTGATACACACCAACAGCATTCGTTCCGATACACTCGCTGCGGCTGTCCATGTCGTCGCGGAGACGCTCTGGTTGAACTGTGACGATGCCCGAGCGTCACTCAAGCATGCCAATGCCGTACTGCGTGAGGACCGCAGGCAAGCGGCGGGTGATGTGATGGCCGTGACGCTACCGCGCATTGCCACCGACATCTATTCTGCAACGCCAATTCGTACTGCCTCCTATTCTTCCGACGGCAGTCAGCTTGCGCTCGGTGACGCTCAAGGTGGAATTGAGATCTGGCGGCTCGAACCAATCCGCTTGCTACGGGAATGGCACATATCGAGTGAAAATAGCTCTATCACCTCCGTCCGATTCGACCGCAACGGCAGGCGCCTGCTGGCATCCAGTACAGATGGTCGAACTTCTCTGTGGGATCCCCAGACGGGCCTACGAGAACTGCAGCTTGGCGACAATCAAGGACCTTGGCAGAGCCGCCTAGACGCAGAGTTGTCTTCGGATGGCAAGCTTGCCGCATCTGCGGGCATTGGCGACACCGTACAGCTTTGGAGCTTGGAGCAAGAACAGCCCAACTACGCTCGACCCTCCAGAATTCTTGCGATTGCCCCCGAAAGCCTCCATGACCGACTTGGCATGCAGCGAGGCGTCGTCTTCTCTATCTCGTTCTCGTCGCGTGGCAAGCTGCTTGCGGGAGCGCACGGCGATGGCACGGTTCGTATCTGGGATGTGAATAGCGCAGCCCTGATCCATACGCTGCGCGGACACTCGGGTTCCGTCTATACCGTTGCCTTTTCGCCGGATGGAATGGTTGTGGCGTCGGCTGGTTCGGATGCCACCATTCGGCTTTGGGAAGCGCAGACCGGACGGCCGATGTGGCGCGTGCCAGCCCGGGGGGGCGCTGTGACCTCGCTCGCCTTTTCTCGGGATGGCCGCTGGCTGGCCGCTGGAGATCACGGCGGCGTTGTCGAACTCTTCTACGCAGGGACTGCCGTTTCAACCTTTCGCACCAAGTTACACGCCTCGAAAGTGTTCGCCCTGGAGTTCTCGCCCCGCAACCCGGCCGCCCTTATGAGCGCAGCAGAGGATCGGGTCCGCATCATTCCGACTTCTCTGTCTGACTATCTTCGCGCTACCTGCGCACTGTTACGGCGGGAGCCTCCTCTGGACGCGCCCAGCCGAAGCTGGGTGCAAGAAAACTGCGCCAATATTCCTGCGGCAGATTGTTCCCCACCCGCGTAGTCCTGGGTGCGTAACCGCCCGCCCGACCACACCTTGACGGTCTTGAAAAGGTATGGCTGAGGCGAGGGGGCGTCAGGGGGACTGGGTGGCTTGCCAAGCGATGGGGATTAGATCGTCAATGCGGGAGTGGGGCCAGTCTTGGCTGAGCTTGCGCAGGACGTCGCGCAGGTAGTGCCAGGGGTCGCGGAGACCGGCTTGTTCGCAGCTGCCGACGAGCGTGTACAGGATGGCCAGGCGCCGCGCGCCGTCATCGCTGCCGGCGAAGAGCCAGTTCTTGCGACCGATGGCCTTGGGAAGGCGGAACTGGTTATTCGGAGGCAGCGATGAAGGCGCCAAGCGTCTCGCGATCCTGTACACCCTGCGTAACCGCTCACTCCAGGGCACGTTGCCGATGCCGCATGGTCTCTGTTATCCCCGCGGGCCGGTGCTTGCGGCTATGGCGTGGACCGCGCTGACTTCCACGGCTGCGGCAGCAGCTCGTCCAGGCGGGAGTGCGGCCAGTTGTGGCTGAGCTTGTCGAGCACGTCGCGCAGATAGGCCCAAGGGTCGGCGATGCCGACGATTTGGCAGCTTCCCAGCAGGGTGTAGAGGATCGCGAGACGCTTGGCGCCTTCATCGCTGCCTCCGAATAACCAGTTCCGCCTTCCCAAGGCGACCGGGCGGATCGTGTTTTCGACGGCGTTGTTGTCTGGCCGCAGGGCTCCGTCATCGAGAAAAACGGTCAGGGTGTCCCACTGCCGCAGCGCATAGGTGATGGCGCGACCGAGCGGCGTCTTGGGCGGTGCTTGATAGCAGAGCGCGTCGATCTGCTTGCGCAGCTCGGTCATCAGCGGGCGCGAGCGCGTGTCGCGAAGACGCTGACGCGCGGTGACATCGAGCCCGTCCTCGCTTGCCGTTTTCTCGACGGCGTAGAGTCTCTGGATGAGCGCCAGCGGACCTGCGGCGCGGAGGTCTCCCTGGTCAAGAGCCTGGACGAATTTGCGGCGCAGATGAGCCAGACATCCGGCGCGAATCGGAGCGCCGGGTCGTCGATACAGCGCATCGAGTCCAGAGAATCCGTCGGTCTGCAGCGTCCCATGGAAGTCCTTGAGGACTTCCTGAATCGGCGTTCCCTGCCACGACGGGGTATAGACGAAGTAGACTTCGGAATCACTTCGGAAGGGCCACAGGTGCCCGCGTTTGATGCCGCGGGAATCGTTGCGGTCGAGGACTTGGACGCCTGTATCATCGACGCTCAGGTGCGAGCGGGAGAGCGCGTGCTGGCCGATGCGCGCAGCGATGGGAAAAAGGAGGTCCAGGCTCTTGGAATACCAAGCTCCCAAGGTCGAAGGAGACAGCGGGACTCCATACCGTCCGGTGAAGATGCGGCTCTGGCGTTCGAGTGGACAGTGGTCGCTGCCTTTGCGGACCAGGATCTCTGCCAAAAGTCCAGGACCGGGCAGCGCACCGTCGAGGACACGCACCGGCGCGGGCCCGATGACGACTCCGGACTGACAGATTCCACAGGCGTACTTCCGGCGCTCGATCTGCTCGACAGCAAAGCCGCCGGGTATCCAGTCGAGGATCTCGCTCGTCTCGCTGCCGATGTACTTTTTCTGGCTTCCACACTCGGTGCAGCACCGCTGCTCGGCGGTGGGTTCCAAGACGGTGCGCGTGCGCGGCAGGTGCGCCGGCAGCGTATCGCCACACAGCTTGCGGACCTTGCGCGTCCGCCGGGCCGGAGCGGACAGAGCCGGATCGGGCGGTGCGGGGGCGTCATCGGAATCGGGGGAATCAGGGGCGGGTAGCTGCAGCGGGGTCGCTGCGGCGTCGAGCGCAAGCGTGAGCTGGGCCGAAGAAATGCGCTCGCTCTTCCGCGCATATCGCTCGCGCAGCAGGCGGTCTACCTGCTGTTCGAGGCGCGTCATCCGCTCGGACATGGCCTCGATCAGATCGAGCAGCATGTCCACGGTCTGCGCCGCTTCGCCCGCATCGACGCGCTCGGCACAGTGGGCCCGCAGCGTCGGCATATCGAGCTGCGCTCTGCGCGAAGAAACGGGACGAAGCGAGCGAGACACGGACGCTATAGACCATTCCTTTTTGTCGCGTGCAAGTCCTTTTTGCAGTACCGCAGCTAGAGAAAAAGGAGTCGCATTCAGCCGACCAAGGGCTCCCAGCGCGGACGTCTGTGGGCTCCGGAAAGCGAGATTCCCTCCAGGATGAGCGCCAGATCAGCCGCTTCCACCGTCGCTGGTTCGCCGGGGGCCAGCAGCTTGGGGGTCAGGGCGAAGCGTCCGCGCTCCAGTCGCTTTTTCCAGATCGCGTAGCCGTTCCGATCCCAGTACAGAACGCGTACCTGGTCGCGCCGTCGGTTAAAGAAGATGAAGAGATGCCCGCTCATGGGCGACTGTCTCATCTCTGACTGCACGTACAGACTCAGGCCCGAGAAGCTCTTGCGCGCATCGACGGGCTCTGTGGCCACGTACAGCTGCACCGAAGGCGGCAGTGTCATCATGACGGTACCCCCAGCGTCGTCTCCAGCACTGTGCGAACGAGCTCCGGTGCAGCGCCGTTAGGAATCTGGATTCTCACCCCAGATGGCAAAGCGACCGTCACTGCACCCGTGCTCTGCTCGTCCGGCGACGCAGCGATGCACGGCGCCTGATTCGAGTCGAGGATCTGCACGGGCAACAGCCGCTGCACCGCCCGGTCCGAACAGGCCGCGCTTCGGCCTCCTGCCCTCTTGTGAAACTCCGAAAGCGCCTCCTTCAGTGTCTCAAACTCTTCCCACCAGAGCGCTGGCGCAGTCCGATCCAGCTCGACCCACGAGTAGGGACGCGGATCGCACGACCCCGCCCACCGGACCGCGCACTGCAAAACGGAGCCGCTCGCCCGCAGCTCATACACGCTCCACATCTTGTCTTCGCTGCGGACCGCGCGCATCACGTACTGCTGCACTTGGCGATCCCCCTCCGCTTCGGAGGAAAGCTCCCGACCCAGGGCTCGCTGCAACGCCTCGGCGGCAAGCTCCCGCTCCAAGTCGACCGTCGTCGTCGGAGCGGATGACTCCGCAGTCACCCATGGCGCGGGCACCTGCGGGACCTCCCACTGCATGCGGGACCATCGCCTCTTCCAGTAGTACAGCCGGTAGCGAGAAATTCCGTGCAACGCCGCGAAGTCCATGATGCTGCGGCCACTCCGCCTCTGCTCCCGCAGCACCGCCGCAACCTCCTGTTTCGTCCAACTCGACCGCGAGAAGATCTGCGCCAGCTCCTCATCGCTCAGAGCTTCCGCAACGCGCGGCTGCACCCCGCACGGCCTCTCCTTCTCTCGCTCGCCCATCGTTCACCTCCACGACAGACACTGCACCGAGCAGATCAGGGACGGAAGATGCAGGGGACTGGGCGCTTAC
>CAZKOY010000185.1:0-7955 GCA_964554495.1 uncultured Myxococcales bacterium
GTCGGCTTTGCCTTCGGGCAGGGCGGTTGGCGCGGCGTTGAGCGCCAGCTTGCCATCGACGACATCGACCCAGACGTGACCACCGCTTTGCAGCGCGCCGAACAGCAGTGCTTCGGCCAGCGGCTTTTTGATCTCGTTCTGAATCAAGCGGGCCATCGGCCGCGCGCCGTACAGCCGGTCATAGCCCTTGTCGGCGAGATAGCTCTTGGCCGCGGGCGACAGCTCAATGACCACCTTCTTTTCTTTGAGCTGCTCGGCCAGCTGACCGACGAACTTGTCGACGACCTTGCGGATCACGTCGGGGGCGAGCGAGTGGAAGGTGATCCAGGCGTCCAGGCGGTTGCGGAATTCGGGGCTGAACGTGCGCTCGATCGCCGTCTTGTCGAGCGACTTCGAGGTGCCTGCGCCGCCCGCAAAGCCGATGGTGCCCTGCTGAAGCTCACGCGCGCCTGCGTTCGTCGTCATGACCAGAACGACGTTGCGGAAGTCGGCCTTGCGTCCGTTGTTGTCGGTCAGCGTCGCGTGATCCATGACCTGCAAGAGCACGTTGTAGATATCGGGGTGCGCTTTTTCGATCTCATCGAGCACCAGCACGGCGTGCGGCGTCTTGCGAATCGCGTCGGTGAGCAGCCCGCCTTGGTCGAAGCCGACATAGCCCGGCGGAGCGCCGATCAGCCGCGACACGGTGTGCTTCTCCATGTACTCGCTCATGTCGAAGCGGATGAACTCGACGCCAAGGACGCGCGCAAGCTGCTTGGCAAGCTCGGTCTTGCCGACGCCGGTCGGGCCGGAAAACAGGAAGCAGCCGACGGGCTTTTCAGGGGTACCCAGGCCAGATCGCGAGAGCTTGATGGCCGTCACCAGCGAGTCGATCGCCGCATCCTGGCCATAGATCACTTTCTTGAGCTCTTGTTCCAGGCTCTGCAGCTGCGTCTTGTCGTCGGCGGATACCGTCTTTGGCGGGATGCGCGCCATGCGAGCGACGATCTGCTCGATGTCGGCTGGCCGCACCGTGCGCTTGCGCCCCGAAGGTGGTGACAGGCGCATCGCCGCGCCGGCTTCGTCCATGACGTCGATGGCCTTGTCCGGCAGGTGACGATCGTTGATGTGCTTGGCGGCCAGGTCCGCTGCGGCGCGCAGCGCGGGCTCGGTGTAATGCACGCCGTGATGTTCTTCGTAGCGCGAGCGCAGGCCCTTTAGGATCTGGAAGGTCTCGTCAACCGATGGCTCTAGCACGTCGATCTTTTGAAAGCGGCGGGCCAGCGCGCGGTCTTTTTCAAAGACCGACTTGTACTCTTCAAACGTCGTCGAGCCGATGCAGCGCAGCTCACCCGCGGCCAGCGCCGGCTTGAGCAGGTTCGATGCATCCATCGATCCACCCGACACCGCGCCTGCTCCGATGATGGTGTGGATCTCGTCGATGAACAGCACGCTGCCGGGGCGCTTGCGCAGCTCGGCGATCACGCCTTTTAGGCGCTCTTCAAACTCGCCGCGGAACTTGGTGCCAGCGATAAGTCCCCCCATGTCCAGCGAGAACACGGTGACGTCTTTGAGCACCTCGGGCACCTCGCCGCGTACGATCTTCCAGGCCAAACCCTCGGCGAGAGCGGTCTTGCCGACGCCGGCATCACCGACGTAAAGCGGGTTGTTCTTGCGGCGGCGACACAGGACCTGGATGGTGCGGGTGATCTCGTTTCCGCGACCCACCAGCGGATCGATGCGCCCGGCCTTGGCTTCTTCGACGAGGTTTAGGGTGTACTTTTCGAGCAGCGTCTTCTTTCGGCTCTTTTCGCCGCCTTCTTCGGCCTCGTCTTCGCGGTCGTCTCCGTCGACGTTTTGTTCACCACGAGCCACGGCCAGGCTGCGCTCGTCCTCGTCTTCGTCTTCGGCGCCTTCTTTGCGCGTGCCGTGCGACAGATAGCTGATGACATCCAGTCGCCGCACGCCTTGCTTCTGCAGCAAGTACACGGCGTGCGAGTCTTTTTCGCGGAACATCGCGGCCAAGACGCTGCCGCTGTCGATCTCGGCCTTGCCCGAGGACTGCATATGCATGATGGCGCGGTGCAGGACGCGCTGGATGGCCATCGTCTGCTCGGGCTCGCGATCGACGCCCTCGGGCAGCGGGGTCAGCTTGTCCTGGAAGAACTCTTCCAGATCCTTGCGGAGCTGCTTAATGTCGACGGCGCAGGCGCGCAGGATGCGGCTGCCGGTCTGTTCGTTGGTCAGGCAGTACAGGATGTGCTCGACGCACAGGTGCTCATGCCGACGCTTGCGCGCTTCGCTGAGAGCGGCGAGCAGCGTCGCTTGTAGCTCCTTGGTGATCATGGGGACCGTCCTTTAGCAAGGAACATAATGCCATCCATCCCCCCCGGCTAGATCGGCTGCCGCGGGGGCGACGCGCGGCTCGGCTGGACGGCCCCCATGCGCGAGGTCAGGGCGCGTAGTTCAGGATCGTGCCGTTGGCGCCCGCGGCCCAGATGTTGTTGGCGCTGCTTCCCCACACGCCGAACAGCATCGAGCTTGCGCCGCTTATGCGAGGCGTCCACGTCGAGCCGTTCCACTGCAGCAGCGTGCCGCCATCGCCTGCCACCCAGACATTGCTGGCGCTTTCGGCCCAGATGCTCTGCAGGAACTGCGTGGTGCCGCTGGTCTGTGCTGTCCACGTCGAGCCATTCCAGAACAAGATGCGGCCGCCAAAGCCCACCGCCCAGACGCTGTTCTTGCTGGTACCCAGCACGCGGCTTAGGTCCGACGTCGTGCCCGACATCTGCTGCGTGACGCTGGTTCCGTTCCAGCGCAGGATGGTGCCGCCGAAGCCCACGACCCACACATCGTCGGGCGCGCTGCCCCAGACGCTGGTCAGGTACTGCGTCACCGGACTGGTCACGGCAGTCACGGCGCTGCCATCCCAGCGCAAGATCGTGCCGGTATAGCCGACGAACCAGACGTTGTTGGCGCTGGTGCCAAAGACCGAGTTTAGGATCTGGGTCGTGCCGCTGCTGACTGGGCTCCACGCGGTGCCGTTGAAGCGCAGCAGCGTGCCGTTGGTGCCCGTCGCCCAGATGTTGCGCGCATCAGTCCCCCAGACGTCCGTCAGGTGCTGCGTGGTGCCGCTCGCCTGCGCTTCCAAGCGGGTGCCGTTCCAGAACAGGATCTGGCCGCCAAAGCCGACGAACCAGATGTGGCTGGCGTCGCTGCCCCAGACCGATGTGATCTCGTTCGTGGATCCGCTGGAAAGGCGTGTTGCGGTGCCGCCGAAGCTCCACTTCACGATCGTGCCGCGGTCTCCGACGGCCCAGATGGGGCCTCCGCTGGTGCCGGACACGCCGTTTAGGTTGCTGCTGGTGCCCGCAGACACCTCGGTCCACGCGCTGCCGTTCCACTGCAGAAGGGCGCCCGAGTCGCCGACCACCACGATGCGGCTTGCGTCCACGCCCCAGATACCGCGCATCCGAATGCCCACCCGCGGAGGAAATGCAGGGTCATCCTTCCAGGTCGTGCCATCCCAGCGCAGGACCACGCCGATGCTGCCGACCGGGCTGATGTCGCCGACCGCCCACAGGTTCTTGTCGTCGGTGCCCCAGATGCCACGCAGGTACGCTAGCGAGCCGCTGGTCTGCGTCGTCCAGGCGCTGCCGTCCCACTTGAGGATGGTTCCGGTCTGGCCGACGATCCACACGCTGCGGGCACTGGTGCCGAAGATGCCGCGCAGGTACGCCACCGAGCCGCTGGCCTGTGCCGTCCAGGCGCTGCCGTCCCACTTGAGGATGGTGCCACCCGCGCCGGCCGCCCAGACGTTGCTTGCGTCCCAGCCCCAGACGGCGGACAGGTTCTGCGTCGTGCCGCTGCTCTGTACGGCCCAGCTTGTGCCGTTCCACTTCACGATGACGCCACCGACGCCGACCGCCCAGATGTTGTTGCGGTCCAGGCCCCAGATGGAAAGCAGGTTCTGCGTTGTGCCGCTTGGCACCTGATCCCAGGTGCTGCCGTTCCAGCGCAGGATCACACCAACGTCGCTGACGGCCCAGGCGTTGCTGGCATCGGCCGCCCAGACCGACGGCATATAGTTGCCTTGGGGCAGTGGGTTCTTCCAGCACCAGCCACCGGCCGAGCACACGCCGCGCGGCATGCCGACCGACAGGCTCGCCGTGGCGCGGAAGCTGCTGTACGTCGCCGTCACCGTCGCATAGCCCTTGGCTTTGCCAGTCGCCACACCGCCTGAGCTAATCGTCGCGACGCCCATGGCCGGAGCGATGTCGCTGACGCTCCACATCGCCAGGCTGCTTAGATCCTGCGTCGTGCCGTCGCTAAAGACGCCCGAGAGCTTAAACGTCTGACTCGCGCCGATGGCGATGCTGGCCCCACCGGGCGACAGCGTGACTTCGCTCAGCACGGCAGGTCCGACGGTCAAAAGGGCGCTTGCGCTCTTGCCCATGTGTTCGGCCTGGATGCGCGCTTGGCCGGGGTTTTTGCCCAAGGCTCGGCCGCCTGCATCGATCGCTGCCACGTCGCTGCCCATGACATCGCTGACCTGCCACAGCGAGCTTGCGCTGACATCGACGCTGCTGCCATCGCTGTAGCTGCCGACAAGCTGGAAGCTCTGGGTGCGGCCTTTGGCGATGCTGGCTGTGCTGGGGCTGAGCGCCACCGACACCAGGATCGCCGGCTTGACGTCGAGCGTGGTGGTGGCGGCAAAGCCGCGATAGGCGCAGCCAATATTGGCCACCCCGACTGAGTTGCCCGTGGCCAGGCCGCTGGCATCGACGCTGGCGACACCGCTGCCCGTGACGTCCAAGGCCAGCCACGAGGCGACAGCGCTGACATCTTGGCTGCTGCCGTCGCTGAGGCTTGCCGTGGCCTTGAAGCGTTGCGTCATGCCCTTGGGAATGCTTGGCGCAAGGGGGCTGATGCTCAGGCTGACAACGACGGCGGGCGTGACGGTGAGCGTCGTCTCGGTGACGACGCCCTGGAATTCGGCGCTGACCGCCGCTTGGCCGACGGAATCGCCGACCACGGTGCCGGTCTCGTCGATGCTGGCGACGCCGCTGCCCATCACATCGCGCACCGCCCAGTCAACCTGCGTCGTTAGATCTTGCATGGTGCCGTCGGTGAACTGGCCGGTGGCGGTAAAGCTGCGCGAGGTGCCCTTGGCAATCGTCGGATTGAGCGGCGCGATGGAAAGGGTCTTGATGGCGGCCGGCGCGACCTCCATCGTCGTCGAGCCCGAGGTCAGCATGTAGCGGGCGCTGATGCGCGCCTTGCCCACATTCTTGGCCGTGGCCAAGCCCGCCGAGTTGACGGTGGCGACATCGCTGCCGCTGGTGTTGCGCACCGACCACGAAGCGACGCTGGTGACGTCCTGCGTCGAGCCGTCGGTCATCGTCGCCGTGGCCTTAAACTGCTGCGTCAAGCCCTTGGCCACTTTGGGCAGGCTGGGCGTCACCGTGACGGAACGAATCGCCGCCGCCGTCACGACAATCGGAGTGACGATGCGTCCGCCATCTAGCTCGGCGGTGACCTGATAGCGTCCGGGCTGGGACAGCGACACGATACCGTCCGGCGCCTCGGCGACCGGCTCGCCGCTTGGCCGCGTCACGGCAAAGCGGGCCTTTTGCGTCACATCGCGGACGTGGCCGTCGGGAAGCAGGCTGCGCAAGGTGAACACCTGGGCGGTGCCTTGGCCGATCTGCGGACTGGTCGGCGACAAAAGAAGCTGCGCCCCTGCCTGCGTCCGCGAATCGGGCGCCGGGTGCAGGACCGGGGTCTCGGCCGACGGGGCCTGGGGATCGCGTGGGTGATCACAGCCGGAAAAGCTCGTCGCAGCCAAAAGAGCGCAAAGCGGCAGAGCCAGCCAGGCTGCGACCCCACGACCAGGGCCGCTTCGTCGCGGCCGGGCCATCCCGGCGAGCCGCGACCTGCGCCCAACCATACGAACAACAGAAGAGAGATGTCTCACGAGAGCCGTCCTTTCCTTACGAAGAAGGTCTAGAGAATGGCCCCGCTTTTATGTCGACCAGCGGCCTACGTCGAGGATTTTGCCGAAAGGACCGAGGCAAACGAGCGATGCATGGCCCCACACGCGGAACGCCAGCATCAGAGGCCGGCCCATGCCTGCCTGCGTTCCTTAGCGCGTGCCGTGGGCTTTTTTGGCCTGAAGCTCGGCGCGGCGCCGATCGACCCAGGCCCAGGCCTCGGCTTCACTGGCAACAAAGTTCGGAGAGATCTGCCGACTGCCCATCAGGCGAAAGGCATTGGCGAGCAGCGTAATCATCGTGCGAATCACCAAACCCGCCCCGAACACCACCAGCTCAATGTGGATGTGGTGCTGCTTGTGCCACTCGGCGTTTTGACGGCGTGCCTCGGCGCCCATCGAGCCGCCTACCGAGGCATCGACGATCTCAAAGACATAACCGTACTCGCGCTCGACCTTCATCATGTGGTCGAGCAAGGTCACCACTTCGTCCCCTGTGACCTCGCCCCGCGTCCGGGCAAACACCACGTCGCCCTGGATGCGCATCAGATGCTTGCCGACCTGCAGCCAGTCATCCATGCCAGCCATCGTATCGTGTTTGCCTCTGCCGCAGGCAGGTCGAAGTGCGTCCGTTAGCGTGTGCCTTGGGCAGGGCCTTTTTGTGCCTGAAGCTCGGCGCGGCGCCGATCGACCCAGGCCCAGGCCTCGGCTTCGTTGGCGACGAAGCTGGGGGCGATCTGCCGACGGCCCAGCAGACGAACGGCATTGATGAGCAGCGTCATCATCGTGCGCATCAGCAGTCCCGCCCCGAACACCACCAGCTCGATCTGCATGACATGCTGCAGATGCCACTGGGCATTCTTGCGACGCGCCTCGGCACTCATCGAGCCGCTAATGGACGCATCGACGATCTCAAAGACATAGCCGTACTCGCGCTCGACCTTCTGCATGTGTTCGAGCAAGGTCACCACTTCATCCCCCGTGATCTCGCCCCCGATCTGGGCAAACACCACATCGCCCTGGATGCGCATCCGATGCTTGCCGACAGCCTGCCAGTCCCCCATGCTCGCCATGGTACCGTGTTTGCACCCGCGGCAGACACCGCGAAGTGGGGACCGTTGCGATGGGCGCGCGGCGTCAGGTTGGTGATGTCATCGGCGAGCTTGTGCTGCTTCTGCTCGGCACGGCAGTGGCCGCGATACCCGCCGCGGTGTTTCTGTTCCTTCTGATCCGAGAGCTGCGCCGGTATGCCGAGCGCGGCGTTGCCAATACGGCCAGCATGGCCGACGTCAGCATGGCCCTGTTCTGTTTCGCCTGCGTTGGCGGCCCGATGCTGCACCTGCTCGGCAAGTGGCCTGGGCAGATCCGCTGGTCAATCGAGGCACTCAAGAAAGACGGGCCGGCCGCCCCGCGGGGCACGCAGCTGATCCGCGATGGGCACGACGGGCGCCTTCGGTGCATCCGGCTGCCGCATGAGTCGTGGTTTTCATCGCTGCTGCTGCTGTCGATGCTCGCGTTTCCGATGGCGCTTGTGGCGTATCTTTTCAGCCTGCCGGACTGGCTGCAGCTTGTGGGGCCGCTGGCCCTTGTGTGTGGGCTGTCCTATCGGGCCTATCGCCGTGAGCAGCGTCGGCTGTCCCGCGGGGCCTATGATCTGATCGTCGATCGCTCGGCCAGGACGCTGCGCCTGCCCGCTGCCGACCGAGACGCTGAGCCCATCGTGCTGCCGCTGGAACAGGCCGGCGAGCTTGCCGTCCGCACAGAAGAGCTCACATCCAGCGAAGGGGCCGCGTCCATGTCTGCGCTGTCTCTGCTTGGGCCCGATGGCTCTGTGCGGACCGTGCATGTGTTTCAAGACCCCGCCGACGCCGAGCAGCTTGCCCAGATCCTCTCGTCCGAGGCGGGCCTTTGTATCGCAGGTACTTCACGCTCACGCGAGTGATGTGCGAGCGATGCGCGAGTGATGTGCGAGCGATGCGCGAGC
>CAZKOY010000185.1:8055-9862 GCA_964554495.1 uncultured Myxococcales bacterium
TTCGGGACGTTATCTGAATCTCAATGAGATTCAGGGGCAACAACAGCTCAACCGGGTCGTCAACGCGCTAGAGAATAAAGAGAAATTCGCGCTTGTGCTCATTGACCCAGGCTTCGCGGGGGGAAATAGCCATAAGAAGATGGTGCAGATCGTCGAATACCTTCAGACCTGTCATGATCCGCCGTACACGTTTAGCGCGCAGCCGCTTGCGAACGTAAATGGCAGCACCTTTACGTGCGGCAAAGTGACGATCACCTATATCGCGGAGCTGCTCAACCAACCAACCGAGGTCGCGATCAAGAACGTGGCGAGCTGGGGCAGTATCTAGCTGCGGCCTTGGTGCTATGGCAGGACGGCGCTCTTGGCGGAGGGCAGGACTTCGGAGACCGGGACGCCGTGTTCGGAGTGCCAGCAGAAGACGCGCAGGTCTTCTAGCAGGGCGCAGGAGCGGCGCTCGCTGGCTTGCACAAAGCGAGCCTGGGCTGGCAGGGGAATGCGCTCCACGGCATCGAGCTTCTCCCAGCAGTACACCTCGCCGGTCTGCGTCCGCGCGCACAGGTGCTTGTACCCCGCCGTAAGCTGCACGGCGTCGCGAAGATTGGGAACTCGGACCGGCTCGCCACAGCTCGGATCGTCGCCTTTTGAAGGGCAGTGCGCGGGGGGGAAACGAGTCGCGCTCCAGGCTTCCTGCGGCACATAGCACAGCACCTCGTGGTTGGGCAGGATCGCGCAGACCTGTTGCTCCGTCGCGGCCAGCGCAAGCGCTCCCGGCAGCGAGGGCAGCCGTACATCCAAGGCCTGGCAAGCGACCCGCTGTGTACCGTCTCGCCAGCACCAGAAGTGGCTGCCCCCAACGAGCTGCTGGGTTGAGGCCGGCAGCGGACCCAGCTCAGGCCGGATGTCGAGGTTGTGCTCGTCGCCAAAGCGTATGAGCTCGCCGCTCACCATCCGCAGCCACAGCGAGTGCTGGCCTGGCACAACCTCCACCGCATCGCGGATGCCCTCAAGGCGTGTCGGCTCCGCTCGGCCGAGGCCCCAGCAGTGGACCTGCCCCGAGCCTAGAGCGCAGTGGCACTCAGGGCCGCCATAGAGCGCGCTGACCCCATGTAGGTCCGCCATTTTCGACCAGCCGTGCAGGCCGTCGTGGCAACTGACCTCTCCGGCCGTGGTGAGAAGGCAGAGCGCTTGCTTGGGCCCGAGCGCCAGCGTCGTCGGCGCGCCGGAGACCTTGACCAGCACCGGCTCGACCGGCCGCAGTACGGTCGCAATACCCAGGCCCAGGACCACACTGACCAGGAAGCTGCCGCCGAGGCTGAGCCAGCGCCGCTGCGTGAAGCGTGCCAGGGTTGCGGCCAGCGCGGCGAAGGCCAGCGGGGCCAGCATGAGCCAGAAGGCTCGGTTTAGCGGTTGCATGGGCCTGGCGTGCTCAGTCGGCACCGCTTGCACAAACTGCATCGCGTGCCACCCCAGTACCACGTAGCTGAGCCCCAGCCAGACCAAACCCAGAGGCTGTCTGCGCCACACCGCCCAGCTAAGAAGCAGCACCAGCGAAAGCTCGGCCAAAAAGATCAGCGCAATCCCCGACAAGGAGAGCACGACCAGCGCCATGCTGAGCGTACCCAGCGCCTCTTCTACTTTGGGTGTGCAGCCGGCCAGACAAAGAAGCACGGGCCCGACCCCAGCGAGGAGCCCGATGGAGCTGCGCATGGCATATGAGGGTAACAAGGGTTCCTCGGGCCGGCACACTCTTTTCGTGCCCTCCTAGCATGGCCACCGGCCCGCGTCGCCTCAAAGATCCGCCAGCGCC
>CAZKOY010000186.1:0-1651 GCA_964554495.1 uncultured Myxococcales bacterium
AGGTCGCGGTGTTTTTTGCCTTGCAGAAAAAGCACCGCGAAATCGCACTCTTGCGAAGTCCTAGGAACAAGCCGGGAAAATGGGTTCTCGCGTCTTAGTTGCCCATCCACAGGACAACTGGATCGCGCTGAGGGCGATCGGCGGTGAAGCCGATTTGCAGGCTCTGGTCAAAGTGGAAAGCCACTGTGTCGATATCGGAAGCGGCAATGCCCACAGGGCAGGTAAATAGGACCAGTCCGCCGCTCGCGTGCAGGGTGCGCTCGCCGTGAAGGACGCGTTTCTGCCCATCGCGGTGCTGGATGACTGCGGTGCCCTGCACCTGCACGGTGCGCGGGGCTTGCGGTCGGACCAGGATCGCAAAGGCATGCAGCTTCTTGTCACGTACACTCGGCGGTGGCGCCGCGGTCGCTTCCGTCGGAATGGGCGCGTCAGAGAGCGCCTGGAACTGTAGCGTTCTAACGAAGTTCATGTCTGGGTTGAGGAGGGCACAGTGCCGGCCAAACACCAAGCCCAGCGGGTCGATAGGCACGCAGGCCACCTCACTTGTCTCGATGGCGCTCGCCAGCGCCTGCCAGTGCGAGTTGAAGAGAAGGGGGGAGCCCGGCGCGCGGTTGAAGTGGGTGGAGAGCCCCAGCCAGCCGCTCAGCGCGATCCAGGCAGCGAAGACCACAGGCCCGGCCCCGGCCAGGCTTCGGCCGAAGACCGCAGCGAGTAAGGCCGCAATCATCAGCACGATTCCCGACAGGGCAACGATTGTATGTCGGAAAAGCGGAATCACCGTTAGTTTGTCAAGATTGATGTTCCAAAAAAAGGTCAGAGCGAAAGAATTAAGCAGCATATTGAATAGCAATAGACTTGCTCCTGCCAAGAGCAAGGCATTAGCTGGGGTCCGTCGCCTATACATCACCCAAGTGGCCAAAAGAAGAATAGCAAGCCCCAGCAACAAGGGGCGCAGGATGGTCGGCGAGCCTTGCTGAGCCGACGAAAAGACGCCCAATAGCCCGACGCTGTACAAGAGAGCAGCGCCAAGCTTGTGCACAAGCGTGAATCCGGCTGGAGGGGCCAACTGGGCTGCGATTCCAGCCGCTGCGCTTAGGTAAAGTCTGGCAAGCTGGACGATGACCACCACGATGCAGACTGCGACGATGCGTTGAAAGCGGCGTCCACCGAGAGGGGCTGCGATCAGCAGGGCAGGCAACGCCGCCAGCACTGCGGGCTTGGACATCATCGCAATGGGCAGCAACCAGGCCCAGGCTGGGACTGCCTTTGAGCGTTGAACAAGTGCTAAGGCGGTCAAAATACAGGCAAAGAACCCACAAAAATAGGTAAAATTAATAAAGGTTCGGCTTTCAAAATCAGCCAATAGCAAGACAGTCAAAGAAATAAGAAACCGAAACAGATCGCTGGCCAATAGAGCGCGAAATGGACGCAGACAAAACGAACCCACGATTGTTCCGCTGAGCAAGATGGCCGACCATGTATAGAAATACGGCAAGGTCTTTGCTGACAAACCTATCAACCACCCCAGTGTCGCGAGTAAGCGCTGCGGTAATGGAATATAACCAGCGTCAGTGGCAAACAGTTTTTCAATCCACGAATTAGCCGCGGCGGTTGGATAATAAATAGTTGCCATTTCGGCCCACATCTCACC
>CAZKOY010000186.1:1751-9861 GCA_964554495.1 uncultured Myxococcales bacterium
AATTAGCCGCGGCGGTTGGATAATAAATAGTTGCCATTTCGGCCCACATCTCACCACTTAAAACCCACTCAGGCTGCATCAGAACCAGGTACAGCGAATAAAGCCCGACGCATAAGACGAAGCAGATTACCGGCATCCATCCTTGTAACGAACCTGACGGAGTATCATCGGTTGGTGTCGCAGCGCCCACGATTGCATCGCGGTATTTCTGCATGAATACCAGGATCCGGCTCAGCATGAACGAACTCCAGTTAAGCTAGTTTAGGCTAGTAGCAGTTTCGTAAGCGATAAAGGTGATGCAGTTATTTTGCTAAACTGATTCGATACTTTTCAGCGTCCCAGTTTAGCAATTCAGCGACCTGCTCATGCGTTAGGCTAGTAAGTTTTTGAGCAGGGGACTGCCGTCGTACGACTTCGTAGTAGCAACGTAGCTGGGCGAGCTTAGCTGGCCCGAAGCTCTCGCGGACAAACACGCCCGTATCGCGGATAAAGATAAGCTCGGGCGCGGCAGCGTGCTGTTCCAGGTACTGCCTAAGCGCGTCCCACGACGCAAAGATCGGGGCTCTGGCGCCCAAGAAGACCACGTGGTCGGGGTACAGGGCCCAGTCCGCCGCCAAGCGGTCAAAGAGCGTCGGATCCATGGCTAGGTCAGCCAGCTCTGCGTCGGAAATGGCGCGATAGCCCGCGATGGGCGACGGCGCACTCGGTGCCGCCATAGCCGACGGCGGCGGCTCGGTTTTTAGCGCGCTGATCAGGCCGTCGAGCGTATTGCGGATCTCGGCGACATCGCCACCGCCCAGGACGACGCCATGGTTCCTAAGCAAGACGATCCGCGCGTCTGGGGTCTGTCTCAGCGCTTTGCTGACGGCTTGAGTGAGCTCGGCCCCTGGTTTGCGATACTCGACAACGGCCCACGGCACGGCGCCGGGCAGACGCTGCTGCAGTGTCTCTTGGCTGTCGGCGCGCACCAGGTGAGTCAGGATCTCGACGGCGTGTAGGTGCACGACCAGGCGCTGCGGCAAGAGCGCATGCAGCGAGGTCTCGATCGAGGGCTTGAGCCGCGCCTCTGAGCGCACGACGGGCGCGACGGCATAGTCACCGCTGGCCATGGCGGCTCTGAGTCGGCCAAGCTCGACGGGGACGAAGATCTCATCGCGGACGGCCTGCGCCAGCCAGGTACCCGACGCCTTGACGTGCAGGGTGTCGCCCTCTTTCCATGAGACGTTGCCGCCCGCGCCCTGAACCAACAGTGGATCGCGCCCAAGCTCGGCGCAGAATGCGGCAACCGACGCCGGAAAAGCGCTCTGGGCCGGGCTCATGCTCTCTTCTCCAAGCGGGTCAAGAGCTGGCGCACCTCAGCGTAGTGCTCGAAGGAGGCATCGGGGGCGGCCTGGCCCGTTCCCAGCTGCGTACCGGCGTGGATTTTCTGCAGGGTGACGGCGTTGATCTTTTCGCGGCCACCGCGAATGTCGTTGACGGGATTGTCGCCAATCATCCAGACGCAGTCGCCCTTCGGCTGCATCTTTTCAAGCGCGATTTTGAAGGGTGCTTCATGTGGTTTGTCGAAGCCGGCCTCCTCGCTGGTAATGATGAAGTCGAAGTAGTGGTCTAATCCAAAATAGACCACTTTGCGAAATTGTATCTGGGCCGTAAGATCTGTGACAATGGCGGTTGGGATTCCGAGTAGGCGGATATCATCGAGTAGCTCTTTGACGTCATCAAAGAGGGTGGCATTACTCAGGAATGTCCGCCAATACGTCTGCTCGAAGTCAAGGGCCAAGAGGACCTGCGAGCCTAACCCCATCAGCTCAAGCATGCGCTGCAGGTAAAGCAGGCGGCTATGCGACGGCGCGGTATCCTTCAAGCGACTTTTGATCTGGCTGCGCGCCTCTGCAAAAGCCCGATCGAACTCTTCGGGGGTAATGGAAAAGACGCTTACAACTTTGTCGCGTACTGCTTTCTGCGCTGCCGCATGGGCAGGTTCATAAGGATACAGCGTGTTGTCTGTGTCAAAGAGGATCGCATCGGGTAGGCGAGCGAACCGCTCTTTGTTATAGATCGTTACCATATTATTCTCTTCGTTAGGGCTTGGTTGATGTGAGATAAGGTAATAAGCTGCATCAACCCCCCGACTCCGTCTTGCCACTCGGGTCGGGTATCTAGGAATTCGAGCACGCGCGGACACAGAAGCTCGGCCGCCAAAGCGACGTCTTCAGCCGATGTCTCGCCCTCAAGCTGCAGCTCTGAGCCGTTCTCGTCGAGCTTCATCTCGACATGCAGTCCGCAGACGCCGACCAGAACGCGGTTAAGTGAGAGCTCGTTGAGGCCATTTTTGGTCCGCGCCACCAGCTTGAGCCGCAGCGGGGTCTTATCGCTTACGCGCTCTAGCATTCCGGCGTGAATCGGCTGCAGCGAAAACGTCAAATCGGCAAACGCCGCTTGAGGTCGTATGTATTTTTGGGAATCAGGCTCGCGCTTTTCGAGCGCTTGCAAGGCTCGATCGACACTGTGGCCGCGCTGGGTGACGTCGCGTCGGATCTTGAAAAAGCGACGTAGGTCTTCATCTATATCGAGGTAAATTTTAAGATGATAACAATCGCGCAAGAGTGGCAAATACAACGCATGCAAACCGCAGGCAACGATGAAGTCGTTGCTTTTGAGCAAAAAGCGCTTGCTCATCTTGCCGGTGGCATGATCGTAGTGGCGAGACTCAATGCTCTTACCATCGGTCAGGGCCACCAGATCACGGGAAAAGCTCTCTAGGTCATTGGCGCGTGGATTCAGGTGGGTCAGCACCTGCCACATCGGCTTTTGTCGATCCCATAAGTGGTAGTCGTCGCCGGACAACTTGACCACTGAGTGGTGGCCGAAGAGACCAATGATGGAATCGGCAAAGGTATCTTTTCCTGCCCCTGAGTCACCCGCGACGCCGATGACAAACGGGCGGCGGCTCAGCCGGAAGTAATCGTTATGAATAATCGCTTCGCGCCAAATTCGTCCAGCTAGGATGATGCCAACCGCAACCATGGCCGTGTGCAAGATGGATGCGGTATCAGGCTGCGATCGCCCTGGGATGTGCAGCGCTGATAACAAATGAAAATCAGATCCATGGGCCCAGTGAATCGGTGAAACGCAGAGCACGCTAAGCACGTACAGCACAGAGAATGCGCCAATCAGCAGCACGACGACTCTGCCACGTAGCGCTTGATAGACCGCCAGGAACGGCAGGCTCCAGATGAACCAGCCCGGCGAGGCCGGCGTCAGAAGGACAATCACCAAGAAGTCCAGCCCCAGCGTCGCCAGGAACAGGTCGAAGTTGAGTCGGCGGACCCGCCACGCCAGGTACAGCATCACGGTGTAAATGAGCGGCACGACATAGACCACCACGCTGCCGCCAAGTCCCAGCGCCAGGCGATAGATCTTTCCCATCTCGGGGTTGCCAAGGAGCATGCCGAGAGCCGCCTTGGAGGCCACAAACGGCGCGCCCAAGAGCAGCGCTCCGAGGGCAAAGCCGAGGGCAAGCTTGGGTAGCTGCGGACGGAGAGCGCGATTGTGATGCACATAGATCACGAAGAACGGCACCGCCAAGACCATGCTCAGCTTCGCCGAGACCGCCGTCGCCACCAGCGCTCCGGCCCAGCCAAGCTCGACCTGTCGGATGCACAAGAGCGCGAGCACAAAGAAGACGGCTGGCATCAGGTCGTTAAAGCCCAATCCATAGCTGGATAGAATGACAATCGGCGACAGCCAATACGCGATAAGCAAGAGCCGTTGCCGCTTTGGCTGAAGCTGCAGCAGCGCCAGCAGTACGCAGAAGTCGGCGGCAAGCAGCGTCGTCGCATAGCCAAAGCGCAGCGGCAGCCCGACGAGCTTGCACAGAACCGTCAGCGGCAGCATGGCAAACCACATGGCGTAGCCATAGGGGAACGCCGCCAGATCTCCGCCGATGGCCGTCCAGTGCGTCCAGGGATCCAGCGTAAGGACGGCCGTGCTGGCGTCGAGAAACGGCACAAACCAGCTGCTTACTGGGCGAGGCTCGACCGCGAGGATGAGCGCGATCCTGAGCAGCAGCCCAAGCAAGAACAGCGGATGTAGCAGGAGCTTTTTCATACCCGTCACACCGCCTGTTCCCATAGCTCGGGACGCTTGGTACAGACCGCGGCCGGCGCGATGGCGCGCTCTCTCAAGAGCCGGGCAAGCGCGGGAATCTCGCTGTCGGGACTGCGGCCTTGTAACTCGGGCGAGACGATGCAGAGCTGAAACCCAGCGTCATGTAGGCGCTGGCCGTCTTGCTGACTAAGCGGGAATCGCGTGAAGCAATCGATCCAAGCCCAGGCGACCTGGCCGGCTAGCGCTAATGCTGTATCGACCGTCTCATACTCTGAGACACGCACTGCGCAGCGGCGCTCACCGGCCTTGGACCACTTGATCAGGAATGGGAACGACTGATCGAGAAAGAAAAAATCGGCAATACCCTTCTGAGCCATCAGCGCAAGAAGTCGAGCCTCAAGGCCCTCTTCCTTGACGTTGAGGATAAGCGTACTGTGACGATAGTGTTCAAGCCATTCGGTCAGACTCTCACCGTCGACAAATGGGTCGTGCTGCAGGATAAGATCTGATCCGCGACTGCGAAGGTCGATTTCGATGCCGTATCTGGGATCCGTGGCGCAGAGCTCGGCTATGGTATTGCGGCGATGGGCAATTAACTTCATATCGCCATGCTCCGTTTTAGTTGAAAGCTAAAATCAACCGTTCGCTTGATAAACTTCTTCTTTGCGGCCCAATTGACATTCCAGTGCGATACGCCATGGGCGCGACTGCGAAACTCAACCGGGAAACGATATACCGGGCGACCGCTGACCACAGCTTGATAATAGGCATATAGATCAAGCGAGAAATCAAAGGGCGGCGCCGTCCAGGTTTCGAAAAACCGCCGCGAAAACATCGTGGGCTGAGCATTGATATCCCATAGCGGGCGCTGCAAAAGAAGCGTCTCGAACGCGCTCATGCCCATGGTGAACACGACGTCCGCAAGCGGCCGGCCATGACGCCGGCCCTTGACGAAGATCTCGGGACCGTGCCGCTCGAAGAGCGCGAGGCCGCGCAGTGCGTCTTGCGGGTCGGTCTGCATGTCGGCATGCGTCCAGCCCAGAAGTTCACCCTGCGCCGCCCGCAGGCCGCTCAGGATGCCGTAACCGTAGCCCTGGTTTTTTTCGACGCGGACACTGCGGCAGCCGGGATGCTGCGGCAAGAGCCCCGCCAGCACCTCGGGACTGGCGTCGGTCGAGCCGTTGTCGACCAGCACGACCTCGACGCCAGGCTGGGCCGCAACGGCTGCACAGCGGGCCAAGAGCAGGGGAAGGTTCGCCGCTTCGTTGTAGCAGGGGATGACCAGCGAGAACTTCATAGGGGCTCCGGGGCAGGATCGGTTCGGAACACGAAGAGCTTCATGCCCAAAAAGTTGAGGGTGGCCGAGACAAGCGTGGCGAGCAGAAAGGAAAGCGGCAGCGCAATCTTCGTCCCTTGCAGCAAACGCAGCATTGCTGAATTGATGGATACGTTGGCGGCCAAGGTAGCGCCATAAAGCATAATAAATCGCTGAACACTGCCAGTCGCGTGTGATTTATCGCCAAATGTCCAGAAGCGATTGGCAAAGTACGAAAAGATGGTTCCCAGCAGGAAGCCTGCTGCCTTGGCTCCGTTGATCCCCAGCCCAGCCCAGACCAGGCCGCGATAGGTAAGAAAATCGACCAAGACGGTCAATGAGCCGACGACAAGAAAGATCCCTAGCTCGCGTCTGATCATGGTCGTACACCCGGCAGCGGGGGGACTGTGGCCTGGTAGCGCTCGGCGAGCAGGGTGACTTTGCCCTCGGGAATCCGACGATCCAGCTCCAGCCGATAGGGATGGCCAGGCCACTTGTGAAAGCAGGCCTGCCAGTACTCGAAGGTGCGCAGGTCGTTGGGTGTGCCCCAGCACAGGTAGCTGTCCACCTCGAACAAGCGGCAGCGCAGGCCCAGCGCGATCGCGTCGTTGATGCACGAGTCGATGTAGAACTCACCGTTGACGCGGCCGTCTCGCTCGATGAGCCGCTGCACCGCGCGACGGAAGTCCGCAGCCCGACGGAACGTGAACGCCCCAAGGACGATGGGATCGGAAGCGGGGCTGGAAAGGGGCTGTTTGACAGAGACCGAGCGGACCACACCGTCCGCGACGTCGAGCCAGCCGAACATCTGCGGGCTGCGCAGCGCCCCTGAATAGCCGCGGATGCCCCAGACGATCACATCGACGTCGGGATCGCTCGCCTGCTCGGCAAACTTCGCCGCGCTGTACAGGGCCCCGCTGTCGCAGGCGCCAAAGGTGATGGGCTCAGCCACCTGGGCGGAGGCCTGCTCTAGGGCGTCGAGCCCGATCAGCGCCGTGCAGGCCTGGCCGTCGGTGACACGGTCGATGGTCTGCAGCACCGCCTGGGGATACAGCGAGCGTAGCTCGGCGGCGACTTCGTCGTGACCCGGCATGTCGGCCCGCAGCACAAAGGCGTGCTGCTGCGCGGGGGGCAGGTCCCGCGTCGCCTGAGCCACCATCGGTCGCCCCGAGACGTCGATAAGCGGCTTCGGCAGGGGATAGCCCTCGCTGGCGAAGCGCTGGCCCAGCCCTGCCATGGGGACGACCAGCGCGCCCCGCGGCGTAACCGTGGAGTCCGGCTTTTCAATCAGACGACGAAAGGCGCTGGACCACTGATTGTACTCGGCAACATCTTCGGGAGTACCCCACTGCATAAAGTGCTGCAGTGGATATACCGCAATGCTCTGGCCGTTGGCCAATAGGGGCTTATAGGCCAGGCTGACATAGTATTCGCCCCCGACGTGCAGGTTCTGCTCGACGACGGCAGAGAACGCTTGGCCCATCAGGCGCGCCGACGAGAAGTAGTAGGTCCCGCTGGAGGCATATTCCTCCATACGATTCTTGGTATATGGCTGTTTTTCTTGGATATCCTCAACCCAGCCATTGCGCTCTCGCATATAAGCATAGTTTGTATTGCCCAGCGAGTGCGGATGAAATCCTTTGTAGGCTGGAATCGCCCCTGCACATTGTGTGTCATCGACAAATGCCTTGAAGTGCCCCCAGTCCCAATAGCAGGTGAAATCGCAGTAGTTGACGATCACCGGCTCGTCCGCGTCCAGAAGCGACTCGACCTTTCGCACGGCATGCACCGGGCCCAGCTTGTGCGGGGCAATGCCAACGATCCGTCCGCTTGGGCAGTAATGCAAAAGGATCTCAGCCATTCGGAAGGACGGCTCGTCCAAGTGCGCTTGATTGCAGATAAAAAGAAAATCTGTCTCGCCGGGAAACATGGCGATGACATGAGCGATAATTGGCTTTCCCTCAATCTCGATTAGAGGCTTCGGGACCGTATGGCCCGCACGACGAAATCGCTCGCCGAAGCCCGACATGGGGACGATGATCTTCACGCTGTCACCTGTTTTGTGTCGCGGTGAGACGCTGGATTGAATGCCGCTGGACGAATGCTGCCACCATATCCTTCCACCTTAGAATTTCAACCCAGAAATCGAGCTGCCAGTGAGGTGCTGGCTTTCGCCGCTGCGCAAGTTTTACGCCCCAAGGCTTTTTGGATCGCGCCTGCGCGGAAACCTGCTCTCCATTGCACCATTCCCAATGGTGCTCACAGCCTCGATCGTTGTGCGTGGGCGCAGACGCTTCTTGGTAACGATCTTCGCGCGCGTTGCTCACTGCGAAATCTGTAGGAATCGCCGTCGAATTCAATGCCCCGCGCATAACCACCACAGGCACTGATGTGCATTGCACAACGGACGCTCTCTGGTTATGAGCCCGAAGCGCCGCCGCGTGGCCTGGGCGCGACCAGCCAACGGCAATGCGTCATTTATCTGCTAAGCGTGCTACACCGCTATCAGGGTAGCGCATTCCATCCGCCGAGATCGGGACGAGCCCTTGCGTTGGCATCCCGTTTCCCTGACCTACTGAGGCTGAGCGATTTTCAGGGAAAAGACGCGGTGCGGTTCTCGACGGCGGTTTAGGTCGCGGTGGACGATCCCGGCGGCGTGGGCCTTGTCGAGGGCGCGGGCGGCCT
>CAZKOY010000187.1:0-9844 GCA_964554495.1 uncultured Myxococcales bacterium
ATCCGGCGCTGATCGAGCACGTGCTGGTCACTGACAACAAGAGCTACAAAAAAGACCTGTTCATCCAGATGCTGGCGGAAGAAGCGGTTGGGCGCGGCCTACTGACCAGCGAGGGTGATTATTGGCGACGGCAGCGACGGCTGGCGCAGCCGGCCTTTCATCGCGAGCGCATCGCCGGCTATGCCACGACGATGATCCGCTGCGCCGAAGCGTACGCCGACACGCTGGCGCTGGGGCAAGAGCGCGCTCTGCACCGCGATCTGATGGAGCTAACGCTGCACATCGTCGCGCAGGCGCTGTTCGGCGACGATGAGAACATCCCGACGCAAGAGGTTGGGGCGGCGCTCGATGTGCTGATGGAGCGCTATGCCGACAACCTGCTTCTGGCGTTTCCCGCGCTGCGTCGCCTGCCGCTTCCGCTCAACCGTCGCTTCGATCGCGCGATGAAGCGGCTGGACGAAATCATGCTGTCGCTGATCGCGCGTCGACGAGAGCGCGGTGGCGGGCACAGCGACCTGTTGTCGATGCTCTTGCGGGCGCAGGACGAAGACGGCAGCCGCATGACGGATCGGCAGCTTCGCGATGAAGTGATCACGCTGTTTACCGCTGGGCACGAGACGACGGCGCTGGCCCTGTCCTATGCCTTTTTCTTGCTGTCGCAGCATCCGCAGGTGGCGGCGACGCTGCAGGCCGAGCTGAATACGGTCCTTGGGCCTGGACCGCTGCTGCGCCTGCCCAACTTTGCCGATTATCCGTCGCTGCGATACTGCGAATCAGTGGTGCAAGAGACGCTGCGTCTGTACCCGCCCGCCTGGATCATTGGACGCGAGGCAGCGACGGACACGACGCTTTCTGGGGTGGCAATTCCGCGCGGTGCGCAGATCTGGATGAGCCAGTGGGTCGTGCATCGCGACGAGTCGCTGTTTCCGCAAGCAGACCTCTTCCGTCCCGAGCGCTGGCTTGACGGCTTGCAGAAGCGGCTGCCGCGCTTTGCATACTTTCCATTCGGGGGCGGGCCGCGCCTGTGTATTGGCAACAGCTTTGCCATGGTCGAAGCGACGCTGGTCCTGGCCACGATCGCCCGACGCTATCACTTGCGCGTGCTGACGCCGCCGCCACTTTCGCTTTTGCCGTCGATCACGCTGCGTCCGCGGGATGGCCTTTTGGCTCGCGTCGAAGCCGCTGTGTCGACGGTGGAAAAGAGCGCGTAGCCAGCGCGCTGATGAGACGCTTGTTGCCTTCGGCCGGTCGCTTGCGGCATCGTGTGGGCGGGAGCATGTCCATGGCTGAGAGCACGTCTTCTTCTGGTGGCTCGGGCAAAGGCTCGGGCAAAAAAACGCTGTCGGGCACGGTTCATCACGTCGACCTCGAAGGCGGCTATTTCACGCTGCGCACCAAGGGTGGCGAGGTCTATAAGCTCGACGGGGGCGGCGCCGATCTGCGCAAGGCAGGGGTGCGCGCCGAAGTCGAAGGGGACGTCGACAAGCAGAGCTTCAGCATCAGCTTTGGCACGCCGATCCTGCGCGTGCGCAGCTATACGATCCTGTAGCCCGGTAGCCGCGGCGGTCGACAGCTAGCGACGCGAGATCAGATAGCAGCAGCGTGTGCGCGGATCGTGAAAGTCGGGGGGCAAGGTCTGCTGCGTCAGATCGGCGATGTGCAAGGACTGCGCCTCGGGAAGCTCGTGCGGGCGCAGCGCGAAGCGGCGGTGATTGCAGCTAAACAGAAGCTGTCCGCCGGGTCGCAGCCAGCGCAGGGTCTGCGAAAGCAGCCACGGATGATCGCGGGCGATGTCCAGCGTGTCGCGCATGCGCTTGCTGTTGGAAAACGTCGGCGGGTCAAGGACGATCAGATCGAAGCCATCTTCGGCGCCCTGGGGCTGTGGCTCGCGCAGCCAGGCCAAGACATCGGCGCGCAGCAGGCGGTGGCGCCGGAGATCGATGCTGTTCAGGCGCAGGTTGCGCTCGGCCCAGTCGAGGTAGGTGTTCGATAGATCAATCGTCAGCGAGCCCCGCGCTTCCCCCGCCGCGGCATAGACGGTGAAGCTGCCGGTGTAGCCGAACAAGTTCAGCACGCGCCGCCCCGACGACAGCTTTTGCACCAGGGCGCGCGTCGCGCGGTGATCGAGAAACAGTCCGGTATCCAGATAGTCGTCCAGGTTGACCAGGAAGCGGTGCCCGCCTTCTTCGACGATCTGCTCGCGCTGCGTGCTGGCGACCTTTTGGTACTGCGCCCGGCCGCGCTGTCGCTCGCGGCGCTTGACGACGACGGTCTCGACTGGCTGGCCGCACTCTTCCGAAAGCGCTGTGACCACCGCGGACAGGAAGGCTTCGTGCTCGCTGGTGCGCTCGTTTTCGTCGCGGCTCTCGTCGTAATCGGCGCGGCGGGCATATTCCCAGACGACGAGCTTTTCGCCATAGCGCTCGACGATCAGCCGCACCTCAGGAATGTCGGAGTCGTACAAGCGGTAGGCCTGGATGCCGGTGCGCTGCGCCCAAGGACGCAGGCGCCGCAGGTTCTTGCGCAGGCGATTGCGAAACAGTTGCGCACGCTGGCGAGAGTTTTGCGCAAGGCCCCGTTCGACCGTCGGCGGCGCGGGCGCTGCGGCCTTGGCCCATGGCTCCACTTTTTCCGACGGGGACGGGGCGTGCATACGGCCATCGCTACCGCGGCTGGCACAGAGATCGCAATCAGAAAAAACACACGCACGTACTTCGCGGCCTGTGGTGATCGCGAACAAAACGCGGCCGATCACCCCGCGAAAAAAGATCCCCCTTGCAGCGCAAAACCGCGGTGATTACCAAACAGGTGCAAGCCAATAAGAACCTCCACCCGCGCTAACAGCGACGGGGAATGTTGCATATGAACGAGGGCAGAGTCGCCACCGACAGGCGAATAAACGGGCCCTATTTCGGTACGCAGAAAGGAGACCTCACCATGTTCAGCATCACCCGCAAGCCAGCTCAGAATGCCGCTACTCCATCTTCAGCCGCTCTGTCTGAGTGGGATCCGTTCAAGGTGATGGAACAGCTTATGCGCTGGGAGCCATTTGCCGAGCCGCTGCCTCTTCGTCGAGCGGACCTTGCTTTTGTGCCGCGCTTCGACGTGAAAGAGACCAAGGAAGCGTATCTGTTCAAGGCGGATCTGCCGGGCATCAAAGAGGACGATGTCGAGATCGCGCTGACCGGCAATCGCTTGACGGTCTCGGGCCATCGTCA
Source organism: uncultured Myxococcales bacterium (assembly GCA_964554495.1). Taxonomy (GTDB): domain Bacteria; phylum Myxococcota_A; class Polyangia; order Palsa-1104; family JAEUJZ01; genus JAEUJZ01. The sequence goes on from CAZKOY010000187.1 coordinate 3,219, forward strand.
GTCGGAAGAACACAAAGAGGGCGACAACATCTTCACGCTTGAGCGCTCGTACGGTTCGTTTAGCCGCTCGTTCACGCTGCCAGACACCGCCGACAGCGAGAAGATCAAGGCCGAGATGAAAGACGGCGTGCTCAGCATTACCCTGCCCAAGCGCACCGAGGCGCAGCCGCGCAAGGTGTCCATCAACAAGTAGCCTCGACAGATCCACCCGCTGGCTGCGCCTCTGGTTCTAACTCTCTCCCTCTCTCCCTAGGGGGCGCGGTCGGCGGTGTGGGATCTGGCGGGCTGCGTGGACCGCTTTGGGCGAAGCCGTCGCGTGTCGATGGCGCGTCGCCTAGCAGCGTTCGAAGAACGGTCCCGCGGGTCGTGTCTGCAAGAGCAGGCCCTGCAGCATCCCCAGCGAGAGCGCGGATCCCAAGGTCAGCGCCACGGCATCCAGCCGCTCGGGATGCGCAGCATGATGGGCAGCAATCGGCTCAATTTCCGTCGCTGGATCAACTGGATCATGGACGACCGAGGGCACGGTCTTACGTACACAGCCGCTTGCTATCGCCCAATACAGCGATGGATCCGCGGGGTCGACTTGCCAGGCCGCGACACACAAAGCCGAACCGGGTGCGCGGCGCAGCGCTTCGGGACGCGCAGAATACGGGCCCGCGATCAAGCGGGCTGCGTCTGGGGTGTGCGCTGACTCAATGTCCAAGGCCGCTTCGGGGGCAGCTTTTTCCTGTTCGCAGTGCTGCAAGACACGCAGCGGCGCCGCCGATTCTTCCGTCGCAGCGAACCAGCGAACCTGCGCCACACCGGCCCGCAAAAGGTACTGCGCCGCCACCGCGGCGATGGCACCTCCGCCCTGCTTTGCGACGAGCACCGCGCGGCTCCGAAGGATGCGCGCTTGACCGCGTCCCCCCACTTCGCGCAGCAGGATCTGCCGCGAATACCTTCGCAGAGTCTCGTCGGAAAACTGGGCCATACCGAGCTCAGCCACCAGCAATCGCCGGCACGATCGACACCTCGCTGTGTTCGCCCAGCGGCGTATCCAGGCCCTTTTGGAAGCGGATGTCTTCTTCGCCGACAAAGATATTTACAAAGCGGCGGACCTGCCCTTTGTCGTCGAGCAAGCGCTCGCGCAGGCCGGGGTGTTTGGCTTCAAGGTTGCTGATCAGCTCGCCGATCGTTGCGGCGGGGACGGTGACAAGGTCCTGCCCCAAGGTCAGCTTGCGCAGCGGCGTCGGGATTCGAACGTTCGCCATGGTCGGTCTCTCCGTGTGATGGGTCGCGCGGAAAAGGTGTTCTTGCGCTGGCGGATTGTGGCATAGAAACGGGCGCCATGGACTCGCCTCTGTCCGCTCGGCAAGGGCTGGCTCAGCTCGTTGCCCTTCACAAAAACGGCGCGACCTGCATTCGCTCGCAGGCCGGTGGCAGCAGCCTGCTGGGCGCCGGCAGCGCCTATTCCGCCCTTGAGATCGCCCGCATCGCCGAGGGCTTGCCGGCAGCCAGTCGTCCGCTGATCGCGGTCGTGCAAGACGAGACCGAAGCCCGCCTGCTGCGCAAAGACTTGCAGTTCTTTTTGGGCACGGGCCACGACGAAGGCGGCGAGTTTTCCCAGACGGTCCTGGGCCTGCCTGATCTTGATACGAGCCCGTGGGCCGATGTCTCGCCCGAGCGCAGCGCCGTCCTGCGCCGCATGAGCGTGCTGTTCCGCTTGTCGCAAGGGGGCGATCACACCGGCTTGGTCTTGGTGGCGTCGCTGCGCGCTATCGCCCGTCGTGTCGTGCCGTTCTTGTCGCTGGCTGGGCTGGTGCGCAAGCTGCACGTCAATACCGAGATCAACCGCGACGATCTGATCGAGTTTCTGCGCCAAGGTGGCTATACCCGAGCGCCAGTCTGCGAGGATGCCGGCACGTTCGCCGTACGCGGGGGCGTGCTCGATCTGTTCGTACCGCTGTATCCGTTTCCGGTGCGCGTCGACTTTTACGGCGATCTGATCGAGTCGCTGCGCATGTACGACCCGGCGACGCAGCGCTCGCTGCGCAAGACCACCGAGGTGTTCGTACACCCCGTGCGCGAGACGATCCTGACCGAAGGACATCGCCTGCGCGAGCGCTTGCTAGAGGCCGCGGATCTGTCGGGGCATCCGTCGGCGCGGACGCGGCAGATGCAGGAACAGATCGAGGCGGGCGAAGAGTTCTTTGGCGCCGAGTCGCTGACGCCTGCCTATCACGAGCGCATGGTGTCGCTGCGCGAGTACTTGCCCGGCAAGCCGACGTTTTATCTGTGCTCGCCGCCGGCTCTTTACGACGCGCTGATCGAGATCCACGAGGCCGGCGAAGCGGCGTACAAAAAGTGCCTGAGCGATCGCCGCTTGGGTTTTCCCGCGCATGACTTCTTCCTGACGCAGATCGAGCTACGCGAGCTATTTGAAGGTCACCCCGCCGAAAAAGACTATGCGCCACGGCGCATCGAGTCGTCGCCGCTTGCGATCAGCGAGACCGCGGAAGAAGTAGCCACGGCCCTGGCGGTGAGCCCGGCGACGACCGGCAAGTCGACGATCCCGACGGTGACGGTGGCGGTCGGCACGCATCAAGAGCTGGTCGCCGAGATGACGCGGGCTCGCGCCGAAAAGCACGACCACTTGCTCTTGCCGCTGGTGCGAAGGCTGCGCGAAAACCAAGGCGAGGGCGTGCGCAGCGTCCTTGTCTCGTCGAGCTTGCAGCATGCCGAGCGCTTGGAAGGTCTGCTCAAGGGCTATGGCCTAAAGCCACTTCTGCATCGCCCCGGTGTAGCGACGCTGGCCGCGGAACAACAGCACGGCGAAGTTCTGCACCGCTTCGATCTGTTGGAAGACAACCCGGCGCTGTTTGGGCGCATTGAGCTACGCGTCGGGACGCTCTTGCGCGGCTGCGATCTGCCGCTCGATCGCGTGGCGCTGTACTGCGAGGCCGAGATCTTCGGCGAAAAAGCGGTACGCAAAGCGGCGCGTGCGCCCAAAAAGCCATCGCTGGGCGATCTGAAAAACCTAGAGCCCGGCGCGTTCGTCGTGCATCAGCTACACGGCGTCGGGCGTTACAAGGGCCTGACCAAGCTGCCGATCACCAAGGGCGGCGTGGCCATCGACTTTATGCACTTGGAGTACGACGGCGGCACGCTGTACCTGCCAGTGTGGCGACTTGGCGAGGTGCAGCGCTACGTCGGTGCCGAGGGTGTGACGCCCAAGCTCGACCGCCTGGGCGGCGAGACCTGGGCCAAGACCAAGGCCAAGGTCTCGCGCGAGATTCGCCAGATCGCAGAAGAGCTGCTGCAGCTTTACGCACAAAGACAGGCGCTGCCCGGTCATGCTTTTCACTTGGGCAGCGACGAAGAACAGCTGTTCACCGAGTTTGAAGCAACCTTCCCATTTGAAGAGACGCCGGACCAAGAGCGCGCGATCGGCGATGTGCTTTCCGACATGGAGAGCGAGCGATCGATGGACCGCCTGGTCTGCGGCGACGTCGGCTACGGCAAGACAGAAGTGGCGATCCGCGCGGCGGCCAAGGCCGTCCTGGGTCGCAAGCAAGTGGCGGTGCTGGCGCCAACCACGGTCTTGGTCGAGCAACACTTTGCGACGTTTAGCGAGCGCCTAAAGAGCTTGCCGGTGCTGATCACGTCGCTGTCTCGCTTTCGCGCTCGCGGTGAGCAGACGCAGGTCATAAAGAACGTGGCCGAAGGCAAGGTCGACATCGTCATTGGCACGCACCGCCTGCTTTCAAACGATGTCCGCTTCAAGGATCTGGGACTGCTGATCATCGACGAAGAGCAGCGCTTTGGCGTCACGCACAAAGAGCGCCTAAAGAAGCTGCGCACCGAAGTCGATACGCTGACGCTGACCGCCACACCGATCCCGCGCACGCTGCACATGGCGCTGTCGGGCATGCGCGATCTTTCGATCATCACGACGGCTCCGGCCGATCGCTTGGCGATTCGCACGATCGTGGCGCGCGACAACGACGACCTGATCCGCGATGCCATCACGCGCGAGCTAGCGCGCGGCGGCCAGGTCTTCTTCGTCCACAACCGCGTCGAGAGCATCGGCGAGCGGGCTCGTAAGCTGCGCGAGCTTCTGCCCACCCTGCGCATCTTGGTCGGTCACGGTCAGATGTCGCCAGAAGAGCTAGAGCGCGTCATGCTCGACTTCGTCGAAGGTCGCGCCGATGTCCTTTTGTGTACGACGATCATCGAAAGCGGCCTCGACATTCCGCGCGCCAACACCATGATCGTCGATCGCGCCGACTGCTTTGGCTTGGCACAGCTGTACCAGCTACGCGGGCGTATCGGTCGTTCGACGCTACGCGCGTTCTGCTACCTACTGGTGCCGGCCAATGAAGCGATGACGGCCGACGCCAAGCAGCGCTTGGCCGTGCTGCAGCGCTTTTCCGAGCTGGGCGCGGGCTTTTCGATTGCCAGCCATGACCTTGAAATCCGCGGGGCCGGCGATCTGCTGGGCGCCAAGCAGTCGGGAACGATCGCGCACATCGGCTTTGAGCTGTATACGCGCATGCTGGAAGAAGCCGTCGCCGAGCTACGCGGGCAGCCGATCACGCGGCCGGTCGATCCCGACCTGAACTGCGACTTGCCGGGCTTTATCCCCGACGACTACTTGCCTGACACCGGCCAGCGACTCGACTTTTATCGCCGCTTGTCGGTGGCCGAAGACGAAGAAGAGATCAGCGGCGTGCTGGGCGAGATCAACGATCGCTACGGCAGCCCGCCGGAAGAGGTCGCGGTGCTCGGCGACATCATGGTGGTCAAGGCGCTGGGGCGACGCCTGCACGCGGCCTCGATCGAGCTGACCGAGACGCGCCTTTCTTTGAGCCTGCGCGAGACGACACCGCTGCGACCCGAGCAGGTCGCCGCCTTGGTCTCGCCGCGCAAGTCGCCATGGCGCATCACCCCGGATCAGCGCTTGGTGCGCCTGTGGCAAGGGGACAAAGAGCGCGAAGGCCGCCTGAGCCTGGGCAAGTCGCTGCTCGCCGATCTCTTGTCCCATGCCGGCGTCTAGCAGCGGGGATGTCCGCTTGGCTGGCGAGCGATGAATCCATATTAAATAGATAAATGAAAATTCACACAGATATTCTGTATTGATAAATACATACCAACATGCGATTGAGTGATATTTTATGTCGGTACAGCAATCGGCCAGGGCTGCCTAGCGGTGTTCTTTGTGGCAGGTCTTGCAGGTCTCGCGCATGCCCGTAAGCGTCGTCGAGGCCTTGGCGGCATCCTTGGCCTGCGCAGCGCCCAGTAGCTCGCCGGCCTGCTCGCCGAGGCGCTTGGCGTACGTCGAAAAGCTGGGGGGGCGGTTCTGGCTGAAGCGGCTGGCCATGGCTTCCGAGGTGGCCGCAAGCTTCTGGCCAAGCTGCTCCAAGCGGGCGTACTCGGCGTCGGTATATGCGGTCTGACCGATGCGAGCAAACAGCGGATCGGCGGCTTCGGCCTGTACCCGCATTAGCTCTTCCAGCGACTCAAGCTGTTTGATCTGATCGGTGCTATAGGCCTGCTTGGGCTTGGGCACACAACCCGCAAGAGCGCTCGCCAACAGAAGACCAGCACCCAGAGCCAACATCCGACTACGCATGAAGGGCCTCCAAACGTGGAGCGGTCAGTCTATCAAGCCTGCGATGTCATAGGAACGGGCGGGATCCACGCAGGCAGCTAGCCGGCCGAAGTCACGACCAACCCTGGGGTTGGAATCAAAGCAGCAGGTGGTTTGCGGACGTGCAGCTAGACGGGCGTGGTGCTGGACTTGGGACGGGCGGCCGCCTTCTTCTGGCTGATCAGCGACTTCTCGTTGAGCCAGATCAGGATCGGGCTGGCGACGAAGATCGACGAGTAGGTGCCGACGATGACGCCGACGTTCATGGCGAACGCGAAGTCGCGGATGACACCCGTGCCCCAGATGTTCATGGCCAGGGTCACGAAGAACACCGTCACCGAGGTCAGGATGGTTCGCGACAGCGTCTCGTTGACCGAGATGTTGACCACCTCGGGGAACTTCTTGTCGCGCAGGCGGCTGGCGTTTTCGCGGATGCGATCGAAGACGACGATGGTGTCGTTCATCGAGTAGCCGATGACCGTCAAGATGGCGGCGATCGTGGTCAGCGAGAACTCTTTGTACGTCACGGCAAAGGCGCCCATGACCAGGATGGCGTCGTGGAGGAGGGCGATGACCGTGCCGGGTCCGTATCGGAAGTCGAAGCGAACCAGGATGTACAGCATGATGAAGCCGATGGCGGCGAGCAGCGAGATGATGCCGTTGTTGCGAAGCTCTTCACCAGCCTTGGCGCCGACTGAGCCCACCGACGGGATCTGCGAGACCGATCCGGCGCCGAGCTTGGCTTCGAGCGCTTTTTTGACCTCGCTATCAAGGCCGATGAGGACGATCTCGAAGGTGTTGTCCTCGGGACGGCCGAAGCGCTGCACAGCGTTGGTGGTGACGCCGGCCGCGGTCAGGATGCCGCGGATGGTGTCGGGGTCGCTGCCTTTGTTCAAGCGCAGGTAGGCCTTGTCGCCGCCCTCGCTGAACTCGAACTTACGCACCGTGTCCTGACCCAGCTTTTCGCGCAGCATGCTCTCGGCCTTCTTGGCCT
>CAZKOY010000188.1:0-3570 GCA_964554495.1 uncultured Myxococcales bacterium
CGGCCCCATCCAGCAGATATTCCACGAAGCGAGTCTCTTGCTTGCCGTCGCCCGAGCCCAGCGCCATCACGTCGAGCCGCACATGGCCGGTCTCTTCCAGGATCCGCCGCGCCATCGCATCCAGCGGCATGCGTTCGCGATACTTGGTGACGTACTCGGACTGGTTGCACAGCTCGTTCCAGTTCTCTGCGCTGCGATGATCCAGGTACACAAACGTCTGCTCGACCTTGCCGCCGGGACCGTTCACCGCCTCGATCAGCTCGGCGAACATCTTCAGGGACTCGTAGCCGGGCGCGATCCAGCAGTTCGGCGTCGATCCGGTGTCGGGCTTCGGTCGAAAGCGCCATGGAACATCTTTGTGTTCCAGCCCCAGCTCCTTGACCAGCAGCAGCCGCAGGACCGTTCCATGGGACGGTGAGTGGCGCCCCATCTCGATGTTGCAGATCGTCTTGAGCGACAGCCCCGAGCGGCTCGCCAGCGTACGCTGCGTCAGCCCAGCCGCCTCGCGCGATCGTGCCACCTTGGCGCCGAACTCGCTGACCCGCTCGGGATCCAGCGCCGCCTCCGTCGAGCCCTCTTCCGCTGCGCCGGCCTCCGCAGGACGCTCGCGATGCAGCGCCCGCACCATGGCCTGTAGCGCGCTCGCATGCTGGTTCCAGCGATCACAGCTTGGCTGCCGGTCCTTGAAGCGCTGCATGAGCTGCAGCCCCGCCGCGAGGTTCGTGTACAGCGCATCCGTCATGCTTATCGAGCGGCACCTCGCCCAAGATCGATAGCTAGTCGATGTGTTTCGACGAATCGGGCACAGTCGGCGTCCCCTCTGCCGGCGGCGGGCCTGGCTTGGGATCCGCTGCGTCTGTCCGCTTCGCTTTCCGCCTAGGCGGTGGCTGCTTCGCCTGCATCCTGCGACTGTACTTGGGTACCAGGGGAGATCAAGCCAGGTAAGCACCACCACCCGAGAGAGAGCACCCAACACTCACCGAGTGCGCTGCGAATCGGACGCCGGGCGCGTACTCCGCCGACATCGCGAATGCCGACGCGCTGAGCCGAAGGGAAGCGTACGGCTGGGCATCTTGCTGCTCCAGGGTCAGGCGAACGCTCCCATGGCCGCGCTGGGACTGGACATGGCGCTTTGGGGGCTCCGCTTCCTCGACGGTGTCCTATCGATCGCGGCCTCGGGGAATCGTGTGGCGCAGCGCGGGGAGGACAAGGAGAACCAGGGCCAGCGCGAGCCACAGCAGCACAGTCGACAGAGTTGCATCTGGGTGGCTGGTGCCGTGGTCGCTGCGCTGCAGCAGGACAAAGAACAGTGCGCTAAGCGCGAAGTGCAGGCCGCGCTTGATCGAGTTGAACACCGAAACCAGCGACACGGGCACGGACAGGCCATGGTCCTTGGTAAATGCGATGAGCGCCGTCGCAGAGTATGGCTCGACGAAGCCGCGCAGATAGTTGAACAGCAGGCACATCAGCGCAGCCGCCGAAAGAAGCGGCCAGCGGCCCTCTGCAACATGCAGTCGCAGCGAGAACGCACCAGGGTACAGAAGCAGGACACAGACGGCACCTGCGACGAGCCAGAGCGTGTTTACTCGCGATGGGGTCGACGATTCCGGGCGACTGCCAGCGCTGCTCAGGTGCTGTCTGCGCCACGCGTGAGAGCCGCGGCTGCTGGCCCAGTATCCGACGGCAGCCAGAACGGTATAAAGCGGCCACCACAGCGAAGACTGGCGCACCAGCGAAGCGGTGAGGCGGCTGAGCGGCGACTGCAAGACATACACAGAAAACAGCGACACCGACGAAGTCAGACACAGAAGCCACATCGGCCAAAAGAAGCGCGGCCACTGCCACAGCACGGTGAGCGCCTGCGCGATCGAGTGAAACCCTGGACGCAGAAGCGGGTGCGAGGCGCCTGATTCCTCTGGGTGATCGGGGATCTTGTTCAGCGTGCGAAGGGCAAAAGCCATGGACAGAAACGTCAGCAGAAACAGGCTGCTTTGCAGCGCGACGCGCAGCGCGGGAATGCTGGCGATCCGTGCGGCTCCGTCGTAAAGAGCGGCGCCCAAGACCACCGCCACCAAGGTGCCGACGTAACGAATCGCGCTGCCGATGCCCTCGAATCCGCTGTGCTGCAGGCCGGGGATTGCCGACCGACGCGCGACGGCGAGGAAGAACACCGTGTCGGCTCCGCTCAGCAGCGCCAAGCTGACGCCGATTCCCGCTTCCAAAAGGAGCAAGCCAACAATGCCCGGAACAAAGGGGCCCGCGCTATGCCCCTGCGAGACAGCCCAGGCTCGCCACAGGCCCAGCAAGAAGAAGCCGAGCATGATCGCGCAGGTCAACTTTAGACCGAGGCGCAGCGCCGCCTTGGCGCCGTTGCGGTCGGCATACAGGCCCGTGGGGACATCGGCCAGCACCATCGTCAGGCTGGCGATTCCCAGCGACAGGACTCCGAGTGCGGGATCACGCTGACCCGTGAGGCGTTCAAGTAGCGGAATGAGAACTGGCGCGTGAAAAGCAAACAGGTAGGTGAAGCGAAATAGGAGCAGCGCGCGAATCTCAGAATGAGCGGCACAGGCTGCCACTACATCCGGTGGCAGCCCGCGGAGGAGGACATATCGGAGGAACCAATTGAACAAGCGGGCTCCACAGCGTCAGCGCAGGCGAGGCAGGGTATGTACCGCGGCCAGGCAACCCCAGGCAACGTCGGAAGCGGCAAGGAGCCCAAAGAGTCCGCTCGGGGGTGTACGCATGGTTCGATCTCCCGCCTGACCGTCTCGACGAGATAGCGAACTCGACTTTATGAATTAACGACTAAGTCGTCAATTCGTTTTCAGTCGACGCGGCAACATCTAGCAGAACGAATACTTGCACGATGGGTGGCACTTTCGAGGCCAGGCTCGTTCACGCCGGCTGGGCACTTCCTTTGACCTCGACGAGGCGCGCCCATACAATGCGCCTCATCTATCGAGGTTCCCGTCGATGGCGAGACCGACAGCAGACGACCCGGCGAAATATGAGAAGGTCCTTCGCGCGTATCAGCTTGCGACGCACCAGGCTGGCGTGGGGACGGGCGCCAAGAAGATCGAAGACTTCACGGCGCTGCTGTCGTGGGCCGTCGCCAAAGAGCAGCCCGGCTTTCAGTCCGGCGACGTCATCGGCGTGGCCGCAGCGGCGGCGGGCCTCAAGTCATCGCGCAGCACCTTGAATCAGGCGATCGACCGGCTGCTGCGTCAAGGGCTGGTCATGCAAGAGACGCCGAAGTCGCCCTATCGCATCGTGTCGCGAACGCCGCTTCTGCATCCCGCGTGGCTGGCGAGTGCGACTATCTCGGCGACCCGTCAGCTCAAGGAACGCGGCGGGGCATCGGTCATCGCAGAGCCCACGTGGATCGCCCTGGACGATGCCGGCGAGTATGCCGAGCCGCTTCGCCTTGCCTTGGCCGCGACCAGCGACCGCGCGATCAAGGCAAGCCTCGCGACCGCCGAGTGTCGTCGCCGCTGGTTCCACTCTCGGATTCTGGTGTTTCGGCGCCTGCGCTTCCTGCGACGCGACAAGCAGCAGCAGGGCTGGCTG
>CAZKOY010000188.1:3670-9832 GCA_964554495.1 uncultured Myxococcales bacterium
GGTGTTTCGGCGCCTGCGCTTCCTGCGACGCGACAAGCAGCAGCAGGGCTGGCTGCACGAAGTGACCTATATGGCGTTGCCGGCCGAGCTTGAGCCCGAGGTCGAGGAGCGCATCCGTTACCTGATCGATCAAGACATCCGCATGGTTTCGCTGGGCAGCCTGCTGAGCTTTGACTCTGTGAAGCAGCTAACCAACGGTCGCACGCGCATCCTCGTGGGCCAAATCGAAAGCCGCTGGCGGAAAGACCTGCTGGCGCTGGCGAGGCGCTACGAGGTCGAGGCCTCGTCGCTGGTGGGACGCGCACGGCAGCCGCCCACGCTTCTGCGCTGGGAATACGGTCACTTCGCGGCGAAGCCCGTGGGGCTCGTCGCTTTTTCGATCTGCCACGAAGATCCGACGCAGATTCATCTGTTCGCTCGCGACCTCGACTTGGTAAACCCGTCGGCATGAAGCGCAGTGCGCCGAAGCCCGCAGGCCCGCAAGGTCCACTCGGGAAGAAGGTTGTGATCATCGGCTCGTACCGAGAAGACCTGCCAGGACTGCTCGCGTTCAGTGATCTCGTTCGCCGCCAAGGATGTGTCGTGCTGCATCCGCCGCCGCAGGTACACAAAGTCGGCGAGAGCAGCGGCTTCGTCCGCCTGAGCTGCGATCCGTCGCCCGACGAGGGCCAGGTTCAGCGAGCGGTGCTTGCGCTGATCGATCGCGCCGATGCCGTGCTGCTATACAACCCCTCAGGTCGCATCGGCATCAGCGCTGCGCTGGAGGTCGGCTACTGCCTGCGGGCGCGCAAGCCCGTTCTGGCGCTGACGGCCCCCGTCGACGTCACCCTCCGCTCGCTGATCCACTACGGTCCCGCGGTGCTGCGCGAGTTTGTGGGCGGACAAATCCAGAGCATTCAAGAGGATCATGCACACCACACAATCGGCTGACTGGTTTTTGGCCTGGCAGGATGGCGCGCTCTTGGGGCCCGACGGCCCGCTTCACGTTGAGCGCGTCCACGAGACCCATACCGCCTGGGTATTTCTGACGGCGACGCAGGCGTTCAAGCTGCGCAAGCCCGTCGACCTGGGCTTCCTCGACTACAGCAACATTGACAAGCGACGTCGCGCCGCCGAGACCGAAGTCAACCTGGGATCGCGGATCTCGCCTCACGTGTACCTGGGCGTGTGGACCCACGCGGACGGCGCCGCGCTGTCTCTGCAAACAGCCGGAGGAAGCGGTGAGCCGATCGTTGCGATGAAGCGGCTGCCGGACTCGCTTCAGCTTGAACGGCTGTTCCTGGACCCTGAAACGCCTGCGGCGCGGATCGACGAAGTTGCGCGAGCCTGCGCTCGCTTTCACGCCACCTGCCCCAGCGACCGACGCAGCGATGGGTACGGAGCCATCGCGAGCACCATCGCAGCGTGGACGATCAACTTCGAACAGCTTCCCGTCGAGGATGCCTCGATCCCTCTGTCGGCGGGCGAGCGCGAGCGGCTGATCGAAGAAACCGCAGCCTGGCTGGACAGGATGCAGCCGCTGCTCGCTGAGCGCATTGCCGAGGGACGTATTCGCGAGGGACACGGCGATCTGCGCTTGCAGCACATCTATCTGACCCAGCCATGGTCGGTGATCGATCCGCTGGAGTTCGCGATCGAGCTGCGCTTCTGCGACGTGGCGGCTGAGGTCTGTTTCGTGGCGATGGAGCTGGACGATCTCGGTCGCATGGATGCGAGCGAGCGCATGCTTTCGCAGTACGCAGCCGAGACCGACGACAACACGCTTGCCCGCGTCGCCGCATTCTTCAAGCGCTACCGCGCCGTCGTTCGCGCCAAGGTCGAGTGGATTCGCGCCTGCCAAGCAGCAGGCGAACAGAGACGGGCTCACCTCGCTGCATCGCGGCGCCTGTTCGAACTGGCTCTGCGCTACCGCAGCAACGGCCAATAGGTGCCTGACGCTCGATGACGCGCTGAAAGAGACTCCGGCCAACACGCTATCGCCGCGGTTGGCAGAAGCAGCCACGCACGTCACCCATGCGAAAGACGCCAGCCGCCCAGGCCCGGTGCAGTCGCTGCCGCAGTTGCTACCCACTCGCTGAGCAGCGTGACCGCGCGCTGCACTCCACGAAACGATCGCGGCTCTAATTTCGCCTGAAGCGACACACACAGATTCGCAGTCAGCTTGCCAACAAAGAATGAGCAACGGCGGAGCCACGGATGGGTACGTTATTTTAATAACGGCTCGTTCAGGTGGGGGCAGGTGGGCGGTAGCTTGCAAAACTCGAGAGTCTCAGTCTGCGCGGTTCACAACGCACAACGCATGTCTGTGTGAGCAAGCAGAACTCCATGCATGGCCGTGAGCGATGAGTGTATTTACCCCTCTCTTGCGCCTGAAAACAACGGCATCATTCCCAGCTATAGAACGGATCGCTCCAGCGACCTTTTGGCACTAGAGACGAGATACCGTCTGAGACGCTAACTTGATTTCCATTGTAGTTTACTAATACGACATCGGCCTTTCTGTCGTTGTTCACATCCCCGATAAGAGAATCTTGCGTTCCGTAGTACGGCCCATTTGTGACAGTAATATTGGGCAAGAATGCAGTCCCATTGGAAAGGTTGACATTGATCGCCCATGGATTGATGGTAATCAAATCATTCTTGCCATCATTGTTGAAATCCATAATGGCCGCTGCTATAGAGTTCACGGAGTCAGTTGTCCAACGAAGTCGACTACCGAACTTGCTTCCTGTCGACAGTTCTACGTACGTGCCATCGCCATCCATCGCGACCAAATCCGCCTTACCATCGCCGTTCACATCGCCAAGAAGCGTCCTACGTGTTCCGAAGTGCTGACCGGTGGCCCATTCTGAAATGCTGCCAAATCGCGTCCCGTCAGACAACATGACGACGATGCCGCCGCTATTGACTGCGATGATATCTGATTTCCCATCTCCATTGACGTCCGCCATGTGCGTTCCGTATGAACCATAGAACGCATCACTCCATTTGCCGCCGCCTGTCCATGTAAAGGATGTACCGTCAGACAATATTACCCAATTGCCAGTAGTATTTACGGCGATACCGTCAGTCATTCCATCACCATTGACATCAGCAAATAAGGTAGCCACATTGCCATAAAAGGCTCCCGGGGTCAGTTTCCTGGGGCTAGTAAACTTGCTGCCATCAGAAATCATGGTTTCCACACCGCTGCTACTAATCATGATCGCGTCCGCTCTTCCGTCTGCATTGATGTCAGCGAGAGCGTTGGGTAGCGCTTTGCTCTTGCGATCATAGACTAACCGCAGATTCCTAATATCACCATCAGACAGATAACCATGGACCGTATCTGCGCAGTAGTTCATGATGGATTCGGGGTCATATAGCCCAACAGTTGTACCAGAGCTTGGCGGTGTGCCCATCCGCCAGTAACATGCCGCGGCCTCTCGCTCCGGACGTTGCTGTTCATGGATAAAACCGAGGACATGACCGAATTCATGTATCGCTACGTACTCCAACCTCATTTGTTCGGAGGTTCCAGCATATTCCGTCCAAATCGTCATCCCTGGAGAGATACCTCCATCGATCGTTACTCTGGTACTCGCCTTAGTCAGAGTATTCCTCATTCCAACCTTGGATTGTCCGGCACTACTATGGCCCCAATATTTTTTCCCCGTAGCAGGATCTGTCTCTTCTGTTTGCGGTCCAAGCGTAATTTTTAGATACTCGACATCGCCGGTAGTCGGGCAATCTCCATACCAAATAGCATTGATATTTGCCACCTTGAGCCACGTCCTCTCGATGGCTTCCTTGATTATCTTCTTCTCGCGTATGAGAGGTGGTTGCGGTAAGGCTCTAGCTTCTGTTGGCTTGGCAAAACAGATTGGGATCGCTCTGTCCCACAGCGCGGCACCCGCTTCGATAAACAGCGATTGAGTCACGGAACTTGTTGACGAATTAGATTCAGCTCGTTCCTCGCCTGCATCGTGGATACCGCAAGAAAGCAAGCCAGTTAGAACAACGTATCCGAAAGTTTTTTTCGTCATGTTATTTATCCTGTTGGACGATGGCAGCATGTGTGCTCAGAGGACTGTCCAGCAACCCATCATTGAGCCTGACCCTGACCGTTTCGCGCCTGCTAATCTAGGAACTAGCGATCTGCTTGGCGTTCTCGGGATCTTAACGATCGCCTGCGTCGTCCCGAGCCCATTCCGTACCTGGCACCGTACCTGCGTCAAGGAAGCAGCCGCCTATCGCCGCGCGTACAGGGGCAGACCTTCGCTGCGATGTCGGGGATCTGTTGGCAGCACGGGGGGCACTTCCCGTGCGGAGTTTGGGTGTGACTATCGCGTGCGGCCCTTGGACTCGGGCCAGGGGATAGCTTCGCCCCAGATGGCGCGCGGATTCGGGCGACCGACCATGGCGCGCGTCAGGCTTTGGAACTTGCCGTCGGCCATGGGTGCTGGGATGGCGACGCACTGCCCGGCCAGGGCGCGCGACTCGACGGCGGCCGGCGAGTCTTCGAAGTAGACCCGCTGCTGACAGTCGGCGCAGTAGCGGACCTTGGGATCGGTGGTGGGCGTCAGCGTCTCCCAAAAGCGCGGGCACTCGAACGCGAAGCGCTCGCTGGGATCGACACCGGACGGCAGACCGCAGTTGAAAAGCTCGCTGCGGCGGATGATCAGCTTGAGCGTCATCCGATCGAGGTCGGCGAGCGCTTGCTGCAGCCGCTCGCGCAGCGCATCTGCATCCGCGGATCGGGGCGCGGCACGCAGCCGGCGGGCCAAGGACAGGGCTTCGCCCAGCGGGTCCCGGCGCGGCAGCAGCAGCGACTCTAGCTGAGCCAAGGCAGCCTCGACGTCGCTGTTCGCCAGGATCTTGCCCAGGTGCGGCGCCTGCTGCGGATCCGCCATGCGCTGCATGAACGACTGCCCCACAGGCTGAACGTACCATGTGATCGCGATGGCGCGGTGGGCGACCCACAGGCTGCGGATTGCACGCGGATATCCGTCGGAAGCACGACCGTGCGCGACTCACGGGCCCGCGGCCCACGCACCGCGCCAGGCGACACACGATGATTCCAAGTGCGCTCCGTTTTTGCCTGAGCCGACCTGCCGCTCGTAGGGTCTGGATGTGGACAAACGCTTTCCGAGCGATCAGCGTGCCGCCAAAAGGCGTGAGTCTCTCGCGGTGGCGCGGTAGGCCAGACGGGATGCCTCTGATGAAGCGCGCATTTGGCTCACGGGGCGCTCGGCATCTTGTGTCATGGGGCCGCACGGGTCGCGCGGCGAAGATGCTCAGCGATAGGGCAGAAGCGGGGCATGACGGCGCGTGATACGACCGGGAACAGTTCTTCTCTTCCTGGGCAAGCCAACCGCAACACACTCTGACAAAACGCCGCTCAGCGAGGACTCACGGCATGGATAGGTTGCCAAGAAGTGGCGGAGTTGGACCGCGGTATCGCTGCCTGCGATAGACAGGAAGCTATCGGTCTGCTGCCATTGCTCTGGCTTTGTCCACCAGGGGCTTCAGCTCAGTCTGCAGTAGTGGATCGGCCGCAACCGCGCGTTGAAGAAAGTCGAGGGCATGCTTGGCGCGGTCGTTCCGTTGACTGCCACTCTGCCAACCCGCGCGGGCGGTGAGCAGCGCCCCCTTCGTTGCCAGGGCCGCGCCGAAATTTGGATTGCGGGTAAGAGCACTCTGAAGCGCGTCGTCAGCCGTGCGTAGGTGGACCTCGCGTGCCTTGCCCTGCGTGATCTGGGCCAGTCGTAGCTCAGCTTCTGCCAGGGTCTGCCAGGCCAGCGATGAACGCAGCGGATGCTGGGTCGCACGCTGCGCGTCATCAAGAGCCTGGCGCAGCAGCTTGCTTGCTTGCTTGGCGGATACGCTTTCTCGATCGCTCTGCAGCCACGCCGCGCGCGCCGACAGGATGTGGCACGTCGGATCCTTGCCATCGATGGCCAGGCAGCGCTTGAGCGAATCGTCAAAGTCCGCCAGCGCCGCGTCCAGATCCTGAGCCGATCGCGCCTGCCAGGCCAGCTTCGCCAAGCGCGCACGTGCTTCGGCCTGCTCGGTCTCCAGCAGCTCTGCCTTTTGCTTGCGCAGCACGGCCATGCTGTCGTCAAAGCGCTTAATGTCTCGGTGAATGATGCCCAGCTCGTGGGCGCAGTGAAGAGCTTCGGC
>CAZKOY010000189.1:0-9655 GCA_964554495.1 uncultured Myxococcales bacterium
CGGCCGTCGACTCGATCGGTCGCATCAAAGATCCCGCCTGCCGCGACACCAACGCTGGCACCTGGCACCTCGCCGTCGTCAACCAGATCGGCAAGGCCAAGCGCAGCATGGTCCTCGACGCGACGTTTGACTATGAGGTCTGGAATCAGCCGGTCTACGGCTACGACTACAACTACTTCAACCCCAAGACGAAGAAGACGTACAAGACGCTGTCGTACGCCAAGGTCGCGGTCGCTGACTTCGCCGAGGACAAGTTCAAGCCGTACCGCGCACCGGGTACCACACACATTGTCGGCGTGGCGATGAACGTCAAGTGGGTCGTCGAGACGCAACCCAGCCACTTTTCGCCCGACAGCCCGTCGCGCGATGCCATCTCGGGCGCCCGCTACCTGTACACGCTGGAGCTTGACGCCAACGGCAACATCATCGGCGGCGAGTGGCTGCAGAACGCGCACCCCGACTTCCTGTGGACATCGCCGGCCGGCACCAAGGCCACCGCAAGCAACGAGTTTGAAGCGGCTGTCGTCAACTGGGATGGCACCACGGCCGTGCCGCAGTCGTGGCGCACCGCAGCGGCCAGGGCCTCCGCGGTCGGCTCTCCCCTCGGCATCATCGTCGAGTCGCTGACCAAGCTCGCCCGCCAGTAGCCCGCCCGCCAGTAGCCCGCCCGCCAGTAGCCCGCCCACGGCCAAGTAGCGCTCGCAGTCACTTTGCTGCGGGCGCTGCGTGTGGTCGACATCGCCGTTTTGCGTCGCGCCTTGCGCCCCGCGAGGACCGCGGCAGAGCCAAGCAATCCCGGTTTGCAAGCCCACGTTCAGAGCATGGCTCGCGAGGGCAGGCGGCGTTTAATTTCGGCCGTGCCGGCTTCGTTGATAAAGTGAAGTTATGGGTACAAATTCTAGGAATGATGGCGACTCCTCGTCCTCGGGATCGGGGTCGTCTGGGGGACGGCGGCGCGCGGCGCGTGGGCTGCCGCTCTTGCCGCTTCGCGACATCATCGTCTTTCCATACATGGTGGTGCCGCTGTTTGTCGGGCGCGAAAAGTCGATCCATGCGCTTGACTACGCCATGGCGCACAGCCGCGAGATTGTCTTGTGCGCGCAGAAAAAGGCTCGCACCAACGACCCGGCGTCGGACGACATCTACACCACCGGAACCATCGCCGAAGTGCTGCAGCTTCTGCGTCTACCCGACGGCACGGTCAAGGTCTTGGTCGAAGGCAAGCGCCGCACACGGGTTCGTCGTTTTCTGCACAACGACGATCACCTGCAGGTCGAAGTCGAAGAGTTTCGTGACCCAGACGAAGACGTCACCGAGCTTGTGGCGCTGGTGCGGCAAGTGCGCAGCGTCTTTGAAAACTACGTCAAGCTCAACCGCCGCATCCCGCCTGAGCTGGTGGCGACGACGGGAACCATCGACGATCCGGCGCGGCTGGCTGACACGATCTCGGCGTCACTGACGGCGCTCAAGCTGGCCGATAAACAGGCGCTGCTTGAAACCGAAGCGCCATCGGGGCGGCTGGAACGACTGCTGCAACTAATGCAGGCCGAGATCGAGATCCTGCAGGTCGAAAAGAAGATCCGCTCGCGCGTGAAGAAGCAGATGAACCGCTCGCAGAAGGACTTCTATCTGAATGAGCAGATGCAGGCCATTCAGAAAGAGCTTGGCGAGCGCGATGAGTTCAAAAACGAGCTTCAAGAGATCGAAGACAAGATCCGTCAGAAGCGCATGTCGCGCGAGGCGCAGACCAAGCTGCGCAAAGAGCTCAAGAAGCTCAAGCTGATGTCGCCGATGTCAGCGGAAGCGACGGTGGTGCGCAACTACATCGACTGGGTGCTGTCGCTACCATGGGACGACCGCACGCAGGACAAGCTCAACATCAAAGAGGCCGAGACGATCCTCGACGAAGATCACTACGGCTTGCAGAAGGTCAAAGAGCGCATCATCGAATACCTGGCTGTGCAGGCTCTGGTGAAGAAGCTCAAGGGGCCGATCCTGTGCCTGGTTGGCCCGCCCGGCGTTGGCAAGACCAGCTTGGCCAAGTCGATTGCGCGCGGAACCGGTCGTCGCTTTGTGCGCTTGTCCTTGGGTGGCGTGCGCGACGAGGCCGAGATTCGTGGCCACCGTCGTACATACATCGGCGCCATGCCTGGAAAGATCATCCAGAGCTTAAAGAAAGCCGGCAGCAACAACCCCGTCATGTTGCTGGATGAAGTCGACAAGATGTCGACCGACTTCCGCGGCGATCCATCGGCAGCGCTGCTTGAAGTGCTAGATCCCGAACAGAACCACTCGTTCGTCGATCACTACCTCGATCTCGATTACGACCTGTCGGATGTCATGTTCATCGCGACGGCGAACAGCCTGCACAGCATCCCGCTGCCGCTGCAAGATCGCATGGAGATCATCCACTTGGCCGGCTACACCGAGTGGGAAAAGCTGGCCATCGCGCAGCAGTACTTGATTCCCAAAGAGCGCGAGCAGAACGGCATCACGCACGTGCCGCTCGACATCAGCGCCGACACCATCCGGTCGATCATTCACCACTACACAAAAGAAGCCGGGGTGCGAAACCTGGAGCGCGAGATCTCGACGATCTGCCGCAAGGTTGCACGCGAAGTCGTGGCGCGCTCGCACACAGGAGGGCTGACCAGCCTCGACGCCGATGCCACGCTGACCGAGGCTCCTGAGAGCGAAGCAGCCGAGCCGGTCGCAGCCAAGGCCAAAGCCAAGCCCATCGCCAAGGGCAAGGTCGACAGCCGCGGCAAGCCCGATGGCAAGAGCGACGGCAAGCCCGACGGCGACAAGCCAGAAGACAGCGACAAGAAGCCAGCCCGCTTCCGCATCACCGGGGCCAACCTGAGCAAGTACCTGGGCGAGCCGAAGTATCGCAGCAACAAAGTCGAAGAGCGTGACGAGGTCGGCCTGACCAACGGCCTTGCGGTCACCATGCACGGTGGAGAGCTATTGGTGACCGAGGTCTCGGTGGTGCCGGGCAAGGGTAAGCTGGTCTTGACCGGCAAGCTCGGCGACGTCATGCAGGAATCAGCGCAGGCGGCGATGAGCTATGTCCGTTCGCGCGTCGACGCGCTTGGGCTTGAGCGCGACTTCTATCAAAAAGTCGATCTGCACGTTCACTTTCCCGAGGGCGCGGTGCCAAAAGATGGCCCGTCGGCTGGCATCACCATGGTGACCAGCTTGGTATCGGCACTCTTGCGCATTCCGGTGCGACACGATGTGGCGATGACCGGCGAAGTGACGCTGCGCGGGCGCGTGCTGCCCATCGGCGGCTTGAAAGACAAGATCCTCGCCGCCCACCGCGCGGGCATCTTCACCTGCGTCATCCCGGCGGAAAATCAGAAGGACATGAAGGACATTCCGCCCAAGGTGCTGCGCGAGATGAAGGTCATTCCCGTCGAGCACATGGATCAAGTGCTGCGTGCTGCGCTGCGCTTGAAAGACCCCGACACGTTCCTGTCTGCCCCCAGCCAGCCCGTCGATTGGCGCACCCAAGCGGCCCCTGGCAGCAGCGCCGAGCACAACTGATCTGCCGCCGACCGCGACGTGGGCGAGGCCATCGCGGTGTGGCGCTCTAGTCGTGCTTGGGCCGTGCCGGCAAGCCGGGCGTAACGGGCGCAACGCCAGGCTGCAGATCGGGGTGTGATCGCGTTCGGAAGCGCTGCAATCCCTCGCGAATTTCCGGGCCATCGATCAGGCTGTTGAAGCAAGCAGCCTCGATGCGCATGGCGTCTTCCAGAGCGCGGCCGGTGCTGCGCAGCACCGATTCCTTGTCGCTGTGGATGGCGGGCTGCGGCAGGGTGCAGATGAACTGCGCAAGCTCTAGCGCTCGCGTCAGCGACTGACCGGATGGGACGACTTCGTTGACCAGGCCGATGCGCTCGGCCTCACGCGCATCAATGACGCGGCCCGTGATGATCAGATCCATCGCCCGCCCCAAGCCCACAATCAGCGGCAAACGCACGGTTCCGCCATCGCCAAGGCCGATGTTCCAGCGACGGCAGGTGACGCCAAATGTCGCGTGTTCTTCGGCGATGCGAAGGTCGGCCCAGCAGGCCCATTCCAGGCCGCCGGCATACGCCACGCCATTTACGGCCGCCAGAACCGGCTTGTACAGATCAGTCCAGCGCGTCGGACCCAAGATGCCAGGCCGCTCGCCGCGGTTGTGTGCCGCTCGCTCAGACGGAGTGCCGGCCAAGAGCCCCTCGGCGGCTTTGAGATCGGCGCCTGAGCAGAAGGCTTTGTCGCCGGCCCCAGTCAGGATCGCGACCTTGGCGCTTGCGTCATCGCGAAACATCGACCAGGCCTCGACAAGCTCGCGCGCCGTCTGAGGCCCGATGCAGTTGCGCACCTCGGGGCGGTTGATACGCAGGATTCGGACTTCACCTTGGCTCAGGTACTCAATCTCGCGAAAGTGCATGGGGTCTCCGTCTGGAAGGGGGCCGGATCGGCATCGTTGATGGGGCGAACTTTGCCTGACAAGGAACGGCCCTGGGAGCATATATTCGCGCCCATGCGAGCCTTTCAAACGTGGCGTCTGGTTCTGCTTTCGTCCTGCGCTGCCATAGCGCTTGGCTGCGTCGCTGCCGAGCGCGGAGACGGCACAGAGGACCCCGAAAAAATGGGCACGCAGAAGCCCAATCCCAACCCGAACCCCAACCCGCAGAAGCCGGGTCGACTGACCGGCAAAGTCGTGGCGCCCGAGGGCACGATTCCTATCGCGGGGGCCTTGGTCTATCTGACGAACGCTCCGCCACCGCCGATTCCCGATGGCGTGTACTGCGACAAGTGCGTCCGGCTGCAAGATGGCACGCCGCACACCACGACGCAGATAAACGGCCAGTTCCAGCTAGAGGCATGGCCGGGGACGTATCAGCTCGTCGTGCAGAAGGGAGCCTTTCGTCGCGTGCGATCGTTCACCGTGCGCGAGGGCGATCAGACTGTGCCGCTTGCGCTTACGACGCTGCCTGCCATCACCGACAAGGCAAACGGCGACGACATCCCCAAGATCGCGGTGGTGCTCGGCGCCTGGGATCCGATCGAGGTCGTGCTGGCCAAGATGGGCTTGAAAGCGACGCTCACCACGGGGGGCCTGGGCAAGGTGCAGGTCCTGGCCAAGGATGCGCCCGCGTTTGACATCTATGGTCTGCATCACCCGCTTGAGATGTCGCCGTTTCCCAACCCCAACACGCTGCTCACCGACGCGAAACAGCTCAGCAAGTATCACATCGTGTTCTTACCTTGCTCGGGGTCAACCAACACGGGCGATCCAGGTAGCGGGCCCAAGTGCTCAGGTATTTACAACCCGGCCGCCAAAGTGGCGCTGCAAGGCTTCGTGCAGGCCGGCGGGCGCGTATATGCATCCGACTGGTACTACGAGTACGTGCGCCAGATCTTCCCCAAGTACATCACGTGGACGGGCGAGACCTCGCAGCAGGGCAGTGCCTGTCAGTCGGGCGGCGGCGAACAGCCGGTGACCAAGGCCGATACCGGGCTGCTTGACTGGCTGAGCGCGCAGTCCCGCAGCCTGCCCAGCGTCAAGGATGCCTGGACCACCATTGCATCTGTGCAGCCGCAGATGGGCCCCGACGCCGACGGCAAGATGGTGACGATTACGCCGCGGGTGTGGGTGCATGCCTCGGGAGCGCCGGTCTCTGCCAGCGTGCAGCACGGCTGCGGGCGGGTCTTTTACACGACGTATCACACGCAGCCGACCAGCGCCGTCGGGGATCCGCTGGAATCGCAGGCCTTGGCGCTTCTATATCTGATTCTTGAAGTTGGCGTGTGCATCGACCCGATCGTCATCGGGTGATGCCGGGCTGGCGAGTGCGGTCGAGCGAAGCAGCGACGCTACGGGCGATAGATGCCGTCGAAGTGCTGCAGCACAAGCTCAGCAACTTGACCGCGCTCGGGCAAGCGGGCCAGAAGGCCGTACATGGCGGCTTGGCCTTGACTGCCTAGCTCGGGATGAGCGCGCACAAACGCGACGCTGTCCGCCAGATCGCGCAGGTATTCGTCGACGATCGCCGCATGGTTGGGGTTGATCATCAGGTGGATGCAGTCGGGGCGCTGCTGGCGATCGATGTGCCAGCCACGCGTCTCCATGGCATCGGCGATGGCAAAGATCTCTAGCTCGTCGGCGGTAAAGGCAAACACGCCGATCGCTGGCTGGCCCAAGACACGCAGGCCGGGGATGGCGCGAATGCCTGCCAGAAAGCGAGCCGTGGTGCGCATCACCAGGTCGGCGTTGCGCAGATACCCGCTGCGCCCAAGCGACATCATTGCCGCCCAGGCCGCTGCGATGGGTCCCCCCGGTCGTGTGCCGGCCATCGTTGTCGAGGCCATGATGCCGCCCGGCCAGTCGGTATAGACAAAGAACTGGAAGCGTCGCAGGTCGCCATCGCGATACAAGATCGTCGAGGCTCCTTTGGCTGCGAAGCCGTACTTGTGCAAGTCGGCCGAGATCGACGTCACGCCTGGCACGCGGAAATCAAACGGCGGAATCGGATGGCCTAGCTCGCGCGCAAACGGCAGAAAGAAGCCACCGACGCAGGCATCGACGTGCAGACCCAGGCCATGCGCGAGCGCCAGATCGGACAGCGCCTCGATGGGATCGACGACGCCTTGCGGATAGGCCGGAGCCGAGCCCACCAGCGCAATGGTGCGCGGCGTGATGGCGGCTTGCACGGCCCCGACATCGACACGAAAGTCCGGCCCGACGGGCACATGCAAGATCTTCACCCCCAGGTAGTGTCCTGCTTTGTCAAAGGCGGGGTGGACTGTGGTCGGCGTAATGATCTCGGGCGGTCCGTCGACAAAGCGCTCTGGGGATTGGGCGCGTGCGCGATCGCGATAGGTCTTGACCGCCATCAGGATGCTCTCGGTCCCGCCCGAGGTCATGCTGCCGACGGCATCGGGGCCGCCTCCGAGCAGATCACAGGCCATGGCGATGACCTGCGTCTCAAGCTGGCGCAGGCTGCCGAAGGCCCCTGGATTGAGCGCGTTTTCGCTGAAAAAGACCGCGTGCGCTTGCCGCAGAAGCTCGGTGTGATCGTCGCTGACGTGATAGACCAAGCTGAACGTGCGGCCGTCGTGCCAGCGTACGTCTTTTTCTCGCAGTGCGTGCAGCTCGGCCAGAATGGCGTCGCGGTCAAGGCCTTGTTCCGGCAAGCGGCCCGTGCGCAAGGCAGAGGAAGAGATCGACGCAGAATCAGCGGGGGTCATCATCTGGTCAGGCTAATGCAGCCGGCTGGCTCGACACAATCGTCGGCTGCGCGGCCCGCGCTTGCGATAGGATGAGGGCACCGTGTCTGATTCGCGACCGTCTGCGAATGGCTCTGCGCTTGGCTCGCCCGCGAAAGCGGCCGCAACACCGACTGCCACGGATGCGACCGAGCGCAGCCAAGCGTGGACGCCGTACCAGAAACGCCTGTTCTTTTTCTTGAGCGTCGCGACCTTCTTTGAAGGCTATGACTTCTTAGCGCTGACGCAGATCCTGCCGAACCTGCGACGGGACATGGGGCTGTCACCGGGCGAAGGCGGCGCGCTGGTGGGCTTCACCAACATCGGAATGGTCTTGGCGTTCTTGCTGGTGCGCAAGGCTGACGTCTGGGGCCGAAAGCCGGTGCTGAACCTGACCATCGTCGGGTACACGCTGGCCTCCTTGGCCACCAGCCTGATGCCCAATGCTCTTGGCTTTGGCCTGTGTCAGCTTCTGGCGCGCTTCTTTCTGATCGCCGAGTGGGCGGTCGCCATGATCTATGCCGCGGAAGAGTTTCCTGCGGCGCGGCGCGGCTTTGTCATCGGCCTGATTCAAGCGAGCTCCAGCCTGGGTTCGATCACCTGTGCCGGGGTCGTGCCGCTTCTGCTGAAGACCTCGTTGGGCTGGCGCACCGTATTCATCGTCGGAGCCGTGCCGCTTTGCATCATGGCTTTGGCCCGTCGCAGCCTGCGCGAGACCGCGCGCTTCGAACAGGTCAAGGCCAGCCGCGACAGCACACGAGGGCAGACCAGCCTGCTGCGCATTTTCCGCGGCGACCCGATCCACATTCGCACCGTCGCGTATCTGGCCGTGGCCTGGGGCGTAACCTACATCTGCACGTTCAACATCCACGCGTTTTTCAAGGAATACGCCGTGGCCGAGCGCGGCATGAGCGACGCACAGGTCGGGGCCACCGTGACCGTCGCTGCCATCGTCTCGATGCCGCTGATCTTCTACTCAGGTCGCTTGCTCGATCGCATCGGGCGACGCATGGGTGCGGCCGTTATCTTCGGGACGACGGCTGTTGCCGCAGTGATGACCTATCAGCTTCACAGCCGTCTGGGCGTGACCGTGGGCCTGACCTTCGCCATCTTTGGCGTGAGTGCGGTGCTGCCGGTGCTCAACTCCTATACCACTGAGCTGTTTCCAACCGACCTGCGCAGCGACGGGTTTGCCTGGTCCAATATGCTGATGGGTCGCATGACGCAGGTCATCTCGCCGTGGGTCTTGGGCGTCCTGGCCGGTCGCTTTGGGTGGAGCACGCCGCTTTCCGCGACGGCGATCTTTCCCCTGCTGGTCCTGGGCCTGATCCTGTGGCGCTTTCCTGAGACCGCCGGTCGCGAGCTAGAAGATACGGCCCGCCTGCACTAAGCGGGTCTGCGCCTTGGGTGTTCCGTGCCAACCGCTTCCTCTATCGACAAAGAACGGCAGCAGGCGCTGCACGACTTTCACACCTGGCTGCATATCCACACCGCCGAGGTCGCCGCGCTGCTCGGCCTGCGACGGGGAGAAGACCCTGCCGAGCACGCACCCATCCAAGTGCCACCGGAACAGGCGGTGCGGGCCTTCGTTGCGCTGCAGCCGTGCTATGCCGCGCACGCGGCGTACCTGCTTTCGCGCAGTGAACAGCTTGCGCCCCACTGCTTTGCGCTATCGCAGCATGCCTGGTCTACGACCCGTGCGCAGCTTGCGTCAACGTCGCCTACGCCCGAGTCGTCCCGTCGTCGCCTGCGCTCGACTCGGCCTGCGCAATAAGCTGCACCAGATCGCGCATCGGGGTCGGCTTGCTCAGGTATGCGATGCATCCGAGCGACTGCGTCTGTTCCTGCACCGCGTCGAGGTCGCCGCCTGTCGTCAGCACAATCGGCCAGGGGCCCAGCTTGCGGATGCGGCGGGCCGTCTCGACTCCGTCGATGCCTTCGCCTAGCTGGTAATCAAGCACGATGGCGTGGGGCGCCTGCTCTTGCACGCGAGCCAAGGCTTGCTCGCCGCTTGTGACCACACAGCAGGCCAAGCCTAGCAGGGACAGCGCGATCTCATACGACGCTGCAACCAGCTCTTCGTCCTCGATGATAAGGATGTATTTCTTGTTCATTACGTTCTGTTTTCTAGAAATAGGAACGATCAATGAATACGGTACTGTTCGTGTTCACTGGCCTAGCGACGCAGAAGCGGCAGCAGGACTTGTTCGCCGAAGCGGCTGACAACAAAGGTCATGGTCGGAAAGAGCAGGGCGCCGAACAGCCGCCCCAAGGCCCGCATGGGCAGCACCTCTTCGCTCGCGTCGCGCAGAAGATCGTGAAGCTCTTTGATGCGCTTGAACTCTTTGTACTGGTCCTCGGTCAGCGAGACGGGATTCTCAAGCAGCTCGCTCAA
>CAZKOY010000190.1:0-9632 GCA_964554495.1 uncultured Myxococcales bacterium
CTTCCGCCATACGTCGCGGCGTCGCTGTTCAGAAGCTCGCGCCACTGCCCAGCGCGCGGCACGCCCATGCGGTAGTCAGAGCGCGGTACCGGCGTGAAGTTCAGGACGACAAGCAGCGTGTCGTCTTCCGTCGGCCCCCTGCGCAGGAACGAAAGGACACTGTGATCGGCATCATCGGGATCCAGCCAGACAAAGCCATCGCTGCCGAAGTCGCGCGCATACAGTGCCGGCTCGCGCAAAAGCAGCGCATTCAGATCGCACAGCCAGCGAAAGATCCCGCGATGCTCGGGCCGATCGAGCAGAAACCAGTCCAGCGATGCCTCGTGATTCCACTCGCGCACGTGGCCTAGCTCGCCGCCCATGAACAGCAGCTTTTTTCCCGGCAGGGCCCACTGCTGCGCGTACAGCAAGCGCAGGTTGGCGCGCTTCTGCCAATCGTCGCCGGCCATCTTGCCGTACAGCGAGCCTTTCATATGCACGACCTCATCGTGCGAGAGCGACAGCACGAAGTGCTCGGCGTGCGCATACATGCCGCGGAAGGTCAGTGCGCTGTGGTGATAGCGGCGATAGATCGGATCCAGGCTCAGATACTTCAGCGTGTCGTGCATCCAGCCCATGTCCCACTTCAGATCGAAGCCCAAGCCCGAGCCGCGCGTCGGGTTCGCTTTTTCCGTCAGGCCCTGCGTGCGCCATGTCACCTGCGGGAAGGCCGTCGACTCTTCGGCGATCACCAAGACGTCGGGATGCAGGCGTGCAATGTCGGCATTCAAGGTGCGCAGAAAGTGGATCGCGCCCAGGTTTTCCCGTCCGCCCTGTTCGTTGGGAATCCACTCGCCCGGCCCGCGGCTGTAATCGAGATAGAGCATCGAGGCCACGCCATCCACGCGCAGCCCATCGGCGTGATAGGTCGACAGCCAGTACAGCGCGCTCGACAGCAAGAAGCTGCGCACTTCGTGCCGGTCGTAGTTAAAAAGCAGGCTGTTCCACTCGGGATGTACGCCCTTTCGATGATCCTCGTGTTCAAACAGATGCGTGCCATCGAAATAGCCCAGCCCATGTTCGTCCGAGGGAAAGTGCGAGGGCACAAAATCTAAGATCACGCCGATGTCGTGCTGGTGCAGCGTGTCGATCAAGAACATCAAGTCTTGCGGCGTGCCATAGCGACTGGTCGGCGCGAAGAAGCCCGTGACCTGATATCCCCAGGAGCCATAGAACGGGTGCTCCATCACCGGCAGAAGTTCCACATGCGTGAAGCCAAGCTCCTTCACATACGCGGCCAGCTTGGGGGCTAGCTCGCGATACGAAAGAAAGCGACCCGCTTGGCTTCCAGGGCCACCGGGGTGACGCAGCCAAGATCCCAGGTGCAGCTCATAGATCGAAAGGGGCTGTGCCAGCAGACCGCCGTGCTGTCCACGCTGCGCTCGCTTCTGCAGCCACGCCTTGTCGCCCCAGTCGTACTTGAGATCCCAGACGATCGAGGCGCGCTGCGGCGGGACTTCGCTGTGAAACGCAAAGGGGTCGGCCTTGTCAACGCGATAGCCGCTTGTGGATTCGATGTGGAACTTGTACCGCTCGCCGTGATCCAGGCCCGGCACGAAGCCTTCCCAGATTCCCGAGGATCGATCGACATGCGGGCGCGGCGACAGGGGGTTGACGCCGGGCTGCCAGCCATTGCGATCGCAGATCAGCGACACGGCGCGGGCATTGGGCGCCCACACCGCGACAGAACAACCGGGCACGTCTTCGCGTTCTGCGCGATGTGTGCCCAGCTTTTCATGCAGCCGCAGATGGCGACCTTCGTTGAACAGATAAACGTCTTCTTCGGTCAGCAGAGATCGCGGATCAGGCATGACGAAACCAACACAGGATGGCGCGGTGGCGAAAACGGGCGGGAACGTCGTGGATGGGCCAAGATGGATGCGATGCGCCTAGGGCTGCAGTAGCACCGGGACTTGCGATAGCTGCCACAGATCCCCTGACGCTGTGCGCTTTAGCGCGGCTCCGCCCGCCGCACCGCTGCTTGTCTCGGTGGACGGGCTCGGCAGAACCAGCGAGGTCTCGCCCGTCATGCCATCGGGTGCTGCGCTGCTCAATAGATCGGTCACCGACAGACGCAGCTGACCGCTCTGTGGCGAGAGCCGCGCCGAGACCAAGAGCTCGGCTCCGGGGCTTACGTCCAAGCCGGCGATGATCTCGGACTCTGCCGCGGTGGGAACGCTGCGCGCGAGGCCGTTCAAGTCGCCGCGCAGAAGCGCACCGCGGATCTTAGCCGTGGCAGTGCCGCCCTGGGCATCGGTCCTTGCATCCTTGGCTGCGCTGTTCGCTGCGGTCCCGCTCGCTGCTGCGCTGGCTGCGGGTAGCGTGCCGTGCAGCGTCGACACAAAGATCGTGGCCTTGTCAGGCGGCATGCGAATCGTCGTGCCCGAAGCAATCGGAGGCCGCCGCGCCAGCGCCAGATCGACGGGCGCGCCGCTTCCTCCCTGTGTCGTTCGCAGCTCAACCGTCTTCAGAAGCGACAGGCCTGGATCGGCTGCTGCGCTGGGTGCATCTTGCCCGGCGTTCCTTTGCGACAGCAGCAGAGCGGACAGGCGGGTCGGCTGATGGCCAAACGCCAAGCTCGCCGCGTTGTCGCCCGAGCTTAGCCAAAGCGTCTCGCCATCTGATGCAAAGCGCAGTCGATGCAAAAGCGGCATGCGCGCTTCCGGCAGAGCATTGATCGTCGACAGATCACGCGGCCGCGTGCCCGTGCGATCCGGTCGCAGGCTGACATCGATGAGCACCACGTCATTGCTGTCAGCCAAGGCCAGCGCCAAAAGGTTGCCGCGTGGATGAAGTGCTGCGGCCCATGGCTTCTGCGCGTTGGGCGGCAGCGGGGCCGGCAGATAGCCAGCGGGTCGGCGTCCTTCACTGACATCCCACAGCGTCACTTGCTCGTCGCCGACCAGCGCCATGATCCCCGTCGCTTCAGCCGCGGCCAGCAGGTGAGCGCGCTGCCGCAGCTTGCGCGTATCGATCAGCTTGGGGCCACCCACCGCCACGAGATCAATCACCTGCACGCTGCTTGCTGCATCGGCTGGCTGCGCGGGCGGAGCCAGCAGCACATACGCCGCCGCTCCGTCGGGAGAAAGCGCCAACGACAGCGGCTTTTGGCCCGCTGTGCCAATGGCGAGCGGCGGACCGGCAGGCACGGGCGAGCTGCCTTGACCGATGCGCAGCGCGTGCAGCGTCTGCTGGCCTTCACGCGGGTCCATGACGACGGCCAGGCGGTGCAGAGTAATCGGCGCCTCGGCTCGACTGCCCCCTGCCGCGACCCACAGCCGCTGCGGTCCCACGGCGCAGCCTGCCGGCACTTGCACGACGATGCCGCCCCCCTTGGTTCGCCAGCGCACCTCGGCCGGTCGCCCGGCGATCCCGACGGTTGGCTGCTTGCCAAAGCCACTGCCCTCGATCAGCACGAGCTCACCGATGTGCGTCACGCCATCGGACTCGCCCAGCAGCGGGCCGGGTTTGCCGATATGCACGGCGCCCAGATCACGGACCTTGGCGATGCTCGGCGTGCCCGCGCGCAGATCGGCGATCTCGGCGGGATCCATGACATGGGGAAACAGCGGAGCGCAGCCCACCAGGCTTAGGCCCAGCGCAGCCGCCCATATCCACGCGGCGTAGCGACGGTGCGAATGGGGGGGCGCTGGGGATCTTCCCAGGATCGGAGTTTCCGGTGAACGGCAGAGGGCAAGCGTCGCGCGATGGCTCATAGCGACGCACCATGGCAAAAAAGCAGGCCGCTCGCCAAGCCCAAACGCGCCCGGCAGCGTGGTACCGTTTACGTGGTGTCGCAGAGCAAGCAGCCAGCCCCGGTCAGTCAGCCGTCACAG
This sequence comes from uncultured Myxococcales bacterium, assembly GCA_964554495.1. Taxonomy (GTDB): domain Bacteria; phylum Myxococcota_A; class Polyangia; order Palsa-1104; family JAEUJZ01; genus JAEUJZ01. The sequence continues at coordinate 3,876 of CAZKOY010000190.1, forward strand.
AGCGCTGGGCCTAGGCCCGCGGTCTCCACGCAGGACTGGCAGAGCCAAGGCGCACACCTCTTTCGCGTGCAAAAGGACGTCCTGCACTGGCAAGGCCACGGCCCCATAGAGCTTGCGGACATCTGCAAGATGTTTGAAGAGCGTGTGAAGGTGCAGCAGCAGCAGGGGCACGTTTTTCTTTTGGTGGATGCGCGGGACATGGGCGCGACATCGGCTGAGGCGCGCCGCTATGCTGCGCAGTTCAGGCCGGAATCGCCATTTCGCGGCGCCGTGGTCCTGTTCGGAGCCAGCTTGGTGCAGCGCACCGTGGTGAGCTTGGTCAGTGCGGCAGCGCGGCTCTTGGGTCGCGATGATCAGGACCTGCGGTCGCTATTTTTTGTGGCCGATGAAGCGGAGGCAATGGCACTGATTGAGCAGCATCGGCAGCAGCATGCATCGACGCTGCCTGTCGACTGACGCGCGCTCTGCTGTGTATGCGGCGTGCCACGATCGCGACGTGCCTTTGTTTGACGTGTCGCGTTCATCGCGGCCGCCCAGATCCACGCTGTGTAGCGACGGTGCAACTGGGTATCGACGTCGGATCTTCCCAGGATCAGGGTTTCCGCTGAAGGGCAGCGGGCATGCGTCGCGCGACGGCTCATGGCGACGCACCATGACAAAAAAAACAGGCCGCTCGCCAAGCCGGAACGCGGCTAGCGGCGGTCGGTTCCGGGTTTGTTTGCGGATTCGGCGAGCGCGTCGTGCTCGAACAGCCAGTCCATCGCGCCGGTCAGCGCCTGCGGTCGAAAGCGGGCCACGGCCCGAAATGCAGTATCGCGTGCGAGTGCCAGCGCCCCTGGGCGCAGGTGGAAGAGCTTCTCGTTGCGACGCGAGACTTCTTGCACACGGCTCGTTCTTGGCAGCCGTATGCGCTCGTAATCAAGCAGCGCAGCCTTGGGATCCGCGGCGTTCTTGGACAAGCAGCGGGTCAGCACGAGCGCGTCCTCGATGGCTTGCGCAGCGCCTTGTGCCTGAAACGGCAGCATCGCGTGCGCGGCGTCCCCGAGCAGAGTCACGCGGCCTTGGCTCCAACGCGCGAGAGGATCTCGATCATACAGAGCCTGTTTGTGGACGCGATCCAGGCCACCGATCAGGGCCTGAACGGTGGGATGCCACCCCTTTAGGTCGGCAACGACCTCGTCGCGCGTACCTTCGATCAGCCACGACTCCTCACGCCAGGTCGAGGCCGGGACCACGGCAACGAAGTTGAGCTGTTCTCCGCTCGAAACGAAATAGTGGACCACATGCTTGCCGGGGCCCCACCAGACGGTCGCCTTGCGCTCGATCCCCAGCGCATGCGCCTTTGCCGCCGGGATCAGCCCGCGAAACGCCATGTTTCCCGAAAAGCGCGGACGCTCGGGACCAAACGCGATCGTGCGAACGACGGAGTGAATGCCGTCGGCGCCGATCAGCACGTCGCCGTGTACGGAACCACCGCCGTCAACATCCACGCGCACACCGTTTTCTTCTTGCGTGAAGTCGGTGCAGCGCACGCCCAGGCGGATGCCTTCGCTGCCCACGGCATGCAAGAGGATCGCGTGCAAGTCAGCCCGATGAACATGCCAATAGGGAGCGCCATATGCGTCGATGCTGCGCGGTCCCATGGGGATCGAAAAGATCGTGCGACCGCTTCGCCAGTCCTTTGTTTCAAGCGCTGTCGGAATCAAGCAAACACGAGAGAGCGCATCCCCCAGCCCAAGGCCAATCAGCAGGCGCGCCGCGTTCGGGCTGATCTGAATTCCTGCTCCGACGGGCAGGATCTTGCTTGTCTGCTCGCAGACCAGCGGATCGAAGCCGGCTCGTCTGAGAGCCAGCGCTGCGGTCAAGCCACCAATTCCTGCGCCCACGATGATGATTCGAAGAGAGCCCATGGTCTGTCTGTATAGAGGGTAGAGGGGGGGAGCGATCCTGCCCGATCGCGAAGCCGTGTGATGCCTATCACAGCATGCGGAACAGCAGAAGCACGGCCAGCACCAGCCAGCCGAGTGATTGGTTCGACTTGAACATGGCAAGAGACCGCTGTGGGCTGTCCATGTGCCAGCGCTTTAGCTGATACGCAAAGTGAGCCGTGGTGACCAGCCCTGCAGCCAGGGCCGCCATCGGGGAAAGACACGCGTAGATCGCCGCGCCGAACAGCAGGGCTGCCAGCGCATAGAAGACGGCGACCCATCGCTTCGACGCACTGCCAAGGTACAGCGCAGTCGAGCGAACTCCGATTCGCGCGTCATCCACTTTGTCCTGGTGGGCATAGATGGTGTCGTAGCCCAGCGTCCAGAAGAAGCACCCTGCGTAAAGCGACAAACCCGCCGCCGAGATGTGACCGCTGCAAGCGATCCAGGCCATCAGCGCGCTGGTGTTGAAGACCACACCCAGGAAGGCCTGTGGCCAAAAGGTGATGCGCTTCATCAGCGGGTAGACGCAGGCGAGGACCGCGGTGGCCGCGAACAGAGCCGAGACGGCACCGGGGAGCGCCGAGAGGAGCAGCAGCCCAAGCGCAGCCTGTAGCAGCAGAAACAGCACGGCCTTTTGCACGCTGACCTGGCCGCTGGCGATGGGCCGCGAACGAGTCCGCGTCACGTGCGCGTCGATGTCTCGATCCACGATGTCATTTACCGTGCAGCCCAGGCCGCGCGTCAGGACCGCTTCGCCGAAGAAGATCGCGAGCAGCGAAGGTTGAAGCCCCCCTTTGCTGGAAAGCAGGATGGCCCACCACGCGGGAAAAAGGCGAAGCCAGAATCCGATGGGGCGATCGAGTCGCATGAGTCGCAGAAACGGCAGGATCTGCAGCGGCACGACGCGGTCAAACCAACTGGGCCGCAGGTCCGAATAAGCCGTGAGCAGCGGTCCGTGTTCGGCTACACGCATTTGTTCATCGCTACCAGGGGTCATCGGGTTCTTTCCGGTGTTCATGCCAAGTCACTTTTGTAGAGATTTCGCGAGGGCTGCTGGGCTTCGTGGCGCGACCTGCGTATGCAAGTGGCACCGCAGAGGCTTGTCCGCAGAGGGTTGTATGATTCTTTTCCGCCCGAGGCGAGAGATTCCGTCGCGATGGCATGGAAACGTACGATCGCAAGGTGAGCAAGCAGACAGCGCTAAAGATCCACATCTTCCCAGCTCATCCCGGGTGGTTTCTTGCGGTAAGAAATTCAGAAACGATCCTGCGATACATAAAAACGGAATATTTTAGGATATTCTGAATTGATTCCTATTTCCCAGGAAAATGCAGCACGATGGTTTGTTGCCGGGCCGTTTCGCGATCCTTGCGTGATCCTCTGATCCGGTGTGAATCCCCTCGAACGACTGCGATGTAAGCGCCGCGCGGGGATCTTTTCGCGCTGAAGCGCCGCGCAATCATTGGGGCGTCTGGTGCGCCAAGACACATCTGCTAGCTGTCTGGCCAGCGAGTGAAGGTGCAGCAGCAGGCACGCTGATCAAGCAGCAGCGGCAGCGGCTTGCCCTGCCACTCGTCGACTGACATGTGCTCTGCGACGAAGCTCGCGTGCTACGATCGCAATGTGCCTGAGTCTGACGTGTCGCGTTCATCACCTGATATGGCCCCGCCGCAGCCCAACTGGCAACGCTGTGGAACGCATCGCTTCTATACACAGGGCGATGTCGTGCTGCTGCAGCTTCGCGGGCCCGCCAGTACGCAAGAGCTGAGCACCCTGCTTTCACCGATCTGGGACGTGCAGCAAGAGCACGGCCGCGCCTTCGTCATCGTCGATGCCCGCGAGGCCGTTCCCATTTCGGCCGAGCAGCGCCGCTTTCTGGCCGACTGGTATCGCCGTCATCCCACGCAGGGACGCAGCATCATCTTTGGGGCCAATATCGTCCTGCGCGCGACGGTCGCTTTGCTCAATGCCGCAGCGCGCTTGGTATCGGGTCGCACCTTCGTGCAAGAGCTTTTTGTGGCCAGCGAAGACGACGCGTGGAGCGCTCTGCGCGAAGAGCGGCGCAAGCTCATGCGGTCTGCGTCCGAGCCACCCGCGCAGGACTAGCGGGCATGGCCGCGCAGCAGCGCCTCGAAGTTGCGCAGGGCTGCGGCGCGATCGATGTTGCGGACGAATTCGCTGGGCAGCGCAGCGCTGTCTCGCACCAGCAGGCCACGGCCGCGCAGCGACATGTGGTGGATCTCGGTCTGCGCGGGCAGCCGTCCCAAGACGTGCAGTGCCGGTGCCAGATCCCAGAGCGGAAAGCGCAGCGCACGCAGGCGCAGCGGCGATAGCAGCCACCAGCGCAGCGAGTGAGCGACCAGAAAAGCCGCAAGTGGCGACGCGTCGGCGATGCGCAAAAGATCTCGTCCCGACACCACAAGCTGGCCACAGGCATCAAGCGGATGGATGCACCTGCGCAGCGGTGAAGCAAACACCTCGGCCGCGGCCTGCGGGTCAATCGCAAGGTTGAATTCGTGTGGCCACAGCGGCGGAAAGCGCCCGCAGCTTCGCAGGTTCCCGCCCACGGCATGCACCGTGATGCGCTGGGAAAGCCCAGGATCGCGTCGCAGCGCCGCCGCCACATTAGACAGCGGCCCCAGGGCCAAGACCTGTGTTCCGGCAGGCAGCGCAGCGATGGCTGCAGCGGCCGGCGTGTCTTGTCCTGCCCGAGCAGCCCCTTTTACGACGTCTTTTTGGATTCCGGCCGCGGACAGTAGCTCGCGAGTGAAGTGAGCGGCGACATCAGCGGCTGCATTGCCTGATACCGTGCTGATGCCGAGCAGGCGATCGCGGGCTGCACATAGCACAGCCGCTACGGCATAGCCGTCGTCGACATCGCCGCGACCCGCTCCCAGAGCCAGGTCGGTGTCGATCCACAGCGGTGCCTGGATGTCCCCCTTGTTTGACAAAGCCAGAGAGTCAGACGGCATGGAATCCTCGTGCCGCATGCGCGAGCCAGGCACCACCTTCGCACGCTTCGGCTCGCTGTGCATCCAGAGCGTGTGCCAGGCATCGCCGTCCCAGGGGACTTCCGATGCCGGGTAGCCCCGGTCTTCTCGTACGCAAGGGAAGCATCCGCAGGATGCGTGAAGGATTGGCACGTAGCTTGGTCCCGCGAATCGCCGTCGGCAAACCGCGACAGCCTCGGTGATATAGTGAAAAGGTGCCGCAAAAGTCTTCTCGGTCTTCGTCTTCGTCTGCTGACGATAGTTCTCGCGGTGCCATCGCCTTTGACAAGACGCTGGATCGCCGCGAACCGGCGGGCAGCGAACCCGATGGCGCCTTGGCTGGCATGACGGATGCCGCGCAGGCTGTGACCCAGGATGCATCACAGTCGCTGCGTCCCAAGGTACTTGCCAGCGCGGCCAAGAACGCCGCGGACAAAGCAGACGGCCCGATGATCGATGAAGACAACCCTGGGCCAGACCGGCCGTCGCTGGCCGATTCAGAAGGCGAAGACGAAACGGACTCAACTCGATCGGTGGGAGCGGTGCGAAGCGGCGCGGCGATGTCGGCTCCGCGCTCTGCGCCATCGGTGCCATACGTCGGGATTCCGCGCTCGCTGCAGAAGTGGGATCGCTACGAAGTGCAAGCCGTCCTGGGCGCCGGGGGCATGGGCGCTGTGTATCGCGCTCGCGATCCGCGCTTGAACCGCATGGTGGCGCTCAAGATCATCCATCCCATGCTAGGCCAGGACGACGACACGCGCGGGCAGGGCGTCGTGCGCCGCTTTCTGCGCGAAGCTCGCCTGCAAGCCTCGCTAGAGCATCCGCACATCTGCAAA
>CAZKOY010000191.1:0-9434 GCA_964554495.1 uncultured Myxococcales bacterium
TACATGTTCACGATGTTCACCGACCGCGACGGCAAGTTTCAGCTGTGCGCGCTGTCCGAGTCGGGCTTCGATCCCTTGTCGCGCACCTGCAAGTTCATGCTGACGGAAGAAGCGCACCACATGTTCGTCGGCGAGACCGGCGTCGATCGCGTGGTGCAGCGCACCGCCGAGCTTATGCGCGAGTCGGGCAAAGACGACCCCGAGTCGGTGATGAAGCAGGGCGGTATCCCGCTCGACATGATCCAGCGCCACTTGAACCTGTGGTTCAGCCTGTCGGAAGACCTGTTCGGGGGCGAGGTGTCGTCGAACGCCGCCGAGTTCTTCGCCGCGGGCCTCAAGGGTCGTTACAAGGAACAGGACCACTATGAAGATCACGTCGCGCTGACCGGGACGTACGAGCTTCTGGTGCCGCACGCCGATGGTCACTTGGAAAAGCAGCAGGTGCCGCTGCGCAACGCCATGAACGAAGTCCTGCGCGACGGCTACGTCGCCGACTGCCAGCGCGCCGTCGACAAGTGGAACCGCACGCTAGAGCGCGTCCTGGGCCCGCGCGCCGAGGGTCACAAGCTGCGCCTGCCCAGCCGTCGCTTCCACCGCCACATCGGCGTCTATGGCATGGAATCGGGCAGCTTCTTTGACCCCGAAGGCAACCTGCTGTCGAGCGCCGACTGGACGCGCCGCCGCGACCACTTCCTGCCCACCGAGCGCGACCGCCAGTATGTCCTGGCGCTGATGAAGCCCGTCACTGAGCCCGGCAAGATCGCTGGCTGGGTGGCGCCTCCGGCCCGCGGCATCAACGGCCAGCCCTTCGAGTTCGAATACGTCAAGCACATCGTCGCCTAGGTGGCTTTCGTGCAGGCTGCGCGATGAGACAGCCCGTTCCCATCGCATCCATCGAGCCAGCACTGCGCGCCGAGCTTGAGCGCCAGCGGAACGATGGCGACCTCGTCGGCGCTCAGTACATCGCGCTGACCGCGACCGAGACGCAGATCGATCTGCAGGTCGGCATCGCTGACGCGGCCACGTCGCGCCCCATGGAGCGCGCGACACAGCAGATGGCGTACTCGATCAGCAAAGCGATCACTGCCATCGCGACGCTGCGCCTAGCCGACAGCGGCGCTCTCTTGCTCGATCGTCCGCTATCGCACTATTTCAGCGCGCATCCGTATGGTGACAGCGTCAGCCTGCGTCAGCTTCTGGCGCATACCGCGGGCGTGCCGAGCCCCGCGCCCCTGTCGTGGTTTTTCGTCGAAGGCGAGCCGCTCTCGCGCGAACAACGTCTGCACGATCTGCTGCGCGCGAGCCCCGCTCTGCGCTCACCATCAGGGGCTCGTTACCGATACAGCAACCTCGGGTACTGGCTGCTTGAGGAGGCGATCCAAAAGGCGGCAGAGATGGACTTTGCCGAGTACATAAAAACGCAGATCTTCGACCCGCTTGGCGTGGTGGATGCGGTCGGGTTTGAGCCTGCCGCCGCAAGCGATCTCGCCGTCGGACACACGCCGCGCTATCGGGCGATGGGCCTCTTGCTGCGGGCGCTGACTTCCAACCGCTACTGGATCGAGCCAGCGGGCCGCTGGAACCGAGCCGCTCGCGTGGTGCCGTTTGGCCGCGCCTATGGCGGCCTTTTCTGTTCGGCAGCGGCGCTTGCACCCGTTCTTGCCGATCTGCTGCGGCCACAGTCACGGCTGCTCTCTTCCGCCGCCCGCGATGCGCTGTTTGCCGAACAGCACACGACATCGGGACGGCCCACCGGCTCAACGCTCGGCTGGGTGTGCGGCAAGCTTGGCAGCGCCCGCTACGTCGGCAAGCAGGGCGGAGGCTTGGGCTTCCACGGCAACGTCCGCATCTATCGCGACCTTGGCGTGGCGACCGTGCTGCTGGGCAACGTCACCGAGGTCAGCGCCGGCCGCATCGATCGCCGCAGCGACGCACTCGACCGCCATGTGCTGGGCTCGCTGTCACGACCTGCCCGCATATAAAGACCCGGCGCAGGCCATAACGCAGACATCGCCAATGCCGCCCTATTGGACAGTTGGCATACCCACTGCCGCGATTCGTAGTACGTTTAAGATTCCTATGCGCAAGCGTTACCAGGGGGTCATCCTTGATCTGCTGCTGATCGCTTGGGCGGCTCTCGTCCCATTTCATCCCGTCGAAGACTGGCTGCTGCGCCACAAGCACTGGGTCTATTGGGCGATGGGCAGCCTGCATCTTTTGGCCTTGCCGTGGCTGATGATGTGGATGATTGCGATGCCGGAGGAACCGAAGGACCCGGCGCAACCGCGTGTCTTTGGCCCCGAGCGCGGCCCGCTCGACGAATTCCATTCTTTTTCCTTTGTCCTGTTTTTCGGCTGCAGTTGGTTGATTCCGGTTTGCCTGGGGTTCGCGCAGAGAGTTGGGAATCAATCTTCCTATTACTTATTCCTATTTGGTCCCTTCCTGCTCTTTTCCGTCGTCGGAACCGCTCTTTTTCAAGTGGAAAAATGGCGCAAACCGGACCCGACGCGATTGAACGTCGCGCCGGGTCCCAGGGCGGTGCAGGCCACGCTGCTGTTCATCGCCGCCTATCTGTCCATCACCGAGACCAGTCTGTATTGCATCCGGGTGGGCAAGCGGATTCTGAGCAACACCGACGACAACCTGGGACTGTGCATGGCGCTCGCCCTAGTGTCGTACGTGCCGACGCGCTTGGCCCTGTTCCGCTTTCAGGCGACGAGCCGCATCGAGTTTGTCCCGCTTGTGCTCGCGCTTGTGCACCTGCTGTACCGACTGGCTGTGGCGTCTTGAGCCGCGCCAGCGACTCATGGACAAATATTTATTCATAAATACAAAATCAAATTATTATAATAATAACCGTATCGCTTATTAACGAATTATGGATGGGCCGTTTGAGCCGTCTTTGGCGGGCAGCGCGAGCGGTAATCGGCAAGGGCCGCGGCGCTGGGCGGGGCCGGCGGCAAGGAAAGGGCGACGCGCAGGCGGGACTCGACGAGGTGGGCGCGCTCCTCGGACTCCACGGCGGCATCCAGCCCCTGTGCGCAACCGTCGCCCAGGCGATCGGCCAAGTGGACGGCTAAGTGGGCAAGCTGCGCGGCAAGCTCGGCATCGGACGCCTGCGGATCGACGAGCGCGCTCTCGCCGACCAGCACGCCGCGCCCCCGACCTGCGGCAAAGCACAGACGTGGCAGACGCGACCTGGCGAAAGCGGGCTGCTCGGCCAGCACGCGCCAAATGGCGACCTGACGCGGCGGATCCTCGACGCTGCTGGCGGGACAGAGCGGACGCGGCGGCGGGGCATGGGCGCAGGCAAACAGCGTCAGCAGGGCCAGGGTCCAGTGAACGGACGCGACCTTTGCCTGCACGTGAACGCATCGTGGCCGAGGCACGGGCCAAGCCATCGCGATTACGTCGGGGGCAGCGGGACGGGGCGACGCACCGTGGGGGGCATGTAAAGCGGCGAAGGCGGAAGCTTTGGCTCGCGATACGTGCCGGGCTGATCGACATCCACCGGCAGGCAAAGACGCATCGGGCTGCAGGTCGCGTCCTTGGGACAGGCGCGGCCGCCTTGGCAGACATCGACGGGCTTCTGAACCTTGCGCGGCGGGTCGAAGCGACGCGGCGGCGCGGCGAACAGCGAGCGCTCCTGCCGGGTCGACGGGGGCTCAGCGGCCGAGCCCCACTCTTGCAGCGACTCGTGGATGCAGACCTTGGCGGGCTTGCAGCGCAGATCGCGACGGCCGTCCCAGGTGCAGTTGTCGTCGGTCTGACAGACATGCACGACGCAGGTGCCGCCGTTTATGCCCTTCCAGCCGGGCGGGCAGTTCGTGGGAGGCTTGAGCACGCACTGCGGCCCGGCATGGCTGGTCACGGGGATGTATCCCGTCGGACAGCGCTCGGGCTCGGGCGGGACCGCATCGGCGTCGACCGGCCTGGACCACATACTCAGCGAAAGAGCCAGCCCAGCGGCCAGGCCCAGCGCCACAATCGAAGACAAAGACCCCGCGGCAGAATTCAGGGTACGCATGGGATGTCTTCATCGTATCAGCGCGCCTCTATGGCGGCTGGACGCGCGCACGCACCGTCGCTGCAGCCGTCACAAATGACGCAGGATGCTGTGCGGATGGCGGTGCCGCAGGGCGCGATAACCCCAGCACAGCGGATTTTCGGCCGACTCAGTCTCGCTGGTCCACGTCACGACCGATTGCGCCAACCCGCTTCTGGCGCGTCACAGACGGTTGATGCCGTCGAAGGCCGCGGTCTTGTAGCACTCGGCCAGCGTTGGATAGTTGAACACAGTGTTGATGAAGTAATCGATGCGCCCGCCGTACGACATCACGGCTTGGCCGATGTGGATCAGCTCGGTCGCCCCTTCGCCGAGGATGTGAACCCCCAAGAGCTCGCGCGTCTCGATGTGAAAGATCAGCTTCAAAAGGCCGGTGTTGTCGCCGGTAATCTGGCCACGCGCACTCTCGCGATAGTGGGCCTTGCCGACTTCATATGGAATGCCGAGATCGGTCAGCTCTTCTTCGGTGCGACCGACCATCGAGATCTCGGGAATGGTGTAAATGCCGTACGGAAACAGGCCCGGCACGCTGCGCGCCTCGACGGAAAACGCGTGACAGGCGGCAAGGCGACCTTGCTCCATCGATGTCGAGGCCAAGCTGGGAAAGCCAATGACATCGCCGACGGCATAGATATGCGGCTGGCTGGTCTGAAAGTGCGTGTTGACCGGAATGCGGCCGCGGCTATCGGGCTCGATCCCGACGCTGGCCAGGTTCAGGGTCTCGGTGGCGCCGGTTCGGCCGATGCTGTACAGGGCCTTGTCAGCGACGATCTGCTTGCCGCTTTTTAGCTCGATCTTGACGCGCTGCCCGCGCTCGTCATGCATCGGCCGCAGGCCGCTGACCTCTTCGCCCAGGCGCAGCGTGACGCGCTGCTGCCGCAGGTGATAGGCCAGCGAGTCCATGATCTCGGCGTCGACAAACGACAGAAGCCGGTTGCGCTTGTCGATGATCGTCACGCGCACACCCAGCGCCGCAAAGATCGCCGCGTACTCGCAGCCGATGACGCCGCCACCGATCACAGCCAGCGTCCGCGGCAAGGCATCCAAGCGCAGGATATCGTCGCTGGTAAAGATCGTGCGGTCGTCAAACGGAATGCTTCCATCGCGCGTCGCGTGCGTGCCGGTGGCGATGATCAAATGGGCAAAGCGCACATCGCGATAGCCGACTCCATCAAGCGACTTCAGCCGCACGGTATGCGCATCCAGAAGCGCTGCATCGGCCGACAAAAGCTCGACGCGGTTGCGCATCAACTGGTGGCGGATGACGTCGAGCTCGTGACGAATGACATGCGAGGTGCGGAACAAAAGATCGTCGAGCGTGACGTTGGACTTGAGCACGTGCGAGACGCCGTACAGGTTGCGCTCGCGATAGCCCGAAAAGTACAGCACCGCTTCGCGCAGCGTCTTGCTGGGGATGGTGCCGGTGTTGATGCAGACACCGCCCAGCGAGGCCCGACGCTCGATGACCGCGACGCGCTTACGCAGCTTGGCGGCCTGGATGGCAGCCCGCTGCCCGGCCGGGCCCGAGCCGATGACGAGCAGATCGTACTCAAAGCTGGACATGCGCCCTCCTCGCTGCTGTCCGAGAGGCCATGATATCTGGTTTAGAGCGCCGAGCAGAGCCGTACATGCGGAGCGACGACGCAGCGTTCGACGCCGGCAGCAGGCTTGATTCGGCGCTCGTGCCCTCGACCCGCGAACGCACGCTTTACGATGCGCCCGCGGCTTGTGCATGCTGCGCCCATGTTCCAGCAAAACCTGTGTGCGCAGTCTTGGACGCGGCTAGCCTGCCTGTTTTCCGTGTGGCTCGTCGGCTGCGCGGGATCCGATACGCCGCTTCCCAGCGACGAAGGGCCAGCGACGATGAGCGATGCGTCGGCTGCCGCTGAGCTGGCAGCCTTGGCGATGGCTCCCTTGGGTGCGACGCTCGGCTCGGCTGGTGCGACGTTTCGGCTGTGGGCTCCGTCGGCCAAGGCGGTGTCTCTGCACGGTGATTTTGCGACGATGCCGCTTGCCATGAGCCGCCTGCCACCTCCGCACGACGGCAATTTTGCGGTCCGCGTCGCCAGCGCCCGCGCCGGGCAGCGCTATCGCTTTCTGGTCACGGCGCAAGATGGCAGCGTGCTGCAGCGCCTCGATCCCTATGGCCGGCAGGTGCAAGACGGGCAGTCGGTGCTGGTCGATCCGGCGTCATACCACTGGGCCAGCCCGCCGTATGTCCGCCCCGGCAAGAACGGCCTCGTCGTGTATGAGCTTCACGCGGGCAGCTTCAACTGTCCGACAGATCCAGCGCGCTGCGGCTTCGCCTCGATCAGCGAGCGCCTGGACACGCTGCGCGACCTCGGCATCAACGTCCTTGAGCTTATGCCTGCGAACTCACACGGCAGCACGCGCGGCTGGGGATACAACCCGCACAGCTACTTCGCGCCGCACGCGCCGTATGGCAGTCCCGACGAGCTTCGCACTCTGGTCGACCAAGCGCACCGCCGCGGCATCTCGGTGGTGCTGGACATGGTTTACAACCACTATGACGGCTGGAAGAAAGCGCCGCTTTACTGCTTCGACGGTGCCTGTCGCGACAACAGCGGCGTGTATTTCTTTTCCGACCCCATGTACAAAAGCACGCCGTGGGGCCCGCGCTTTGATTACACGCGCCAGGAAGTCGCCGACTTCATCGTCGACAACGTCCTGTTCTTTCGTCGCGAGTACCGCATCGACGGCTTCCGCTGGGACTCGGTGTCAAACATCCGCGCCATCGATGGCAAGGGCAGCGTGCCCGGCGGCGTGGCTCTTTTGCGGCGCGCCAATCGCGAGTCGCGCACGATTCCCGGCGCGCTCTTGATCGCCGAAGATCTGAAGGGCTATGCCGGCATCACCGACACGATCGAGAGTGGCGGCCTCGGCTTCGATACCCAGTGGGACGGCGGCTTTCACTGGGCAGTGACGCAAGCCGTCAGCGGAGCCAGCGACGCCGCGCGCAATCTCTATGCCGTGCGCGATGCCTTGGGTGGCCGCTACAACGGCGATCCCTTTCAGCGCGTGATCTACAGCGAAAGCCACGACACCGTCGGCAATATGGGCACGCGCCTGCCCTCGCAGATCGATCCCACCGATCCGGGAAGCTGGGCCGCGCGCAAGCGATCGCTCCTGGCGACTGGCATTCTTCTGACCGCGCCCGGCGTGCCGATGCTGTTCGCCGGGCAAGAGTTCCTGTCGGTCGGCCGCTTCGCCGATCCACCGGCCCCGCTCGACTGGACGCGGGCCAGCGGACACAGCCGCATCGTCGACTTTTACCGCGACGCCATCGCGCTGCGTCGAAACCTTGGCGGCACAAGCGCTGGGCTGACCGGCAGCGACATCCAGATCTTCCACTTGAACGACGCGGACAAGGTGCTGGCCTATCGTCGGTCGAATGGCGATCGCGATGTGATCGTGATCGCCAACTTCGCAAATCGGAACTACACCCGCTATGACATCGGGCTGCCCGCGGCGGGCACGTGGAAAGTGCGGCTGAACAGCGACGACCGTCGCTACTCACTGGACTTTGGCGGGGCGCCTTCGACCGATGTTGTGGCGACGAACACCGCCCGTGATGGCCTGCCATTTTTTGGGGGCGTGGCGCTGGGGCCGTACAGCATTGTCGTGCTGTCGCGCGATCCAACCTGAGCAAGGGGCGCAGCCGATCCTTGGATGGCCGCTCGCTCGACACATCGCGTGATATCCTCGTCGAGCAGCCTGCGGAAAACAGGCTGCGTGACGGGGGGAAAGCATGCGATCTCGATGGACCAGGATTTGGAGCACGATGGCCTGGGTCTGCGCGCTGGCGGCCGGTCCGCTTGCCGCAGGCTGCGGCACAAACGAGACCACGGTCGACTGTGAAATCGCCATCGTGGGCGGCGGCCCTGGCGGTCTGCACACGGCGTTTCGCCTGGGGGCAAGCCAGGGAAAAAACGTCTGCCTGATCGAAAAAGAAAGCGAGCTTGGCGGGCGCATCCACGATGTCGCTCTGGACGAAAACGACGCGAATTCGCCGCGCGTGGGCGTCGGCGCGCGTCGCGTGATGGAGACCCAAGAGGTCTTGTTTTCGCTGGCCAGCGAGCTTGGCATCACGCTGGAAAAGCCGCCGCTGGTTGCCGATCTGATCGGCGCCCGCGGCAAGTACGCGTTCGCCAAAGATGACCTGCGCTCGCAGTATCAGGGCCTGCTGGCCCAGCAGGATCCCGGCGTCGATTACGAGACCTGGCTGTACGACGTCCTGCGCAAGGGGCCAGGCCGCGCCAGCATCGCCAGCGCCGTCGATCTGCGGGCCTACGTGCGCAGTCACGCGGGCCTTTCGGGATACGACTTTCTGCGCGATATGTCGCGCTTCCGCGCCGACTTTGAATACCCGCTCGATGCCCGCGGCTACATGGACTATCTCGACGAGGAATGGGATGTCTGCTGCCAGGCGTCGTACCCGGTGGGCGGCATGTCGACGTTCATCCGCGGCATGGAAAAAAAGGCCGTCGAAAGCGGCGTGCGCATCTTCAAGTCGCAAGCGGTCACGCACATCGAGCGCAGCAGCAAAGGCTTCCGCTATCGCGTGCGCAGCCAAGGCCAGGGCGACGGGCAAAAGAGCATGGTGGTCAACGCCAACCGCTTGGTCATCGCGGTCTCGCCCTACTGGCTCAAGCAGATCGAAGGCGACATCGCCACCGACATTCAGAAGCGCAGCGAGTTCCAGCAGATCACGGGCGTGCGCGTCGTCACCATCACCCAGTGGTGGCCAGAGGCCTGGTGGCAGACGATCAAAGACCCCGGCAAGACCAGCGACAACAACGTGTGGCGAGCCTGGACCACCGACCTGTGTCTGAACTTCATCGAGATCCCGCAAGAGCCCTACGCCGCTGCGGGTAAGGTCACGCGCACGGTCTATGACGACGACATCCGCTGCGTGCAGTTCTGGGAAGAGCTAGCCAAGCAGGGCATGCCCAAGCTTGAAGCCGAGCTTCAGGCGCAGCTAAACAAGCTGTTTAACAACAACGGCGCGACGCAGCCAGCGACGGTGAACATTCCCAAGCCAGCCAAGACGCACTTCCATGTGTGGCCCGATGCCTGGCACTGGCTGAGCGCGAGCGCGACGCTTTCCAACGCCGATCTTGCGAACTGGGCCGTGGCGCCGCTCAGCGGCGAAGACGTCGGGCTGGTCGGCGAGGCCTATTACGTCAACCGCTCGGGCTGGAGCGACGGCGCATACAAGTCGTCGCTGCGCCTGCTCAACGAAAAGTACGGCATGAAGCTTCCCGGTGTGAGCAGCCGAGCGCTGGGCCTATCCAGCCCGCGCCTTGCGCCCCCCCAGCGTCGCCTGCGCAGCCAAGGCGGCCACTAG
>CAZKOY010000192.1:0-9426 GCA_964554495.1 uncultured Myxococcales bacterium
CGCCCCTTGTCCTTGAGCGCGATGTACACCATGCCAAGGTTGATATAGGTGCGTGCCGCCTGGGGAGTCCGATCGGCGCCAGAGCGACGAAGCAGCGCGACTGCATCCAGCAGGGACTTGCGCGACTGCTCGAATTCGAGCTTGTCGTAATCCTCCATGGCTTGCTTGTTCAGGTACGCGACGCGCTCGGCGGGACCGGCCAGCGCGGGTCGAACGACTGGGGCCATCGTGGTGCCCAGCAGCGACAGCGCGACGGCAAAAAACAGCGGACGAGCGGCGATGGACCGCAACAGCGACGTCCGGGATGAAGAGCCCTGAGAACTGCGAGCAGTCATCTGAAGACCTATGGTTTGCCCAGTGGGGTTTGCGACGCAGCGCTCGGCCGACGGGCCTACCGCAGCTGCGTCCAAGGTTCGATGGGGGTGCTGCGTGAGAATCATGAGAGTGAGCCTACAGCGACTTGACGGGCGAAGGCCATAGCAGCGTGTGCTGGAAGCTGCCGCGGCTCTGCGAACGAGCACGACTGAGCGCTACGTTCTGAGGAGGGCGCGAGAGGCCAAGTGACTGCACGCGCTACTTCTTCTTCTTTGCCTTCTTTTCGCCCTTGGCCTTCTTGGGCGCGGGGGCAGCGGTGTCCTCGATGCAGCCACGCTCGACGGGCTGGCCGTCGGTCACGATGAAGAAGTCGGTGCGGCGGTTCTTCTCGCGGCCTTCCTCGGTACTGTTGGTGTCGATCGGACACGTCTGACCGAAGCCTTCCGATTCCAGACGCCCCGCGTCGATGCCTTTCTGCACCAGGTAGTCGTAGACGGCCTTGGCGCGGTTCTTCGACAGCACCATGTTCTTCGCCGGCTTGCCCTTCGTGTCCGTGTGGCCTTCGATCCGCAGCTTCTTGATGTCCTGGTTCTTCTGCAGGATCTCGACGACCTCATCCAGAAGCTCGAACGAGTCGGGCAGGATCTTCGACTTGTTCGTCGCGAAGTGGATCTGCCGCTTCAGCTCGATCTTCTTCTTGGTGATGACCAAGAACTTCTTCTCGGGGCAACCCGAAGGCGGAACACCGGGTTCGTCGGGACACTTGTCGAGGCGATCAACCACCGTGTCCTTGTCGCGGTCGGTATCCGGGCAGCCCTGGTTTTCCTTCGGACCCGGTTCATTGGGGCACTTGTCCTGCGGATCCAGGATGCCGTCCTTGTCATTGTCAGGATCAGGACAGCCGTCTTCGTCCTCGAACTGATCCTTGTCTTCGGGATCGTTGGGGCACTTGTCACGGACGTCGTAGATGCCGTCCTTGTCGTTATCAGGATCGGGGCAGCCGTCTTCGTCCTCGAACTGATCCTTGTCTTCAGGATCGTCCGGGCACTTGTCTTGATCGTCGAGAAGTCCGTCGCCATCGCGGTCACCCGGCTTGGGAACGACGATCGGCTTCTCTTCTTGATACGTGCATTTGTTGGGGGGCGACTTTTCCAGCGCCTTTTGGGCGTTGTCCGTCGTGATCTCGGTGTGTTCTTTGGCCGCGTAGTAGTCGCCGTAATAGATATCGGCCTGAGCAAAGTCATAGTGCGACTCGGCCATGGCTAGCTCGACCGGGGCGCAGAGATAGGCGCCGTTCGCCCGCGCTTGGTCGATCGTCTGCTTGACGCCTTCAAGCTGCTTCTTGAGCGTCATGCCAGGGCAGCCTGCCAGGAGTGGCAGCGCCAGCAGCACGACACCGGGCACAAAGCGCGAAAGCGATGGAAGAAGGCGGCGCATTAGCGGGCCTCCTTCTTGCCGCTCTTGGCATCGACTTCCGACTGCGAGAGGGGCGGCTTTTCGCTGTCCAAGCCTGGCGGCTTTTCGTTGTCATAATCCAGGCTGGACCTGCGCTTCACGTAGCCTTCCTTGGAGATGTACATGCCCGGATCTTTCGGGTCGTAGATGGGAAACTCGTTGCCCTTTTTGCGACGAGCCGCGACCTTCTTCGCATCCACGATGTTGATCTGGGCTTTTTTCGCGAAGTTGTTCGAGTCGTGGTGACGCGCATAGCCCGCTAGCTCTTGCGAACGTCGCAGGTATTCGGTGGCCGCCGTAAACTCATAGGGCGTCCACCGTTCTGTATCGGTGGCACGCAGTGCAGCCATGTCGCCGTATGCACTGAAGGTGACGCGCGACAGATAGGTGACGGGCCCGCACGCAGAAGCAAGCGTAAGCAGGGCACTGAGCGCGAGCAGTTCTGACACACCTCTCATAAGAGCTCACGGTATCAGGGCGCCACGGGTCCAGTCAAGATGGCCAAAACACCCCACAAATGCGGCGGAGAGGCGGCTTTGCAGGACTGTGCTCTGGCACAGTTTGGGCCATCGAGCGATTCCTGCGATACCGCGTGCTCCGCGGTGTTGCGCTGCTGCGACCCTGGCAGGTCAGCAAGGTGTGGAAGCACGCGCGTGTGTCTCGCAGAACGAGGCGCTCTTTGGGACCGCTCGCAGCAAGAAACACATCGTTTCTTGTACATGCTCGCAAAGACTTGATACTACTAAAGAAAGTCACACTACCCAATCTCTGAGAGGATGACGTGAACGCTCTCATCAAATACTTGTTGGACAACCTCATGCTCGACTTCCAGGGCGACCTGAACCTGGACATGGTCAAGAGCATGCTTCGCGACGATCACAGCCAAGCAGCCAAGGAGCTTCTGCACAAGATCGTCACCGAGCGCGGTACAGGCGACATGATGATCAGCTTGGCCGACTGTCTGCGCGAGTACATTCCAAGCGGCATCAACGAGGACGTGGTTCGCGAGCAGCTAGAACTCTATTCCAAGAGCTAAGAGTACTCGCCCAGCGATGGCCCCAGGCTGCAGCAAGATGGCGGTGAAGTTCCTGTCGCTGGTGCTGGCTGTCTTCTATGCCCCTGGCTGCGGCGATGAAGTTGACGACCCTGCCCAGCGACTTGCCCCTGGTTTCTCCCCTCCGTTCGCTCTCGTTTCAACGCAGCCCAGCCCCGATCAGTCCGATGTGCCGCGCAACGCGGACATCGTTTTGCGCTTCAGCGACTTTCCCGATCCCGCGACGCTTATTTATCCATGGGTCTCGATCGGACCTCGAAGCGATCCTGTGCCGTTTACGTCCGAGGTCAGCTTGGTCGATCGAGAAGTTCGCTTTCGGCCCCATCGACCGCTGCTCGCGCAGACCGAGATCGTCGTTACGTTGAGCCGGCGCATTCATGCGCTTTCGGGGCGTCAGCTCGGCAACAGCTTTCGCATGGTATTTCGCACTGGGACTGCGCTGCTTCCCGCCGCGCCCGTCGCTGTCGCGCCACGTTTGGCTGAGCTTGCTGGACCGAGCGGGATCTTTGCGCCGCGCTGCGCGGGGGCTGGCTGCCATCGCCGAGATGAAGCCGGGTTCGCCGCTGCCGGGCTCGATTTCGCCCAGGATCCGCGCTTACTGCGTGAGCACCTGCTGTCCGATCGTCGAGGCGGCTTGGATGCGCTGCGCTGGGTGGACGTGGGACGACCGGAAGCGAGCTACCTTCTGCGCAAGCTCTTGGCGGCGCAGCCTGCTGCGTTCGTGCGCATCACGGGCTCAGCGATGCCGCTTGCACAGCCGCCCCTTTCCAGCGATGCCCTGCGTACAATCGAGACCTGGATTCGCACGGGTGCCAACTAGCACGACCTTCCCACCTCTGGCGGAGCAACAGATGAACTACCGACGCATGGGCAAGTCAGGACTGCGACTGTCTGAGATCTCGTATGGCGCCTGGGTCACCTTCGGCGATGCCAAAGCCGAAGAGACGCAGGAGCAGTGCATGACCGCCGCGTACGAAGCGGGCGTGAACTTCTTTGACAACGCCGAGGCCTATGCCGGGGGCCAGGCCGAAGTGGTGATGGGACGCATCCTCAAAAAGAAAGGCTGGCGTCGCGAGAGCTTGGTTCTTTCGACGAAGATCTACTGGGGCGGCCGTGGTCCAAACGACACGGGCCTTTCGCACAAGCGCATCATCGAAGGAGTACACAGCGCGCTCCGCCGCCTGCAGGTCGAGTACGTCGATCTCATGTACTGCCACCGTCCCGATCCCAACACGCCGATTGAAGAGACGGTGCGCGCCATCGACATCCTGGTTAAGCAAGGCAAGGTCTTTTATTGGGGCACATCGGAATGGAGCGCCGCCGACATCCTGCGTGCCGACGCCATCGCGCGTCAGTATGGCCTGACTCCTCCTTGCGTCGAGCAGCCGCAGTACAACTTGTTGCATCGCCGTCGCATGGAAGGCGAGTACCTGCCCCTGTTTCGCGACCTGGGGTATGGCACGACGATCTGGAGCCCACTTGCATCGGGCGTGCTCACCGGCAAGTACAACGCGGGTGTGCCCGGCGGCACGCGGCTTTCCGACCCCAACCTGGCGTGGCTCAAGGACGCCGCGCTCTCTGATGATCGCCTGGCTCGCGTGCGTCAGCTTGAGCCGCTGGCTCACGCGATCGGCGGGAGCATGGCGCAGCTTGCGATCGCCTGGTGCCTGCACAACCCCAACGTCAGCAGCGTCATCACAGGCGCCTCGCGGCCCGAGCAAGTCAGCGAGAACATCAAAGCGCTGTCGCTCGTGCCCAAGCTTTCGCCCGAGCTAGTCGCAAAGATCGACGCCATTGTTGCGCCGGGCAGCAACATCGACGCGGGCTAGTGCGGCGATTGCGCACCTGCCTTCGCACGCTTCGGATAGACCGCACAGCACGCGCTGCGCTGCTTGCCTGGCTGTTCGGACTGATTGGGTGTTATCGCTGGTCGCAGGTGCCTGCCGGGGTATCGCAGACGCTATTTGAGCTGCCAGTCGATGGCTTGCTGCAGCGATATACTGCTCTCTTGCCGACGCAGGCGCTTCCCGCAAACCAGAAGCGACGCCCGGCCGTCTTGGTCTTACACAGCGGTTTTTCTGGGGATGAGACGACGAGCGCCGATCTGGCCCGCGAACTGGCCCTGCGCGGCTTTGTCGTTGTGCTGCCTGCCTATCGCGGTCAGGTGCGTCGCGTCGACGGTCAGCGCAGCGAAGGCAAGATTGAGTTCTGCCGCGGCGAGGTGAACGATGCCGAAGCCGCGTTGCTGTGGTTGCGCCAGCACGAAGGCGTCGATAGTGCGCGTATCGGGGCGCTGGGCATGTCCCATGGCGGCTGTATCGCGCTGCGCTTGGCACAGCGGACGCCCACCTTGCGGGCCTTGGTGACGATGTCTGCGCCCGTCGCGGCCGCGCCATTGATCGAGCACCTGCAGTCCACTCCCTTTCAGATGTTCTTTTACAACGGCATCCTGGCGAGTCAGCTACGCGGCTATGTTCAGACCCAGCCTGCGCAGCAGGCTCTGGCGTTAGCTGAGCGCTCGCCTGTGCAAGTTCCGATGACCCTGCACATGCCGATGCTGGTCCTGCACGGTACCGAGGATCAAATGGTGCCCATCGAGCAAGCCTGCTGGCTGCGGCAGTCGCTGCAGAGAAGCGGCCGAGCGATTTATGATTCACAAATAGACATGTGGGGGAAATTTGCAAAATTGAAAAATAATCCCTGTGGCACTGAAAATTACGATAAAAACATAAATTCCAAATTACCTACAGTCCAGTTCGTGTTTCTCGATAAAGAAGATCATATCTATTCAAGCCGGGTGAAACGGGCTGCGCAGCGCCTGGCGATTGAGTTCTTGCAGACAGAGCTGCAGCCGTAGCGGCATATCGCGACCTCGGCTCGCTTGGCGGCCCGTGCGCCCAGGCCGCTCAGCGCGTCTTCCACGGCGGGAAGTTCACGTCCAGGGGATCGCTGGCCGACGGATCGGCGCGCAGGCGCGGCACGGCTCCGGCTGCCAAGAGGGCAAGCCCCGTGGTCTGTACCAGGCCCAGGCTGAGGACCAGCGGCAGCGTCCACGTGGTCACAGCGCCGTAGGCTGTACCGGGGGGCGCGGTGGCGGGTGCCAGGACGCCGCTAATGACTGGCCCAGCGACGGGAATCAGCAGCGTATAGTTCATGGCCAGGCTAGGGGCACCCGGCTCACCCGCTTGCGGCGCGAGCGCCAAGGCCAGAGCCAGCGCGGGCGCATAGCCGATGCCCAGCAGCAAACCGCCGATCTTCATCAGTCGTGGCTCGCGTCGTCGCGCCATCGCCAGCGTTGGGGCAGCCGCGATGCCGGCCGCAGCGATCTGCATCGGGGCTGGCGCAGGTGCTTTGGGAAGCGCCACTTCCGTGCGAAACGGCAGCATCCGCGACACCGAATAGGTCTGAACGGCGGGCCATGCCCGATCCAAAGCCGGCGGTGGCGAAGGCTGTGTCACCGCTCGATCGGCCTCAGGCGGGGGCGGGCTGCACCTGGCCAACACAGGTACCCCGAGGCTGGCGAGCCCGATGGCAAGCGCCACGTGGCCGAAGCACGAAACCAACAAGCACGGAGCCAAGGGGCGAGTCGACACAGCCGAGACCTTACTCCAAGTCGTGCCGTGGGCGAGAGAGCCGCCAGTGGATCGTCAGTGAATCGCCAGTGAATAGTCAGTGAATCGCCAGCGCATCACCAGTGCATCGATGCGATGGCGAGCGATCTAGGCGATGCGTGCGTTAGGGGTCGATGGTGATCTGGGTTCCGGCTGCCCAGGTCTTCTGCTCGTCGGTGTAATACAGGTACGCAGACGATGCCTGCGCCGTGTACTGACCCGGCGAGATCGCCACCAAGTCCAGTGGAATCTCGACGTTCTGCTTGGGCTTCATGTCGCGCAAATACACGATCACTTGTCGCGGCCCGGTCTCATAGAACGCGATGAGGCCTTTTTCGCGAAGCTCTTTAAGCTGCCAGGTCTGGAAGGTCAGCCCACCGGGAAGCTCGACGCGGCCCAGGGTCATGGGCAGGCCGCGATCGGTCTTGTTGCGCAGGAAGACGCGCATGCGGACTGACTCACCGAGCTTCATCTGAGTGCGCTCAAGTCCGGTCGTGATCTCGACGGCGGCGCGGCGGCTGTCTTCTGGCTGCAGCGAGCGATAGTCGACGGCGACGCTAAACGGCATCGGCGTGCGTCCACTGTGCTTGATCTCGATGTGATTCTTGCCCGACAGAAGATGCGAGCCCAGACCCGCGAAGGTAAGCGGCTCGCGATCGTCGCCCTCATACGTGCGACGGCCGACGGACTGGCCATTGACGATCAGCGTCACCTCGCCTCCGGCGCGCTCGCGGGCCTGACTTTGCGCGTAGGCCGTCAGCGCTTTGAGAGACAAGACCGTGGCCTGCGTCGTGCCCCAGGCGCCATAGCCGCGGCGATGGTTCATCAGCCACTCAACACCGCGCTCGACGGGCGCATCGAACTCGCGGCTGCTTGCCTTAAGCAGCGCCACCAGTGACAGCGACGTCGTCTCGATAAAGAGGTTCTCACCGCCAGAGCGGGTGATGCTGTGATCGGCCTTGCTCCAGCCTCCGTCGCTGTCCTGCAAAGCGATCAGGCGCTTGGCGCCTGTCATGGCCGGTCCGCGGCGCCCGCTGTTGAAGAGCGTGGCGGTGGTCAGGGCCAGCAGGTACGCGTCGTCGCTGGATTCCGCAACGCGGGCTGCGACGTCGATTTCGGCGCTGAGCCCAGCCTGCTTCACTTCACTCAGTGCGTACGTGATGTATGCGTCGGTGACTTGCTTGGATGCCTTGCCAAAGCTGTCGAGCGCCTTGGCATCGCGGGCATAGCCGCCGGTTCCGTCGCGGCGACTCATCAGCCACTCGGCGGTGCGGCTGAGCATGCTCTTGTCGAGATCGTGATAGACCGGCCGCATGTCTGAGAATTCCATCAGGCCGTATGCCGTCAGCGCCTCGTGGCCGGGGCTGCTGCCGAACCACTCATAACCGCGGGTCGACGTCTCGTAGCCGATCAGACGCTTGTACCCTTCATCCATCAGACGGCTGGCTCGTCCCAAAAGGCGTGCGTCGCTGACTCCTTCGGCTTTCATAAAGCGCAGGATCATGACGTTGGGATAGTTGATGCTCGAAGCTTGCTCGAAGCAGCCGACGGGGTGGCGCAGCAGGCCCTCGACGCTGGCCACCAGCGACGACAGCGTGCTGGGATAGACGCGCACTTGTCCCTCGAAGGTACCGGGCATGGCTTCCGCCAAAAGTAGGTCGCTGTTCCAGCCGTCACGCATCCGCCCCGAGCGCGAGATGTGCTGCGGGAAGCCGCGTGGGCTGACCCGCACCGAACGAAATAGCTCGTCGCGCAGCCCGCTGGCTTCGGCCACCAGGCGCACTTCGCTTTGGCCTTTTTTCCCAGTGACGGAAAGCGGGAAATACAGCGTCTCGCGCAGGCCGCCGCCGATCGCGCCAGATGTGCGGGCGACCGCTTTCTCAAGCGAAAGCAGCGAGCCAAACTCGGACTGCAGATCCACGCGCAGCGGCTGGCTCTGTTCGTTGCTGAGCACCACCGGCAACATCACGCGATCGCCTTCGCTGACCTCAAGCGGCAGCTTGACCGCGACGGAAAACGGCAGGCTCGACTTGATCACCGTCTCGTCACGACCGGCCGCCCCGCCACCGATCCCTTCGCTGAGCACGCGGAACGATGTGACGGCATCGGACAGCACAAACGACACCGTGGCCTTGCCGTCTTGCCCTGTCTGTACAGCGGGCTGCCAAAGGACTGTCTCGCGAAAGTCGTTGCGCGGTCCGTTGTATCCGGCGGGATAGCTGGGCGTCGGGAAGACGCGAGCCACCGCCCAGGTCTCTTGCGGACGGACGGGGCGCGGACGCAGGGCAATGCGGCGCGGGCGTTCCGCCCAGCCGAGCGGTTCGTTGTCAAAGCCGGGTCCCAGGTCATCGGCCGCCCTGAAACGATTGCGCGCTACGCCACCCGCTTGCAGGCCCGCGCCAAGATCCGCAAGGCCTGCTGCACCGCCACCAGCCCGCGGGCCTGCAGCGAGGGGCTTGGCGGCCCGCGCAGCCGGAGCCGCTTCGTTCTTTCTTCCCATCTTGTCAGCGGCAGCCGCAGCCATCGGCGCCTCACCGGCTGCGGCCATCGCTGGTGCCGCGTTCGGTGCGGGCGCAGCCATCGGCGGTGCCTCGGTCGCGGGGCGGCGTGCTTCGGCGTCTTTCTTGGCCGCCTCAGCTGGTTGCGGTGCTGCAAGCTCATCGTCGGCGTCCCTGGCAGCCGCTGGCTTGGCAGGTGCAGCCTTGGCTTTGTCCGGGGCTGGCGCGTCAGCGCGTGACGCTTTCTTGCGCAGGTCAGCCTGCGCGAAGAACCTGCCCGGCTTATTCGCCGGACGTTCGGCCGGTACCGTCGCCACTTCTGCGACATCGGCAGGGCGTTCTTTGGTTCGGCTCGTCGCTGGCTTGCTTCCCGACGTCGCGCGTGCCAAGAGCTGCCCTGGCAGCCACTCAAAGCGCCGATACCCGCGCGTCCCCATCAACAAATCCATCGCCAGAGCCGACTTCTCTTCAGCTAGGTCGAAGTAGAAGTTCG
>CAZKOY010000193.1:0-9390 GCA_964554495.1 uncultured Myxococcales bacterium
AGCGCGACCTGATCGTTATTCAGGCGACGCAGGATGGTGCTCGGGTTGCCGAAGCGGTGCGTATACGACAGGTACAAGTTGTCGCGCAGGTACTTGCCGATTTCGATGCTCGACTGGTTGGCGCCCATGGCGTCCGAGCCGCCAACGTCAAACTTGATGACGTCAACCGGCACTGCGGCTCCCAGCTGATCCTTTAGCTTACCGACCACCAGCGACGACAGAGCTCCGAGGGCCTGCTGCTGAATCGTGCCGCCACCGCGGCTGCTGCCGGATAGCACCATGGCGATGATCTGTCCCTGGTCATACGTCGCTGGATCGCTGCGGAAGGTGATGATCGGCTTCTGCGCCGTACCCGTAACCAAGATGTAGATCGTCGCGTCTTCGACCTTGCGACTGATCGAGATATCGAGCAGTGGGTTTGGCGGTACATCGCCGGACAAGCTGACCTGCGCGCGATCGATCTGATACCGGCGGCCCAGGATCTCAAGCCAACCGTTGAGAGCGTGCAGATCGCCGCGGATGATCGGCGCACCGCGCGTGCCTCCTTCGCTGTTCATCTCGGCGTCGACATGGCCCTGCAGATCGGTCTTCACCTCGGGTCCGTTGATGACAAAGGGGCCTGGCATCTCGACCGTGACCTGCGTGTGTTCGGGCAAGAAGGGCACTGGCTTGCGTGGACCTGCTTCGCGCTGCTCGGCCTGCTCTGCCGCAAGGGCCTCGGCGCGTGCGCGTCGACCCGCTGTGTCGACAAACTCAACATCGGCCAGCGGTCCCAGCGCCTGCACGTTTTGCCCAGCGGACAGCTTGGGTACTTGCACGTTGCCGCTGGGAATGTGGATGCGTGTGCGCAAGACATGGCCGTCTGAGTGGCCTTCTAGATCGACCTGGGTGTCCAACCAGACGCTGTACGCACCGGCTGCCACGGGGAAGTTCTTGGCGTGAGCCGACAGCTTTACATCGCGTAGCTGTCCGCCGCTCACATCGATCTGCCCACTGCTTTGCAGGCTGCCACTGCCGGCTTTGGTCGACAGCTCGCGCAAGGTCAGGCGCCCTTCTTTGCTCAACTGAAGATCCAGCGCGATCTCGCGCAGAAGCTGTGGCAGCGTCGTCGCCGCTACCTCGCCTTGCGACAGTCGCAGCGAGCCTTCAGCAAGCGGCTGCGGTGCAGCACCCACCACCTGAAGATCGGCGTTCAGCGTACCGCGCGCTCGTCGCAGAGCGGACTTGCTGCTGCCTGGGCTTTGATAGTCGAGCCGATAGTCCTTGGCCATGAGCGCGACATGCAGCGCTGGATCAGTTGGCGCAAAGGGTAGTGGCACATCGGCGTGCAGCGTCAGCGTGCCGGGCTTTGCTGGAGCTGGCTCTGCGGCAGGCGCGAGAGCCTGGCGAGCTTGTGGATCCATCGCGACTTGCACATGCAGCATGCGGCGCTTTTCGCTCTCAAGCTGCGCATGCGCAAAGACGCTGCCGACGCGCCAGGTTGACACTTCGATGTCGCTGGCCTGAATACTGGCGGTGGCTGCGGGCTTCTGCACGGTGCCGCTTATGCGCGCCTGCACGGCGACGCGGCCCGTCGCGGGCAAGCCTTGTGGCAGCGCAAAGCTTGGCATATCCAGCGTGGCTTCAATCGGCAAGAGCGGCAGCGCACTTGCTCCCCGGCGCAGCGCTTCGGCTTGGCTGATCTGGGTGCTGCCTTGTGCGCGCAGCCATGGCGCATTGCCGTAGCTCACATTTGTATCGACCGCCAAGCGCTGGCCCCGCCAGATGACATCAACGGACGCGCCGAGCTGCACGCGGCCGATAGGATCCATTTCTGTGATGATCTGTGGCGCTTTGATCTGCGCCTGCAGCACGTGATCGACATAGGTCAGATCAAGCGTTGCGCCATCGCCTTGCAGCGAGTCTAGCTGCCAGGCTGGCATACGGATGGAAGCCATGCCGCGCGGATTTTCTGGGCTGCCGCTGACTTCCGCGGATAGCTGCATCGGCGTCTGCCAAGGCACGACCCCTGGCAGTGGATCGATCGTGCCCGAGAGCTGCGCATGTCCCGTCGGTCGCGCAAGTGTGCCGCCGACCTGAAGCTGCACGCCCATGTGTGTGCGCGGGACATCGGTGCGACCTGCCGCAACAAAGGCCAGATGTTGTGCATCCAGGTTCTCAACATCTAAGCGTGCGCGTATGCGTCCGGTCGTCACTTCATAGCGTCCCGCAATGCCGATGTGCAGATCGGCCAAGCCGAAGACAAGCTGCCCGCCTGTGCGCTGCGCGAGTGCGACCTGCTGGTTTTCGCGCGCTGCGACGGTCTCGATGATCGGTGCGGTGCGCAGGTCGCGCAGGAACAAACGTGCGGGCGAAAGAAGCGCTAGCTGATCGCTGCCTCGCGCCACACGCAGCGTGCGAAGATCGACGGTGATTGCCGTCAAGGGTGAGGCTGCATCGGGTGTCGCATAGGTTGGCAGTGCATGCAGAAAGAGCGCGGCCGTCAGGTCTTGCCCCGCCACCTGCGCGTTCACATCGGCGTGTAGATCGAGACTGTGGCGGCTGCCCGTGGCCAAAAGCGTGGCGTGCGCGACACGCTCATTGCCAACGTGCGCCTCGTGCAGCGTCACGTGGGCGCGGCCCGTCAGATCTCGCAGGTCGATGTCGGCCTGCAGCCGTTCCAGCGATGCGCCAAAGCCGCGCAGCCCACGACCGTCCAGCTTCGACACCACGTGCAGTGAGCGCTGTTGCAGATCTATCTTCAGCGATCCAGATAGAGCCCCCGCCACGTTGGGGAGCAGAGCGTGCGTGGCGCGTAACTCATCCAAGCGTGGCGCATCAATCTGCAGGGACAGATCAGCGGTCGCGGCCAGCGGATCGACCCAGATCGCGGGGCTTATAGGCAGGGTGAGGGCGCCGTGCAGCGTGACGGTGTTGTGCGCGGCCTGCACGAAGATGCGATCGATATCGAGCTGACCCGATGCCGCAGCGCCTGTGCCTTTCAGCGCAAGCTCGACACGCAGTGGAGGCAGATCCTTGCGCAGCGAGCCCAGCTCCACTTCGTGCAGCGTAAGCGCGGCTTGCCAGGGCAGGGCGCTGTCGAGAAGACCGATTCGCGCTTGCAGCGCAGCGCGCCCTTTGGGCAACGTCAGATCGAGCTGTGCCTGCAGCCCTTGCAAGTCGCCGGACAGCTTGGCTGCGAGCGCGAGCGCCCCCGGCAAAAGACCGGCAGCTGGCATGACTTGATTCAGCTCAGCACCATCAGAAAACAGCGAAATCTGTACGTCACGAAGTTCGACGCGTGGTGGTGTTCCAGCGGGGCTTGAAGCAAGAGAGACGTGAACCCCACCACCCAGCGAAAGATCAGCGTGCAGGGGCTGCGAAATTGGAAGCTTCAGCGAAAAGATGCCCACAGAGATCTCGCGCTCACGCGAAACGGTCAGGCCAGCGTTCACGCTTAGGTCTGCCGCAGCCTGCGTTAGCGGGGCGGCGCTGCCGCTGTACTTCAGCCCGGCGTGCAGAGTGATGCCTTGGACTTCGATGCGCAGCGGCAGCGGGGCCGTGCTTGGCGGCGTCGGCTGGGGGTCGGGCACGGTCAGAGCCGCAAGGTTCAAGCGACCATCGCGCAGGTGTCGGGCGTGGACCTGGGCACCCTTGATGTGGACTTCGGTAACGGACAGTGTGCGCTGTCGCAGCGTCGCTAGATCGTAACGCACAACGATCTGCTCAGCCTGTACCGCGCGAGTTCCTTCACGGTCGTCCAGCTCAATCGCAGATAGCGTGATGTGATGGAACAGATCGCTGCGCAGGTGACCGATGCGCAGCGGGCCACTCAGCGACTTCTGGGCGATCGGCAATACCCACGCCAGGATCTTCTGCTGACCCCATTCCGAGCGGGCAAAAAGAAACACGCCAATGATCAGCAGCAGGGATACGACGATGAGCGCAGCAATGGACCACGCGATGCGGCGCAGGATCCGCCACAGCCAGTGAGTCGGCTGCCTGGGCTGCATCAGAAGGCTTCTCCGATCGAGATGTGATAGGCGATCTGCTGTCCGGGATCGGGGTTCTCGCGGCTGCCTTCAAGTGCGTCCAAGTGATTCAGGCGCACGCCGAGATCGAAGCGAATGGTACCGATGACTGTGCGATAGCGCAGCCCGCCGCCAACGGCGACATGCAGTCGGGAAAAGTCGAGGTTTTCCAGTGACTCGCCAGGAGTGCAGCCGGTCTGCGCACACAGACCGGGTGGCGGCGCAACATCGCCAACGTCGGCAAACGCCGTCAGCGAGAACCAGTTGCCGAACAGCTTGAGCAAGCGCACGCGCAACTCAAGCTGGCCCAAGAGCAGCTGGTCACCCCCCGTGGGAATTCGCTGCATATCGCGCAGACGAATGGGCTTGTCGCCTAGCTTTACGGGCGTCATATCGGGATCTGAAGAAGGGACTTCGATGACGTCGCGACACGCGCGCAGGACCGGCGTTGGGCCTTGGTCTGTCGTCGCTGCGCCCGAGCACATCTGATACGAGAGCCGGTTGAATGAAAAGCCGCGGTGCGAGTTGGGTCCGCCCAAATAGAAGCGCTGCGTGATCGGACTTCCCAGATCGCCCTGCACGAAGATCTGCCCAAACTGCACGCGAGCGGCGAGCGTTACGCGATCGAACAGCGTGTAGTACGCGCGCACTTCGGGGACGATCTTCTGATACGAAAACGCGCTGCCTGTGTACACGCCGCCTTGCTCGGCGATCACTTGCGCAAAGAAGCCGCGCGTCGCGTCCACGGGACTGTTGCGCAGGTCCAGAGCGATCTGCTGCTGGAAGTACCCCAGGCGATACGGATCGACGAAGCCGAACAGCGTTCCACCACCGTCGCTGGTGTTGCTGAGAGACGCCTCGGTGGCAAAGAAATCCAAGAACTGAAAATTGTATGAAATCGAGGCCTGGATGCGATCGCGGAAGAAGCTCTTGCTGGCGGCGAGGCGTGCGCTGGGGCCGTGGTACTGGTACGCGTACTGCACGCCCACGTCGTAGCTCAGCGCCAAGCTGACTGAGGAAGAGCGTCCGAGGACACCCGGCTGACTAATGTCAGCCTTGGCGAGCAGGATCGGTCCGTGACGACGTAGCGGATCGGCCCACACTGCCGGCAGCGCGGCATAGCCCGGCTGCAGCGTGGCTGTGAAGACTCGCAGTCCACCCAAGAAGCGACGCTGCGTGTACAGAATCTCGCTATGCACTTCGTTGCGCAGCGGCTCGATCCCAATGCCTGCACCGATGCGAAGCTCGCGATGCTTGCCCTCTTTGACGCGCAGGATGACGTCTGCCACATCGGGGTGCTGCGGATTGGGAACCGGCTCGACCTGTACCGTCGAAAACAGGCCCAGGCTGTACAGCCGTCCTTGTACGGCTGCGAGGGCGGCGGGGGTGAAGGGGTCTCCGGTGGGCAGCGCGGCGTGGCGGTACAGCGGTGCGACGTCGACCTTTTCTGTGCCTTGAATCGACAGTGTGCCGATGCGCACTTTGATGCCGGGCGACAGTGCGATGTCGATGACAGCGGTGCGCGCATCGCGCTCGACTTCGACCTTGCCGCTGTCCAGCTTGGCGAAGGCATAGCCGCGCTCGCGCAGGCGATGCAGCAGCCGCTCTTTGGTGATCAGATAGGGTTCATGCTCGAAGATCTGCCCGACAGAAATGGGCAGCTCATCTTTCACATAGCGGATGTCATCGGCCGGCAGTGAATCGATGCCGCGAATGCGAATCGCAGTGATCTGGGTCGGCTCGCCTTCCTGCACGTGGAAGTGAACATCGACAGCGGTTGTCGCCTCGGGCAGCGCTGGATCAACGCGCGGGTTGGTCTTGTACGGCTTGACCTCGGCCTTAGGAACCTCGGCGCGAAAATAGCCGCGGCTCTGGTAATACGTCGCGATGCGCTCGCGATCGACCTCGACGGTCAGTGGCTGATCCAGATAGCGACGTGGTGCCAGCGGAAACCAGGGGCTCTGCTGCACCACGGTTTTTTCACGCACATCACCGGGCTTCAGCTTTTTGACGCCGTGCAGATAGACCTTGTGAACCCATGGCCGGTGTGGTCCCTGCGGCCCTGAGCAAGCTGCGGAAAGCAGGAGCCAGCCCAGCAGAAAGCGCTGCGAGCGGCGGATGCCGATCCGTGCTCTGCGGCGTGCATCAGAAGGCATGTGGCCAACAGAATTGCAGAGCCTGTCTCATTGACACAAGGCGAACACGGACAGGACGAGTGAACTGTTCAAGATCAAACGAGAAATTGCTGCACACGTCGAGACACCTGCCTGGCTGGGGCGTCAGCAGTCGGCCCAGGACTGGGCGATTCCGACGTCGACCTTAAGTGGCACGGCCAGCGTTACCGCGGTCTCCATGGCGGTGCGTACGCGCTCGGCCACCGTATCGGCGATGTCGTGCGGCGCTTCCAGCACAAGCTCGTCATGCACGGTCAGAAGCAAGCGAACGCGAGAATCTCTGTCGCGATCCAGCAGGTTCTGCACATCGATCATCGCTTGCTTCATGATGTCGGCGGCCGTGCCTTGCAGCGGTGTGTTCTTGGCCATGCGCTCGGCATAGGCGCGCACCGCGTAGTTCTTGCTGGTCAGATCGGGCAGCGGGCGGAAGCGACCGAGCAGCGTGCGCGCACCGCCATCACGTCGAGCACGCGACACGAGGTCGTCCATGTATTCCTGCACGCCGCGATAGCGCGCGAAGTACTCGCGGATGTACTGCTTGGCCATGCTGCGCTCGATCCCTAACCGCGTCGCTAGGCCGTAATCTGACAAGCCATAGATGATGCCGTAGTTGATCATCTTGGCAGCGCGCCGCTTGTCATCTGTGCGGCCCGACTCAGGACCGAACATCTCGATCGCGGTGCGCGTGTGTACATCTTCGCCGCTTTGGAAGCTGTCGATCAGCAGGCGATCGCGCGACAGGTGGGCGAGGATGCGCAGCTCGATCTGCGAATAGTCGGCGGCGATCAAGCGGAAGTCGGGCGGGGCGACAAATGCGCGGCGGATCTCTTTGCCCAGGCCGCTGCGGATTGGAATGTTCTGCAGGTTGGGATCGATTGACGACAGGCGCCCCGTCGCTGCGACGACCTGTTGATAGGTCGTGTGCAGGCGACCGCTGGTCTTGTCGCGCAGAAGCGGAAGCTGATCGATGTACGTGCCTTTGAGCTTGCTCAGGCTGCGGTACTCGATGATTTTTTGCGCGATGGGATGCTCATCGGCCAGCGCTTCTAGCACCTCGTGATCAACGGACATACCGGTCTTGCCGCGCGTTTTCTTGACGGGTGACAGACCCAACTTTTCAAACAGCAGCTCGGCAAGCTGCTTGGGTGAGTTGAGGTTGATGTGACCGCCGGCCAGAGCAGCGATCTCGGACTCTAGCGAGTGCAGCTTGGCTTCGGTCTCGCGACCCAGACGACCCAAGACCTGAACGTCGATCAAGATGCCGTGTCGCTCGATGATTGAGAGCACGTGCGACAGCGGTAGCTCAAGCTGCATCAGCAACTTTTTGGCGTCGGCATCCAGGCGAGACAGCAGAACATGAGACAAAAGAAAGGTTGCGCGGGCCTGCGCGGTCGCGAAGCTCGTGGCGGCAGCAATGTCGACCTGATCGAAGGGCACGCCGTGCTTGCCTGCGCCTTTGCATAGCGCTTCACGCGTCTGAAGCGGCGGGTAGTCGGGCGGCAAGTGCTGCGAGACTAGAGCTTCCAGGCTGTGATCCTGGGCCGCATCGAGCAAATACGAACACAGCGCGGGATCGGCCGCGATGCCTGCTACGTTTTCGCAGCCGTGGCGAGCCAGCAGCAGCCACACATCCTTGGCACCAAAGACGAACTTGCGCAGCCCTGCGTCGGCCAAGAACGGCGACAGCAGTGCGACGGCGGCGGCCGTTGTGATCTGAGCCGGGGCGCCCAAGTAACGATGGGCCAGCGGTACGTACGCGGGGGCAGCCTGCGGCGTATACAGCGCGATGCCAGCCAGCGTTGCGAGCCGCGAATTCGGCGGGCGCGCGGGCGTGTCTCCCTCGCCGCAGCGCATCAAGCGAAAGGCCAGACCGTGGCTGCGAAGCGATGTCTCGGCGGCCTTGAGCCAATCGGCAAGCTGCGCTGCATCAAGCAGCACCTGCGGCGCTGTCGGGGCGTGCTTCAGCCAGGCTGCCAGGTCTGCTGCCTCACCGCCCTGCTGCATAGCGGCTGCGGACAGAGCGGGGCTTGGATCTGTCGTCGTTTCGGCACGCACGATCGAAGGCGCTGACGAGCTTGGCAACGCAGAGGGCGCGCTTAGATCAGGCATGCCTGGCAGTCCGCCCGGAACGGTGATGCGCTTGAGCAGCGTGTTGAACTCAAGCTCTGTCATCAGAGCCAAGAGCTCATCACGCTTCACCGCAGCGACGTGGCGTTCTAGGGTGGACAGCGACTGGGGCAGCGGCAGATCGTCTTCCAGCGCGACCAAGCGGCGCGAGATTTCAAGCTGTGCGCGGTGCTCTCGCAGGGCGGCCAGCACCTTGTCTTTGCCGCGCAGACTCAGGCCGTTCCAACTTCCGCTGTCGTCGAGAGATCGCAGGATCGCAGGCACGCTGCCAAAGTGCTGCACGAGCTGCGCTGCGGTCTTGGGACCGACGCCGGGCACGCCTGGGATGTTGTCGCTGCTGTCCCCCATCAGCGCCAAGACATCACCCAGCTGGCAGGGCGGTACGCCGAACTTCTCGACGACATCTTTTTCGGCGAAGCGCTTGCCGCGGCCGTCTTCTTTCATGGTGTCCAGAAGCTCGATGTGGCCGTCCTGCACTAGCTGCATCAAGTCTTTGTCCGAGGACACCAAGACCACCGGCATATCGCTGCGGCGTCCGGCCTGCGCCATGGTCGCGAGGATATCGTCGGCTTCGACGTCGGTCGCATCCAGGCAGGTGATGCCCAGCGCCCGCACCATGCGGCGGGCCAGATCGAACTGTGGGATCAGCTCGGGCGGAGTCTCGCTGCGATTGGCTTTGTACGCGGGGTAAAGCTCGGCGCGCTTGCTGCGCCCTTCAGCGTCGAAGACCACGGCCATGTGCGTCGGCTTTTCGTCGGCGATTAAGCGCAGAAGCATGCTGACGAAGCCGCGTACGGCTCCCGTGGGGATGCCACTTTTCGTCGACATCGGCGGCATGGCATGGAAGGCCCGGAACAGGAAGTTCGAGCCGTCGACCAGATACAGGCTGAGCATGGCCGCAATCTACCGCGAAAAATGTGGCCCCGACTGACTTAGTCGTTGACATCGCAAGCCGGACATAGAAAATGCCTGGACTCGACGCGTTTTGCGGCCGTTGCGCGACTGCTAAACCGTGGAAT
The DNA here is from genome assembly GCA_964554495.1 of uncultured Myxococcales bacterium. Taxonomy (GTDB): domain Bacteria; phylum Myxococcota_A; class Polyangia; order Palsa-1104; family JAEUJZ01; genus JAEUJZ01. The sequence continues at coordinate 9,331 of CAZKOY010000193.1, forward strand.
TGCATCACGACCCCATCGTCCAGCCGGCCTAGGACACCAGCCTTTCACGTTGGTGACACG
>CAZKOY010000194.1:0-9377 GCA_964554495.1 uncultured Myxococcales bacterium
AAGTCACGCTGTGCTTCTTCGGCGACGGCAGCGCCAACCAGGGCGCCTTCTTCGAGGGCCTAAGCCTCGCCGGCCTGTGGAAGCTACCCGTCGTGTTCATTTGCGAAAACAACCAGTACTCGATGGGCACGCCGCTTTACCGCACGCTGGCCGTCGAAGACGTCACCGAGCGCGCCGCCGGCTTTGCCATCTTGCGCGACCGCTTCAGCGGCGACGACGTGCTGGAAGTCCGCCGCCGCATCAGCGCCGCCGTCGAGCGCGCCCGCACCGAGTTCGTCCCCACGCTGATCGAGGTCGAGACCTATCGCTTCCGCGGCCACTCGATCAGCGACCCCGGCAACTACCGCAGCAAGGACGAGATCGAGCAGTGGAAGAAGCGCGACGCCGTCGTCATCGCCCGCGATCGCCTGGTCTCTGCCGTCGGAGAAGACGAGATCGTCTCGCTGGAAGCCCACATCAAAGCGCAGGTGCAGGAAGCCGTGCGCTTCGCCGAGCAGTCGCCCGCCGCCAACCCCGCCGACATCTGGACCAGCGTCTACGCCCAGCCCGGCACCGACCCGCGCAAGATGTAACCTGCGGCCATTCCCCTTGTTGGCCCCGTCGGTCGCGCTGCTGCGGTCGGCCTATGCGAAATCGTCGAAGAGTCCTATTGCCGAATCTATGACGGATTCGTATCTGTCCATTTATTGATAAATATTTGTATTTTATTCACGATTTCAGAGACCTCTCTCCCTTGAAATTCCGTGAATCGTTCGTCTTGTTTGGTCAGCGCTCGCCACAGGCCTTCTTTCAGGTCGAGCATGGCGTGGATGGCGAAGGTCCCCTCGCTCGCGCCGACATCCAGGCGCAGACGATCCACGCGTGCGTGCAGCGATGCGGGAGGCGAAAACAGCGCCCGCACCTGACCCGCTGGCGCATGCTTGGGATCGAAGTCGGAAAGCGGCCAGCCTAGCTCGTCGGTCAGGGCCTGCAGCAGCGCCCCCATGGGTCGCGCCGGATACACGCGAATGGTCGACGCGCCCCCGGCATCGATCGCCGACGGAATATCGACGCTGGCGGACACGGCGTGCCAGTGATCCTTGGGAGCGACGGCCAGCGCTGCGGGCAGCGTCAGCGAAAACGCGATCTCGTGCAGGCTGTCGGCGGCAACCAGTAAAGAAAACGCCAGCCGCTGCTCGATGAGTGTGCTGTGGCGCGTCTGCTTCCGCCCTTCGTCGTCCTCGGTCTCCCAGCAAAGCTGCAGCGCAACGGACAGGCCGCTGGCCTGCTGATCGACCTTGCCCCCCGAGATCTGAATCACGCCCTCGATGGTCTCGCCGGCACAAATGCGGGACGGAGCCGTGATCCGCACCGACATTGCGCCAATACCCAGCGACGCGCCTAGATTGCCGAGGATCCCCATCGTTCTGCTCCCTCTGTCGATTTTACGACGATATTACTATCGCATAATCACGAGTGCTCGCGCGGGTATTTTTTACCAGTCAATCACCTCGCTCGCGCGGTGCAGGTCTTGGACGGTGTCGATCTCGCGATAGCTGCGTGGGGTGGCGATGCGCAGGGCGTGCAGCGCGACGCCCTGGTCGATGAGGTCGTTCAGCAGATCGGTCAGGTACGCGACCTGAAAGCGCGGCGCCCGGCCATACGGCGCAGCCAGGCCAAGCTCGCTCAGGCGGCGGTGATAGAGCGCGCGAAGCTCGCGGGCGGCTTGGGCGCTGGCCTTCCACAGGCCAGTGAATTCGCCCAGCGCTTGCTCGGGCGGGACGGCGCGCTTGCCGACGCGGGTCACGCGATCGTCGGGGCCAGTGACGGCGCAGAGCTCGGCTTCGGGCACGGGATGATCGCTGCGCCCGTCATAGGCTTCCGCCCAAAAAGGATCGACGACCAGCGAGAAATCCCGTCGGTGCGCAGCCAAGGCCTTGGCGACATCGGGCCGGAACAAGATGTCGGCGTAGCTGCACAAAAAGCCCTCGTCCATTGACGCTTCGGCGTGCATCAGCGACAGAAGGATGTTGTTCGTGCGGAAGTCGGCGTTTTGCACGAACGTGACGCCGGGTTCGTCGGCAAGCGCCTTCTGCAAGACCTCGCCGCGATAGCCGTGGATGACGGTGAAGCGATCGCAGCCGGCGCTGCGCAGCGCGTCCAAGGCGCGACGGACCATGGGGCGGCCCGCGACCTCGACCATGCACTTGGGACGATCGTCGGTGTATGGGCTCAAGCGCGAGCCCATGCCGGCGGCAACAAGAATGGCCTGCATGCCCCGCACTATCCCAAAGCCGCGGCAGGCTGGCCAGTATTCGGCGCGTCGCATCTTGGGGTCTCCATGGGGCCTTCCTTGCGGGCCTTCCTTGGGCGTGGGCTGTCCGCGAAGCGCGATATCCTGAAGCTCACATTCCATGCACACGCTAGATCTTGAGACACTGCGTCAGACCGTGCGCCAGGGAGCCCAGAGGCGCTATCGCCTGTTTTATGGTCATACGCCGCGGCCGGATGGGGCGCTGTCCGACGCGGTATTCAGCCAGTTCTGGCCGTGTTCGTTTTCGCTGTACGGCGTGAACTATGCCTGGGCCGAGCAGTGGATGATGGCCAGCAAGGCCCGCCTGTTCGGCGACGGTGAAGCACTGGCGCGCATCCTGATCGCCACGGCGCCGCTTGACTGCAAGCGCATCGGTCGACAGGTGCGCGGCTTTGACGAAGCGATCTGGCGACAGCACTGCTTCGACATCGTGACCCAAGGAAGCGTCGCCAAGTTTGATCAGGATCCGGCCCTGCGCGGCTACCTTCTGGCCACGTCCGAAGACGTGCTGGTCGAGGCCAGCCCCAGCGACTGCGTCTGGGGCATTCGCCTGGGACGCGAGCACGCCGACGCGCAGAACCCCCTGCGCTGGCGGGGGCAGAACCTCTTGGGCTTCGCCTTGATGCGGGCCCGCGGGATCCTGCGCGGCGAGCTTCCCATGCCCGAGCTACCGGCGCTGCTGACCAACTAGACGACGCGAAGCGCGGCCGCCGCCCTGCCCTGTGCGCTCGGCCACGACGAGCAGAGGCTGTTCTTGTGCCCTCGACGCGGCTACCATGCCGGCATGCACGACGAACCGCGGGATGCGTCCATCCAAGACTTTGAAGCGTTCTGGCCCCACTTTCTGCGCAGCCATCAGAGCCCGATCGTGCGCTGGTGCCACGTCGCGGCCTTGGGCTGTGGCATCGCGGCGGTCTCATCGGTGCGGCGCGGGCGCGTGGGACGGGCGCTCTTGCTGGGGGGCGCGACGGCGGCGCTGGCCGTGGTCTCGCATGTCGCCGTCGAGGGCAAGGGCCCGGAAAACCTGGGCCGGCCGCTGTGGGCGGGCCGCGCGTTTCTGCGGCTGTGCATGCGAACGATCAGCGGACGTATCCACGCCGATCTGGAAGCGCTAGAAGCCGGCTCCACCGCCTCGGAACATCACTAAGCGCAGGGGGCCGCCGCGAAGCAGCCGCGGGCCTCTTCAGCTAGCGTTTCCCGTCGGAAAACCGGCGGAACTCGCTGGGATCGTGGGCGCAGAAAAGCTGCACCTGATTCCCGTGCTGCAGCGCAAGCTGGCGCAGGCGTTCTTGGTTGTGGCGGCGCTCTTCACCGTCCACCTGCGCGATGCTCTGAAAGGCGCCAAGCAGCGCGGTACAGCGACGGCCCGTGGCCTCTAGCTCACCGTGATAGAAGTACGCGTCGCCGCAGTGAAGAAGCCAGCCGGTATCGCCCTTGACGGCGATGGCGCAGTGGCCGCGGCTGTGACCTTGCACCGGCACGATCAAAAGCTCGTCGGCAAGTCCGGGGACGTCGGGCAGCGCAGCCACGCGGGCAAAGCCGAACCAGGGCTCGCCCCCTTGCAGGTGATGGCGCTGCCAGCGCGGCCCGTGTTCCCACAGCGGCTCGCGGTAGCGCGCTTTTTCCATCAGCCCCGACGGGCGCATCGCCGCTTGATACTCGTCTTCAAACACGTGGACGGCGGCCTCGGGAAAGTCTGACAGACCGCCGGCATGGTCAAAGTCAAGATGGGTCACAAGGACATGGCGCACATCGCGCGGCGAAAAGCCCAGGCGCTCGATCTGCTGCGCGGCGGTCTCGGCCAGGTTGAGCGCCGGCCCGAGCATCCACGCCATGCCCGGAGGCATGCACAGCGCCGGGTTTTCAATCGCCTTCTTGCCAAGGCCCGTGTCGACGAGGATCAGGCCAGCGGGCGACTCGATCAGCAGGCAGTGACAGACCAGCATGCCGTGATCGTTTAGCCGCGTACCGACCCAAGGCGGACAGAACGTGGCGCAGTTCAAGTGGTGGATTTTCATGGACTGCCATCCTACGACATCGCCCCCTCTCGACGAAAAAAGCAGCGTATGATGGGCCAGCGGTGCGGTCTTCACACCGCGCAAACTCAGCCCGCAGTGGAGCGTTCGCATGTTGCAAGGGAGTTGCATTTGGTTTCGCCGTCCCATGGCTCGCACGCGCACTCGCCGCGCACAGCACCTGGCGCCGCTTTTTGTGTGGGTGTTCCTGTGCGCACTGGGCCTTGGCCCATCGTCGGTGCTGGCGCAGCGTGGCAAGGGCAATAAGGGCGGCCCCGATTCGATCGAAGCAGCGCTGCCCGCGGTGAAAAATGGCCTGGCGATTCCCGATCCGCTTAGGCCCTGGGTGGGCTGGGTGCTGCACGGCGAGGAACAGGTGCTGTGCCCGTTTCTGCACGACAAAGACAGCGACGACGATCGCCGCTGCGCCTGGCCCGCGCGCTTGCAACTGGTGCTGACGGAAAAAGGCGGGCGCTTTACGCAGTCGTGGCGGCTGTACAAGCGCGAGTGGGTGACGCTGCCCGGCAGTCGCAAGGCGTGGCCGCAAGACGTGCGCGTCGACGGAAAGCCGGCGGTGGTGGCGACGCCCAGCGATGCTGATGGCGATGACATCGAGCCAATGCGCGACGGCGACAGCGACGAAGACGACGGCGCCGCCCCCAAAGTGCGCCTGCAGCCCGGCGAACACACGGTCACCGGCACGTTTCTGTGGGACGAGCTACCCGAAGCGCTAAAGGTGCCACCGTCGACGGCGCTCTTGAGCTTGAACCTGCGCGGGGCCGCCGTGCCCTTCCCAAGTCGCGATGCACAGGGCCGGCTGTGGCTGCAGCGACAGGCCAACCCCGAAGAAGAAGACGTGCTGGACATGACAGCACAGCGCCGCGTCAACGACGACATCCCGCTTTTGCTTTCGACGCGGCTTGAGCTGCGCGTATCCGGCAAGAGCCGCGAGGTGCTGCTGGGTCGCGTGCTGCCGGATCAGTTCGTGGCGGTGTCGCTGGAAAGCCCGCTGCCAGCGCGCCTGGAAGCGAGCGGTCGGCTGCGCGTGCAGGTCCGCCCCGGCACGCATGTGCTCTCGCTCTTGGCGCGACACGAAGGCCCGGTCAGCGAGCTAAAGCGCCCGGCTCCCGGCGGACCCTGGCCCGAAAGTGAGGTCTGGGTATTTGAAGCACAGCCCTCGCTGCGCCAAGTCACCGTCGAAGGAGTGCCGGCGATCGATCCGCAGCAGACCACCCTGCCGGAAGACTGGAAGCGCCTGCCCTGCTATCCCATGGGGCGCAGCGATACGCTCAAGCTCGTCGAGCAGCACCGCGGCGATGCCGAGCGCTTGCCCGATCAGCTCAGCCTCTCGCGCGAGATGTGGCTGGACTTCGATGGCGGCGGCTATACGGTGTCGGACTCGATCACCGGCACGCTCAGCCGGACATGGCGCTTGGAAGTGAACCCGCCAACGGAGCTTGGCCGCGTGGCCATGGACGGCAAGGACCTGTTCATCACGCGCTCGACCGGCGATGGCAGCGAGCGGGCCGGCGTCGAGCTTCGCCAAGGCCGCGTCAACCTGGTCGCTGATAGCCGCTTGCAGAGTCACTTCGGCCAGGTTCCTGCGGTCAGTTGGAACATCGACTTTCACAAAGTGCAGACGCAGCTAAACCTGCCTCCGGGCTGGCGGCTGTTTCACATCACGGGCGCCGACGAAGCCCCCGATACGTGGCTGCGGCACTGGACGCTGCTCGATCTGTTCTTGGTGCTGTTGATCGCGCTTTCGATTGGGCGCCTGTTTGGTCTTGCTTGGGGCGTTCTGGCGCTGCTCGGGCTGGCCTTGTCGCTGCCCGAACAGAACTCGCCGCGCTGGGTGTGGCTGGCCGTGCTGGCCGCCGAGGCCCTGACCCGCGTGCTTCCCGAAAGCGCCGTGCGCCTGCGCCCAGTGCTGCGGGTGCTGCGCATCGCGACGCTGGTCGGCCTGGCCCTGGCCTTGGTGTCGTTTGCCGCGCAGCAGGTGCGCATCGGTCTGCACCCGGCGCTGGAACGGCAAGACGCGTCGCTGGAAGACGAAGAGACCTGGCTGTCGCGCCAGAGCAACCTGCGCAGCGAAGCCAACAACATGATGCCGATGACGAAGAGCGCGCCGCCCATGCCGCAGCAGCAAACGATATTCAACAACGACTCGGCGATGGGCAAGGATGCCGACGATGGCTTGGTCGGCCTGGGCGCCGGCTTGGTCGGCAATGGCCCCGGCGGCGGCGGGGCGCCCGAGCCCATGAAAGCGCGCATGCTGAAGGCCAAGCCGATGCTGGAAAAGGACGAGGCGCAAGGCAAGTTCGGCAAGAAGGACTCGTGGAGCTCCAACGCGCAGCGCCGCATGTACCAAAAGGAATACGACCCCAACGCCATGGTGCAGACGGGGCCGGGCCTGCCGCGCTGGCGCTGGAATCGCGCCGTGCTGCACTTTTCAGGCTCGGTCGAGCGCGCTCAGAAGCTGCGAATCTATCTGATTCCCCCGACGCTGAACTTGTTCTTGCTGCTGGGGCAAGTGGCGCTCTTGCTGCTTTTGTCGCTGCGCATCTCGGGTCTTTTGGGTCGCATCGGCGGCCTGTGGCAAGGCGGCTCATCGCTGCCACCGCGAGTGGGTCCGACGGCGCTGGGCGCGCTGCTGATCTTGTCGGTGTCGCTGGCCGCGCCGGCCCGCGCCGAGCTTCCAAGCAAAGAGCTTCTCGACACGCTGCACGATCGCCTGCTGCAGAAGCCTAGCTGCCATCCACAGTGCGCCAGCAGCTCGCGGCTACAGCTTGAGATCAAGCGCAACTTCTTGCGCATGCGCTTGGAAGTCAGCGCGGCAGCCGACACCGCGGTCCCGCTTCCTGGATCCGCTGATCAGTGGCTGCCAGAGCAGGTGATTCTCGACGGAAAACCCGCAACATCGCTGGCGCGCATGGACGGCGGTCACCTGTGGTTGGCCATCGAAGAAGGCAGCCATCAAGTGATCTTGGAAGGTCGCTTGCCCAGCCGCGACACCGTGCAGATCGCGCTGCCGCTGAAGTCGAGCCGAGTGGAAGCCAAGGCCGAAGACTGGCGGCTCGATGGCCTGCACGAAGACGGCATCGCCGACGACAACCTGCAGCTCAGCCGCAGCGGACCCGGCAAACCCAAGCCCAAGCCTGCTGCCGGCGAAGAAGGCGACGAAGAAGACAGCGAAGAAACCGCGGGCGACGGAGAAGAGAGCACCAGCGACAGCGGCGCCCTGCAGAGCGGAGCCCTGCCGCCGTTTGTCCGCGTCGAGCGCGAGGTCTCTATCGGCCTTGACTGGGCTGTCGATACCCGCGTCGTTCGCCTCGGTCCCACGCAGAGCGCCGTCGTGCTGGAAGTGCCGCTTCTGCCCGGTGAGTCCGTGACCTCGTCCGAGATTCGCGTACAGGCCGGCAAGGCGCTCATCAACATGGGTCCGGGCGTCTCGGAAGTGGCATGGAAGTCGCTGCTGCAAGAGAAGCCGCAGATCGAACTGCAGGCCGGCCGCGGCCTGCCCTGGACCGAGATCTGGCGCCTGTCCGTAAGCCCGATCTGGCACGTCGAATGGAACGGCCTTCCCGTCGTACATCAGCAGGACAGCACGGGCCAACATCAGCCCGAGTGGCGCCCCTGGCCCGGTGAGTCGGTGCGCATCGCCGTCACCCGTCCCGAGGGCATCGCCGGTCGCACATTGACCATCGATCACAGCGAGCTTTCGCTGTCGCCTGGTCTGCGCGCCACCGATGCCACGCTCAGCGTCCGCTGCCGATCCTCGCGCGGCGGGCAGCACACCTTTACCTTGCCGCCGGGCGCCGTGCTGACCTCGGTCAGCATCGACGGAAAAACCCAGCCCCTGCGCTTGGCCGATCGCAAGCTGACCGTGCCACTTTTGCCCGGCAGTCAGCGGGTGCTGATCAAGTGGCGCGAGCCCCGTGGCATCGGCCTGCGCTACATCAGCCCCGACGTCGAGCTAGGCGCGCCCAGCGTCAACGCCGAGATCCACATGAACCTCGGCAACGGTCGCTGGATCCTTTTGTCCGGCGGTCCGCGCCTCGGTCCGGCCGTGCTGTTCTGGAGCTTGCTCGGCGTCGTCTTGCTGACCGCCATTGGGCTCGGTCGCGTCCGCTTCACACCGCTGCGTACGCTGCACTGGGTGCTGCTGGGAATCGGCTTGACGCAGGTGCCGGTAGCCGCCTCGGCGATCTTCGTGGGCTGGCTGCTGATCCTCGGCTTTCGCGCTCGCCACCCCGAGCTTTCACGCGTCTGGTTCAACCTGCGTCAGCTTCTGATCGTCGGCTGGACCATCGCGGCGCTCGTCGTCTTGGTTGCAGCCATCCACGGAGGTCTGCTCGGTCGGCCCGAGATGCAGATCGCCGGCAACGGCAGCTACGACCACCACCTCAAGTGGTTCTCGGATCGCGTCGGCGACAACAGCGGTGCCTTGGCCCACGCCTGGGTGCTCAGCGTGCCGATCGAGGTGTACCGCCTGGCCATGCTGCTGTGGGCGCTGTGGATCGCAAGCGCCATGCTGCGCTGGCTGCGCTGGGGCTATGAATCGCTGACCACAGGAGGCCTGTGGAAGAAAGCGCCCCCCAAGCCTCCCAAGCCGGCCGCCGCGACGAAGAAACGAAAGAAAACGAACGACGACGACAACGACAATGACAACGATGACGACGCGCAGCCCAAGAACGCTCGCGCTGAGTCCGATGAGACCGACGCCGACCACGCCGCAGGCAGCGATGCGAAGCCCGCTGAAAGCGCCAGCACGCCGATCCTTACCCCCGCCGTCCCGTCGCCTGCCGCAGAGACCGCGACATCCCCGACGAGCCAGCGCGCTGACGCCGCCCCGTCGGCTTCTACGCCTGTCCTGCCTGGCAAGCCGTCATCCTAGCCCCATCCGTCCCCTTGCCCTCGCTCCGCACCCAAGATTTTTCTTGCCCCCCAAGCTCACTTCTTGATAGAAGTGCCGTCCGTTGCACTGCTCGCTCCCAGCGAGCCTTCCAACCAAAGAGTCTCGGGGCTGTAGCTCAGTTGGTAGAGCGCTAGAATCGCACTCTAGAGGCCAG
>CAZKOY010000195.1:0-9333 GCA_964554495.1 uncultured Myxococcales bacterium
GCCAGGGCAGCCAGCGCAGACTGAGCGCTTGCTTTCGGTGCAGGTGCCGGCCGGCGTGGACAAGCTTTCGCTGCGGGCGGCTGAGAGCTGGGTGCGCACGCAGGTGGTGCCGCTCGCTGTGCGGCCCCGCAGCCAGCACGAAGCGCAGTGGCTCACCGACGCGCGCAAGCTCCTCGATGACAAGAACGATCCACGCGGCGCGGAAGAGATCCTGCTGCGTCACGTGGAGGGCGAAGGGGAGCGAGAGTCGCGTGCCCTCGCGCGCTTCATGCTCGCTGACATCGCGATGGAGAGCATCCGCCCCGAAACGCATGCGCTGTTAGATCGCGCCATCCGCGAGTGCGAGGAAGCCCGTCTTCCCGCGGCCGCGGCGCAGCTTGTGTTGCGCAAGAGCTGGCTGCTCAGTCAGCACCGCCATCGCTATCGCGAGGCAGAGCGCGTTCTGGAAGAGAAACAGAAGCTGTTCGCTCAGCTTCCCGAGCAGCACATCTGGGAGCTTTCGCAGCGAGCGCTGATGCGCCGCGGCCAAGGCGACTTGCCAGGGGCGCTGCCCTTGCTTAGCCAGGCCGAAGAGATGGCACGGCGCTTCAACAATGACTCTGAGCTTGCCGAGATCCTGAACCAGCGAGCGACGACCCTGGTCATGATGGGGCGCATGAAAGAGGCAGCGGATCTGCTGACTGGGCTTGCTCAGTCCGTTTCCGAGCCGTGTCGAAGAGGGCGCCTTTTGGGGACGCAGGGCTATACCTTCATTCGGGCGCGAGAGGCTCTGCGGCGCGATGACCCGCTGTGGAAGAGGCTCGATCCGCAGCCGGTGCTCGAAGAAGCGCTGCGGGTTCTAAGGGGCTGCAAGCTGCCCTGGGCCGAGGCCAACGTGCTCACCAACCTGGCACATGCCGCTGCTGCCACAGAGAATCAGGACGCGACACGAGACAAGCTACGCGAGGCTCGCGCGAGCCTGGCGCAGCCGGATCGCAATCTCGCTCTGGAATGGGCCCAGCTTGATGGCCAGCTTGCGCTGTGGCGCAACGACTCTGCGGCGGCTTATGAACACTACCGCCACTTGGCCCAGCTTGGTGCGCAGCAGGACGCGTATGAATCGACATGGCTGGCGCTTGTGGGACAGGCGCAAGCCGAGGAAGGGCGCGATGCGGCCCGCGCCAGGACCTTGTATCAAAGAGCCGAGGACTACCTGGACCAGCGCAGCCTGGAAATGCCGCTCGGTGCTGGACGGGGCAGCTTTCTCGGGCGCTTTGAGCGTGGCACGGCTCGCTATCTCGATTTTTTGACCCGCAGCGGACTTTTCAAGGATGCCGTGCGCGTGGCCCGACACGCGCGGGCCCGTGGGCTGTGGACTCTGGGGCTTCTGATGCGCGCCGATGCTTTGCCCGCCGACGCGCGCAAGCACTGGGAAGCCTCGCTTGAGGACTATCGAAACGCCAGACATCAGCTCGATGTCATTTCCGCCGCTACGGCAACCGAGGCGGGAAAGCAACGCAACGAGCTACAGCGGGAACAGCCAGAGCGCGTGCGACAGCTGCTCGGTCTGCTCGAAAAAGCGCTGCTTGGGCTCGGCGACTCAGCGACGAAGCCAAACTTTCGCGAGCCTGCCCCCAAAGAGGCCATGCTCATCTGCCATCCCGGTGTTGCGAAGCCTTGGCACTGCTTTGTGTGGACGCAGCGCCACCTGTATCACCTGCCCCTCTCGCGCATGGACGATGCGCAGCTCGGTACCGCGCTCGTTCGTGCGCGCTCGGCGCTGACTGAAAGCGATCGACTGACGGTCATTGGATACGGCGAGATGCGCCGGCTGGACATGCACCTTCTGCCCTGGCCAGGCGCGACAGAGCAGGTGATCGATGACCACTTGTCGGTGGCGTATGCGCTCGATGTCCCTTGGCTGTCCCCGTCGGCCAATCAGCTCGTCAAGCGGGCGCTGCTGGTCTTCGATCCGCACGGAACCTTGCCGGATACCCGACGCGCTGCGGCCAAAGTCATCGCTGGACTTGGCCGCGCCGACTGGCAGATCGCTGGGCAAGCCATCGGTGTACGCCGCATCGGCGACTACGCCGGCAAGCCGCAGGAAAAGGAACGTCTTGATGGCAAGCGGCTGCGCGAGCTGCTCGGTCAGGTCGGCTTGTTTCACTTTGGCGGGCACGGCGACTTTGATCCGGTGGGTGGCTGGGGCCACAGGCTGCGACTTTCCGACGGGGCAGGCTTGCTTTTGGGGGACATTCTCATGCTGCCGCAGGCCCCGCAGCGCGTCCTGCTTTTTGGCTGCAACACCGGTCAGTCGGCCGAAGAAACCAGCGCGATCGAAGGCCTTGGTCTAGCGCAAGCCTTTCTGCTTCGCGGCAGCGCCTGGGTCATTGCCACCGAGAGAAAGGTCTCTGATGAGATGGCGGCGCAGATCACGACCGAGATCTATTCCGACCAAAAGACCGCGCCGGCCGTCTTGCAGGACTCGCTCGATCCAGCGGCCAACCTACGGGCGCTGCGGCGCAAGCTCGCGCCGACGACGCAGCCAGCGCATCGTTTGGACCTCGCGGCCTTCCGCGTCTTTGTCCCATGAACTTGCTGCTCGCTGGATTCATTTCTCATAGAATCCGGCTTCATGAAGCGAATCGCGGTCTGCTTTGCCCCTGTCGATAAGAAGTATCTAGAGCGGCTGGAGGATCAGCTGAAGCCGCTCGCACAGCGCGGCACGGTTGGCTTTTGGCACTCGGCGAAGATCGAGATCGGCGCCGAAGTGGCCAAAGTCCGACGCGAAAACATCGAGCGCGCCGATGTCATCGTCCTGCTGATCAGCGCAGATTTTCTGGCGGACTTTGACGACCTGCTCAAGCTGGCTCTGGCGCAGCAGCAGCGCGGCGCGGTCATCGTGCCGGTCATGCTGCGCGCGACCTTCCTCGCCGACGAACAGCTTCTGGCCATGGCCCGCTTGCCCGCCGATGGCAAGCCCCTGAGTCCACGCAAGGACGAAGATCAAGCCTGGGTGGATGTGGTGCAGGCGATCATGGCGAAGGTGTCGAGCGGCAGCAGCCAAGACAACGGACCCAAAGAGCACGGCGCGACGTCGCAGGCTGATCTGGCAAGTGTGCTGAAGCTGCTGTTTCTGGGGGCCGTGCCTTCGAATGCCGCGCGACTTCAGATCGATCGCGAAGCGCGCGAGATCGAGCGCCGTATCTACGCCGCGCAGCACCGCGACCGCATCAAGCTAGAGACGCAGTGGGCGGTCACGGCTGAGGAGTTGGGCCAGCTTCTTTTGCGCCACCGTCCGAACATCCTTCACTTCAGCGGCCACGGCACGACCGATGGGCGAATCGTGTTGAACGATGCGCAGGGAAAGGGTCATCCCGTCCCGCGCGAGGCGCTGGCCAGGCTGTTCGCGATGTTTGGCAAGCGGGGTCTGCGCTGCGTGGTTCTCAACGCTTGTTACGCGGAAGAGCAGGCGCAAGCCATCGCGGAACACATCGACTTCGTGATCGGTGTTTCGGGGGCCATCGCGGATGAGAGCGCTCAGTCTTTTGCGGCGGGACTGTACTCGGCCCTTGCGACAGGTGAGACCGTCGCAGATGCCTTCGAATTGGGCTGCATCCAAGTCGGCCTTATGAACCAAACGGGAGCCGACGCGCTGCGCCTGGTTTGTAAAAAAGGGGTGGACGCCGCCAAGGTCAGGTTGGTCTAGATGAGTGAGCTGCAGCTACTGGCCGTGATACGCGGCGATCCACACGCAGTACGCGCCTTCATCCACGAGTTTGGCCCGCTCTTTCGCAGTGTCATCCGCGGCAGAGTCTATGGCGCCTTGCTCACTCGCGAGGAGGATCTGCTACAGGAGCTGCTCTTCGGTTTGTTCCGAAAGAACTGCCGCGTGCTGCGACTGTGGGATCCGAACAAAGGAAAAAGCCTGCGGTCCTTCCTGCATCAGTTCGCCCTGCAGCGCACGCTGGATTGGCTGCGGCAGCAGCGACGACACAGCGTCGAAGTGCCCAGCTTGGATCCGCATAGCGACGAGCGCGCAGACCCGACAGAGCTGGCCGCGTCCCGTGAGCCTCCCGAGTGGGTTGCCGAGGTCCTGAAACGCTTCCGCAGCGAGGGCAGTCCCGAGGATCTGCTCCTCATCGAGATGTCGTACCTGCAAGACTGCTCCGTCGCCGAGATCGCAGCTGCACTGAAGCTCAGCGAAGAAGCGGTGTACCAGCGTCGCCACCGAATCAAGCAGCGACTGCTTAAGCTGAAAAAAGAGCTGTCAGGTTGAGCACGCCGGCAGCGTATATCCCTTCAGCAGTTGGATTGGGCGGAGGTAGAGGATTTATGACAGACCTAGATAACAAGCGTTTTTATGCAGCCCTTACGGCCATGGAACAGGAAGGGGACGAAGAGCCCCTCGACGCTGCACTAGAAGAGCGCTTGGTCAGCCGTGTGCTCGCCGAGCGCCGACGTGAAACGATGCTGCGCCGCACGTTTGTGGCGGCCGGTGTCATGGCCATGGCGGCAGCCCTGTCCTTGGTCTTCGGCCTGAAGTGGCAGACCGCGCCGGCCCTGCCGCTTTATGCACTGTACGTCTCGGGCGACGACAAGATGCTGGGCGGTCCCGCGCCGCAGGAAGCGAAGCAGGAAGTGCCCCAGCTTGCACTCGACTCGATGCTGCGCGTCGAGCTGCGCCCCGCCGACAAGACCGCCGAAGAGACAACGACCCTCGCCTTCCTTCGCACCGGAGACACGCTCAAGCCTTGGGCGGTCCAGCCGGCGCGAATGCCGTCGGGTGTCTTCCTGCTGCAGGCGCCCGCGCAAGAGCTAGGCCTAGAGCTGGGCCACTACGAGCTGGTCTTCGTACTCGGGAAAGCGCGTTCTCAGCCACGCTTGGCCGATGTTGACGAGGCGCTGCGACGCAATGAAAAGACGCTCGCTGGCGGCTGGCAGCTTTTGCACCAGTCGGTCCGGATCGTCGCTCACTAAGCCATCCCAACGCCGCGGGGCCCACGGCCCGATCCTCTATTTCTTTGGCGCAGTGCGGCGTGCCTCTTCGACGGCTTTGTTGCCGAGCTCTACCGAAGGCCATTCGAAGTCCGCGGGGCAGTGCAGCACATAGATCGCGTCGCTGCCTTCGCCCGATTCCCACGGAAAGCGACCGGGCCACAGCGTGTAGTACGGATAGCGCGCGATCGTCTGGCAGCGGCTTTGCGTCGGCAGAAACGACAAGGCATAGCGAATCGTCGGCACCCACCAGTGGTGCAGACCCGCGTCGAGCTTTCCCGTCTGTCGCAGAGATGCTTCGAAGTGCCAGGTGCCGTTGTACTCGAAGCCCGCGTCGAGCTCGTCGACCGAGACACCGCGACTGCGCAGATCGGCGATGGCCTGGGCTCGCGCGCTGTTCCAGCGCAGATAGTGTCGCGTGCCGAGCAGCGACACCGCCGCCCACACGGCAAGCGCAACAAAGGGAGCCTTACCACGCCACAGCGACGCGGGCATGCGACCGATGATCAGGAACCAAACCAGCGGCAGCGCAGGCAGCAGATAGCGATCAAACACAAAGGGGCCCGTCAGAACATGCCAGCCGAGATAGGCCGCGCTCACGCTGAGCAGCAGCACCTGCGCCACCAGCGATAGACCACTTGCTGGCTCGACGAGAGCGTCGCGATCCCAGGGCCGCAAAAGGGCCGCTCGCAGGCAGGCCACCGTCGCCCGCAGCACGCGCCGCAGCGAGTCCAAAAACAGCCCCGAAAACAGCGCGGCCGAGCCCAGGCACAGGATCGTCAAGAGCGGCTCTAGCCAGGGCACCCAGCGCACTCCCCCGTCTGTGCTGCCATACGCTTCCGCATTGAGCACAGGGGGCCCCATCCCCAGCACGTACACGATGTTGCTGAGATACGGCATCAGCGGCCGAACTGTCTCGCCCGGCGGGACCTGCGTCGAGCCATACCGCACCAAGCCAACCACCAAGAGCACGATCGCCCCGGCGCCCAGCCAGCCCAGCGTTGCCCGTGCCGCCTGCATGGGCATCAGCGTCCCCAGATAGCGCCGCGGCCCGCGCTGACGGATCAGCACTGCGAAAGCCAAAGGCAAAAGCCACAGGGCAAAGTAAAAGCAGATCGCCACCAGATGAAACGCTTGCTGATAGCCGCGAAGCTGAGCGATTCGCGTCCAGGTCTCGCGGTTCGCCAGCGTCGGGCCGTGGACTCGCGTGTACCAGATATGAAACACGCCATAGATCACGATCGTCGGCAGCGACACGGTCCCAAGCGCCGACAGCAGTGCCCCCCAGCGAGCCTTGGCTGACGGGTGGCCTTGCAGCCGCAGCCAGCTTACAAGCAGCGTGAGCCACAGCGCCGGCAGCAGCACGACAGCAAACTGCCGTATCAAAGCCGCCACGCCAAGCGAAGTCCCGGCCAAGAAAAGCAGCAGACTCGCCCAGCCGCTTTGCGTCATCTGCAAGGCCCGGCTGAAGCAGAGCAGGCCCACCAGCACGAGCACCAGCCACGGCACGTCCGACATGAACGTAAACGACAGGTTCACGTACCAGGGCGAAAACAAAAGAGCCAGCGTCGAAAGAAGAGCCTGGCGAGGCGACAGACGCAGGCTGCGGCCCAGGCCATAGCTGGCCCAGGCTCCCAGAAGCGCAAGAAGCAGCGTTCCCACGCGCAGGCTGACGAAGCTCTCGCCGAGCAAGCGCATGCACAGGGCCCCCCAGGCGATGTGCGCGACCAAGCTCGGCGCCGCCCAGTCCAGGATGCGCATACGCCCACTGTGCAGGAATTCCTTGGCGCTCAGCGCATAGGCCCAGTCGTCGTTCAGCGGATAGTCACCGCCGATCCCGACCCAGGCGATAGCAATTAGCCACAGCGACGCGAGCAGCAAAAGCGCCCCGGCATCGGTCCTCCCAATCGCTCCCGGTGCTTCCGCGGGATCGCTTGACGCAGCCTTGGGCGCCGACTCATCAGATGGAATCACCGACGCAAGATGTCTTGCCCCGGTGCAACAAGTCAATGCAACAGTCGCCGCCTACCTGCGCCTCCGCACATTCTTCAGACGGCATTGCAGCAGTCAGCCAATGACTGAATCCATAAATACAGCTTTTTATGCTTTCATTAATTACTTAGCAATTCCGCCAACAACCAGCCTTCCGCTTCAATAATTATCGTCCGTCACTTCCACACGCGTTTAGCTGCGGGCTGAAAAAGGAATCAAGTTCGCGCCTATCTCAAAGCTGTTTAATGGATGTGCAGTCTCTATCTATCTTCTTATGCGCGCCACACTATCCACGGCATCAAGTCATGCCATTTAAAATATGACCATGAGTTTAATATCAAACTAACTCAAAGAAAAATGGTACAAGAATGAAATCATCCATTGACTTACTGCATTTAATTCATATGCATATAAACGTCAACGAGCTGGGAAGCACGGTGGCGGGAGCATTGTGACAAGTCTGTGACTTCTTGGGCTTGGGGGCCTGCAGCGGCTTCCGCAGCTTGCTGATCTGCGCTACGGAGAGCACGTCAACCAAGCGGGAGTTCCCTTGCGAGCAGCAAGATGCGAGTTGTTTCGAGTGAGGCAGGCGGCGGCCCGTGGCCCATGGCTCTTGCCTGTCCTTTTGTTCACATGGCTCGCGGGGGCCGCGTCCTGTCAGCCAAGCATCGATACGCGAACGGTTTATTTGATAAATACGATGATTGATGTCGATCGCGACTTGATTCAATCTCGACCGCGGCTGGTTGCGCAAAAATATGAGCAAATGGCTTCTGGACTGCAGCCATTTCTGCGCGGCACAGCCGCTGTTTATTATCGTGACATCTCGCGCTATCAAGGCAGACTGGCATCCCTCGCGCACGGGACCGGAGCGGAACAGACGCAGCTTTATGGCGATGTCCACCTGGAAAACCTGGGCGTCGCGTTGGATGAAAGCGGTCCGCTGTTCGATGTCATCGACTTCGACGCAACGCTGCCAGGGCCGTTCGCCTGGGATGTCCGTCGCGCCATGCTGGCCTTGCGGGTTGCCCTCAGCGTGGCAGAGCAGCCGGATGAAGCATCGGATGCGGCCAGCGCGGCGCTGGCTCTGAGCTATGCCCAGGCGATTGCAGCGGCGCCGAGTGCGGGACCGCCCCCACCGATTCGCGAGAGCAGCCCGATGGTCGGTGCCATCGTGACCGAGCTACTTGCCGACGGCCGCGAGAGATATGCGCAGAAAGAAGAGCTGAGCCGATACACCGAGCTGCGCGATGGTCGGCGCGTTCTCCGTCGCAGCGACGAGCTGATCGACATGCCCGAGCCCTATCGCAGCGAGCTTTCGTCGTGGATGGCGAGCTATCGCCAGAGTCGGCATCGCGGCCCAGGGCGCTCGCCGCAGTTTGAGGTGCTCGATGCCGCGCAGCGGCTGGGCGCGGGCATCGCTTCGTGGCCAAACCTGCGGTTCTGGGTGCTGGTGCGTGGCGAGGAACCCGCGGGCGCCGCAGCGTCGCAGGGGGCAGAGTGGCTGCTGGAGTTCAAAGAGCAGCGCGATCCGCCGCAGCCGATTGTCTGGTTGGGGCGAGGCCCGCTGGGCACGAATGGGCAGCGCGTCTTTGTCGGCACGCGCTGTCTATTGGCCAGCCCTGGCAGCGAGGCGGATCTGGGCTATGTCGTGGCGGGCGGTGTCTCGCTGCAGGTGCGCCGCGTGTTGCGTGGGCGCCGCGATCTGGATGTACTGCGGCTGGCCGAGCGCCTAAAGAGCGGTCGCTATGGTGCGGACTCGGCGATCGCCTTGGCGACGACGATCGGTGGCCTGCTGGCGTCGGGACACGCGCGCTGTGGCGACGCAGAAGCCATCGGACAAGCGCTGGGGGGCCGTGCGGCCGCGCCGCAGTTCATCGAGTTCGTCACCGAGATCCAGCGGGCCGTGCAAGACGATCTGCGACGCCTGCGGCGCGATCTACAGCGCTTTCGCGAGGCCCGCGAGCAGCTGGGTCCGCTGCTGGGCGCTTGGCCCTACCCGAGCTAGGAAACCCATGAACACACGAGTTGTTGCCTACCTGGCAGACCGTCGAGCCATACGGTCTGGTGGGAGCGGTGTCGTGAAACACAGAGAGCCCCAAGGCGCTGCACCAAGCCAGTACGCGGCGAGCCTTGCCTTGCTGACTTTGCTAGTGCTGGCGGGTCCGGTGCCTTCGGCTGTGGCTGCACCGAGCCGCTATGAAACAGGCTTGCCGACCTCGCCACAGGCGCGCGAGCAGCAGGTGCCGCTTCCCGTCGAGGCGCCGGGTCAGTTGCAGGGCGACCTGGGCCCGCTGCGCATCGGCTTCTTGGGGGATCTGTTCGCGACGTATCGCTTGGCGCAGCGCCAAGATCTGCTGTTCC
>CAZKOY010000196.1:0-9315 GCA_964554495.1 uncultured Myxococcales bacterium
ACGAGACGGTTATGCGAAGTTCCGACGGTTCACGGCGATCGGGCAGACGATCGCTCAACTCAAAATCCCTTTTTCCGAAGTTTCGCCAGGCGCTGGCGTGAGTCAACAAAAAAACGCAATCACCAGAAAACAGATACTGGGTGCTCGCGCTCTCTTGGAGATCACACAGGAGGAGCTTGCGGCTGCGATTGGTATCAGCGACCGGGCTCTGTACATGATCGAGACGGGCAATGCTCAGCCGCGTAGGAGCACTCTCGCCAAGCTCCGGGCAGAGCTTGAACGCCGCGGGATCGAGTTCATCAATGGGCGGGGCGTCATGCTGAAGAAGCCAGCGCACGAGAGCCCGACCGAGCACGAGAGCGCGAACGAGTAGCTCGCCTGCAGATCGCTCGTCCGTTCTGCGAGACGGCGCACCGCACTGACGAGGGCTTGCTTGCGCTCGAATCGAGGAACAATGGAGCGCGTCGCGGCGGCTCCCTAATACGCTAAACGCTCCGTTGAAGTGCGTTTGCGAGGCGCACCAGAGCGCAGCCCCCCAGGCCCAAAACGCCTTCCCGATATCCCCCGCTCGTCTGCCCCTATACGCGCATCCCCCGGAACATGCCCCCTTGACCCACGTATACCGGCGGGATAGCCCCTTCGTCGTCAGGAAACGAAGCGATCGTCATCGTTAGTGTGACGTTCGCGTGGAACACCGATCTGACGGTGGGCCAAGATGCTAAGAGCCTCTTCTTGTTCACCCGAGCAAGTGATTGTCGTTCCCGGTCGTTGTACTGGCGAATCAACACGATACGCATAGATGGCCGTGGCGTTCGATCAGTTGGTGAAAGCTTCGTCGGCCGGCACGAGAGCTGCGCAGCTCGCTTTTGGGGATTTACGCAGTGCGCACAGCGCCAGCGGATTCACTGCGCGCTTCATAGTATGGAACGCAGAATCTGCGGCATCTTGCTCAATGATAATGTGAATCGCGAGCGATATCCAGATTGCCGCGCTTGATCAATCCACGCAAGTGCATCGGCAGCACTTATACCCTCACGAAGCAATCCGTAATACACATGTGCTAATTCATCGGCAAGACAACTGGTAAACGTGACCGGATTATCGGTATTGACCGACAAAAGGACTGAAGTGTTTCGCTGTTTTGAATTCTTCTGTTGAGGCAAGGGCGACAAACGAAAAGCTGGCAATCGATTTATGTCATTAAATCCGCCGATTAATAAATTGCTGGTCGGATTACTTTCCACGGTTACTTCGAGTCTTCCAAAAACTCCAACCAGCCACCGCTGTGCTTTATTTAGAAATTCAACCTCAGAGTCAGTGTATTGAACCTGAACGGACTGTTGACCACGAACAAACACCTCGCGATCGGTTAAATATTTATATAATATTCGCTGCGCTCTAGCCAATGGCAGTTCATGGGTCGAACGCGCACCACGGCGCGGAAAACCCATAACACGCAACAACCCCGGCTGATGCCGCAGCTGGCGGGCCTCTTGTAATTCTGCAATGGTCAATTGCGTGCCATATTGATGCATTGATAGATGCATAATCTGTCCACGCACAAATGTCACGCGACCGGCATCAGCAGGTAAATCTCCCTTTTCGTACCGTGTCATTTCCCACAGCAAGTCATCCAGACGATCCTCTAGCGCCTGCGCCACGTCCCCGGCTTGGCTGGCCGCATGCCGGGGATCCACCCCCAGGGCCAAAGCATGGCCGATGCGATCCCCCATACCAACCAGGCCAAACTCGATGACCTCGTGAATGCGGCGAAGGCCCTCGACCAGACGGCCGAAGTCCTCGCCGGCATGGACGGTCGTTCGCAGCGAAGGGACGTGCCAGCCTGGCTGGCGCTTGGCCAGTCGTGCCGCGGCGCGCTCAGATGCTCGCCGGACGATCTGAAAAAGCGGCAACAAGACCCAGGTTGGCTGGGCTAGTTCTCGGCTGGCCACATCCAAGCCTCGCAGCAATATCAGCAATTCTGGATGGTAATCTAGCGCTTGCGCAATAGCACGCGCTTGTTGCCATCGCGATTCAAACCAGCGAGCGTGGCGAAAACCATATATCATAGTATTTGGATCGGCGTGTAAATAGAAGCCATGCGCATCACGACCTCGATATTCTTTTACAAAATGAAACACCATTCCGATTTCTGGCCGCTCGGAGACAACTGAGTCTTCATGATAGGCATGAAGAGCGCCATGCGCTAGATCCCGTATTTGATTGCGGATCTTTGGATACGAATCCTCGGGAGCACGGCGAACCTCCAAAGAGCGCAGTGAGAGATCCTTAGACTCCAATTCCAGAACAATCGGCAATAATCCACGTTGCAACGGCTGGCGCAGCACCCAGATTCTGTCATAATGCCGCGAGAACCAATCCAATCCACTTACGCCAGGGTGTTGAACCAGATAACGATACATGCCAAATCTAATTCGATTGTACTGCATAAATAATTGTGCAAATCGCAGATCATTTCGACCTTCCGTTGAACGCAGATAGCGCAAACCGCGACTGGCAAACCGCGCTTCAATAGTGGCGGCACCTGGGGCCGCAAGAGGCAGCCAGCACTGCAGTGGATCCTCCGCGCTCCACGACAACGAGCGCTGAAAGGTCGGCATTTCTGTCAAATGGGCGTAAAAGGCTCTCCACTCTTCGCGTTTTCCAATTACAGTACGAGGATAAAGAACGTGCCGTAGAGCGGCATAGCAAGTTTGCTGTGCCTTGTTCAGATGAGTGCCAGCCCGGCTGGCCACTCTGTCGCACAAGGTCTGCAGCCGCAGGTGCGAAGTTCCGTGTCGGGAGGCCTCGCGTTCTTGATCATCCGACAAAGCTGTGAGCGACTTTCCCTCTGGCTGACAAACGAAGTCTGCGAAAGAACCCGGCAGATCAAAGCATTCCTTTCGCCATAGAAAGGCTGCCAGGATTACGCGGGAAATCGCAGCCGCAAGCAGAAGCACTTCAAGCTGCTGGGCATCTACCGCACCACACGGATATGGCGGGCGCAGTGCAGCAAAAGGCAGGCGGGGCAGCTTGGCCATGGCCGCCATCACGCCGGACCACAGCCACGAAAACGGCACTGCCGAGCCCATATGCAGATGCGTTTCGGCGCAGCCAGCGGCCAGCACTTCGCGAAGCTGTGGGCTGACGATCTGTACGTGTTCACTGGGGGGATCGACAAAGCCCGCTGCGACGCTGGCTGCTGCTACCAGAAAGTCGCTGGGTACAAGCAGCGACAGCCAGCGAAAGTGTTCGGCATGCCGGGCCGGATCATCCTGCGACCGGAGCCGCACGCAATGGCCGGCAAACTCCAAGCAGCTTTGGGCCAGATTGCACACATAGTCCGCAAGCGCGATCGAGCGCTCGGCCCGCTGCGGCTCATCGCTAGGTCCCAGTCGGACCGAAGGAAACCAGACCTGATCGCGCAGCTGTCGCAGGTTGTGCAGAGACAGTCCGCCGGCTCGCAGCGCCAAGGACGCTTCCAGGTCCGCTGACAGGCGCTGCGTATCAGGCTTCAGCAGTCCGGGCGAGCTACGCTCGATGCGCAGCAGCACTAGCTTCTGTGCCAACGCGCTGACCAGTGGAAACACACTGGCTTCCGCCACCAGCGCAGAGAACGGAATCAGAGGATGCATCAGTCGAGGATCCTTCCCGCCATCCCCTAGGGGTTCGCCAAGCCATCGAACATCGACTGGGCGGGGTGCTCGGCCTCGCGCGCCAAGCTGGCCACCCGCTTGCGTAGCTCATCGACGAACGCCGAGCCATCCCACCAGGCCGGCTTGCGCTCGACCAGCGTCAGCCAGCGCTGATCCCGCGCCTCCAGCGCGCGGCGCTGTCGATCGTTATCTGCGTCGTTGTTTTGAAACCACATCAGCAGGCTGCGTACCGCTTGATACGATAAGCCGCTCTCGGGTGCCGCCATAGCAACCAAGAACTCCCACAGCTCATCTTGTGGGATGCCTTCGCCGGGCACGGCCAGCGCTTGGTTCGTACTTCGATCCCCATCGCTGAAATGAATCCGCTCGATGCCATCCAGCAGATGCAGCCAGTCTTTAGGCAGCAGGGGACGCACGCTCAGCTCGGGCAGCTGACGCCGTCCCTGTGCAATGGCCAGCGATAGGTCGATATAAAAATAGCCCAGCGCGTCGATCAGAGTACGACCCGCGGACTCTGGCACTGCGCTCTTGATCTTCGTCAGTGCTTCGTTCCACTGCGTCGCCAAGCGCCCCGCACTGGCAAAGCTTGGCCAGCGCAGCGTCGGCCAGGGGATCTGAATGTGTGTCCCAAAGAGGTCGATCTGCACCGCGACGGCAGGAAAGTGCGCGCTTTGAATCACGCGCAGCACGGATGGGTTCTTCATCGTGTGCCAGCGGTGATCGTGCTGCAGCTGCCACAGTCCACGCACAAGCGGGGGCAGCGAATCAGCACCGATCTCGAACATCGGCGCGCGAACCGTATAGGCGCTGGCAGGCAGAAGCTGCCCCTCGATCTGGCGATAGACCGGTTCGCCAACAGCGTACGCGGCCAGCGACGTTTGCAGCAAGGAAGCCGGCATGCGCTTCCGGTCGTCAGGCCTGACAGTGCTTCGCTTGCCTGACTGATTCTCGGCGATGGACAGCGCCGCCTGCTCGCGTTCTAGCGTGTCGCGTGCGGTTTTCAGCGGCTGCGCCGTCTGCATGTTGACGTGGGCCGCTGGCTGTAGCGCCGTGTCCAACAGCTGGGCCAAGCGCTCTGTAGCGTTCTTTGTGCGCAGCGATTCAAGACCGCGAAGCCACGCTGCGGTTGCGGTGAGCAAGAGCGACAGGGTCTGCGGCGCCAACTGCACGTCGCAGAGCTGGGCCAGATCGTAGAACAGCCGCTCGGCATAGGATTCGACGCTCAGGCACCAGTCATAGACACCAGCCCCGTCGTCGATCAGGCGGCGCAGAGCCTCGGCTGCTTGCTGCGGCCTAGGCTGCGATAGGGCCCCCGCAGCGGACACGCCCAACGCCTGCGCCAGCCGACGCAAGCGAGCTTCGGACAGGTGGCGGCGCTGATCGACCCAGCGCTCTTCACCCATGGCCTGTCGCAGGTCGCGCAAGAACTGGTTGGAAAGCGCTGGATCGAGTCCACTTTCCGGGGCGGCCAGCAGGCCCACCTGCCCCAGCGCCCAGCTGGAAAAGGACGCGTTGCCATCGTCCGCAGGATCCAGGGGCGCATCGTGCTGCATCAGACGGGTCAGCCCAACGAGCGCGGTCGCATAGTCGCGACTGGGCGGCATGAACAGCTCTTTCTTTTCGACGGGATTGTCGTGAGCCGCTGCCAGCTTGCACACCGCCGCGATGAAGAAAGCGACGACGCTCTTTTGCGCGTCAGGGCTCAGCTCACGTGTGCCCGCGCTGGCTTCTGCCCCCACAGCAGCCAGCCCGTGCAGCAGGTTGGCCCAGTGCAGGACCAGCACAAGCTGCTGGATCAGCGAGAGCCGCTCGGGCAGTGGCCACGGAACCCGCACCTCATCTGGGATCGTTCCGGGGTCGGCATCCACGCCAGCAGCCGGCGACTTGCGGATGCGCAGCGAGCCAAACGCCAGCGGCAGCGCAGAGCCCACCGCGGCCCGGCCAGACTCGGCTCGCACGTCCCCCACCCCGCGCGCTTCCGCCACCAGCGACGCCAGCAGCAGCGCCGCGATCGCCGGAAAGTGCTCGTGACTGCGCACCTGCGGTCCCGGCTCTACCCCACAGAAAACCGCGTGCATGCCCAAGCGCTCGTTCGGTGGCACAGACGTGCGGTGGTGCTTGCGCGTGTCGGCGCTTGGCGCCCAATCGAGCTTGGTGCTCATTCCGGCTGCATGGATATTTAGCGCGATTTCCGTATGATGAATGTGAACATTTCCAACTAATTTTCTCGCCATATCTGTTCTGATTTCACATTCCATGATAGATGATTGCCAAAGTGCTTCGATCGCTCTAACCAATGCCTTGGTTTCAGATACTTCGTGCTGCCTTGTTTGCATAAAATGAAAGAAGTCAATCAATGCTCGCATGTGCCCTGGCAGAGCATTGCATAGCCACGGTAAACGCTCTAACAGATTAGCGAAAGAACAGTTTTCTATGATTATTATATTGTCGAGTATTTTTCTCAGCGAGTCGTTGGCCGCGTGCTCCGGTTTGCCGGTTTGTTCGTGAACTGGCGATGGCTCTAGACACAGACGAAACGCCAGCCGCTCGACGGCAGGAAGCGGAGAAATGCCGCAGCGCTGAGGAGCGGGAATCAGCTTGTCATAAATCTGCCGCGCCAGTACGTGACTGGACTGCCACAGGTCGGTCTCATTGTCTTTTGGCAATGTACTATGCTTTAAATTATTTCTCTGCCCCGAGACGCTGCTGTATTCCAAATTACGGCGAAATAATCGCGAGTCGCCAGTCAGAATAAATGCCAATCTTTGATGCGCAAATAAACGCAGAGCATCAACTAAATTGTCGATTCGCTCTGGGTTCATATCGGCGTCGTCTACTGCCAATAAGAACAGTAGCTGCTTTTCGCCCTTTTTTGTTTCACCACGCCCAGCAGCGCGCAAGAAATGACGGCGAAAGTCATCGCTTAGTGCCTGTAAGAACTCGCGGATGCGGTTGGGCAGCTCCAGGCGCTGATCCTCGGCGTTCATGGTCTCGCGGGCGTGGGATTCCAGGTCGCCGCTGCGCGCAAGCTGGGCGGTGGTTTCATCCCAGCCCTGGACCACGGCGTTGGCCAGCCGCTGCCAGGTCACCCGGCACGGGAGCTGATCGCTGGCCTCGGGCTGCCAGGGGGCCTGTTCCATCCAGGACGCCACGCCGGCTTTCTGTTCGATGCGCTGCACCACGCGCTCTAGGCAGCTGACGAACAGCAGCAGCAGATTGGAACGGCGGGGCAGCGGTGCCAGATCGATCAACGCAACCGGCAAGACCAAGACATCCCCCAGACTGGGCTTGCCTTCCTGGTCCCAGTCGGGATCTTTGTCGTCTTCGTCATCGCCGGCCGCGCCGCGCCAGGGCAGATACTGTTCTGCTTCGGCCTGCAGCTTCTGGAGTACGGTCACCAAAAGCGCCGTCTTGCCCGCCCCGCGCGAGCCGTCGATCAGCAGCACGCGGTTGTGTCGCCGCGGTTCAAGCTGCACCAGGCTGCGGCGATCGCAGCAGGCATCCGAAGTCAGATCCTGATGCGCCATGCCGTGCAAGTACCGCAGGATCTTGCGGCCGACCTCGCGCTGCGCCGTGGTGAGCTGTCCCCAATGCAGCGGCCTGGCTTCTGCCCGCGGCAACAGCTCTGGCTCGGTTCCCTTCCCCATGGCGTCATCGTCCCGCAACTGCGCGAAACGAGTCAAGCTGTCATCATTAGAAAAAACTGTTGTTTCCAATACTTTTGAATCGCTACCATGGGGCCATGGGGATCGCTGCAGGCCCTGCGCCGACGGCCACACCGCCGCAGCCTTCACCGAAAGCAAGTTGGGAGGAGCTTCGCCTCATGTTCCAGCATGGCCCCGATCTGGATCTGTTCTGCCTAACGTACTTTCGCACGGCCTTGCCAGGGCTTCTGTCGCCGCAGCCTCTACACGAGCGTCTGCAGAGCCTCGTAAACGTGGTGGGGGAAGCCGCGGTCCGCGACAAGCTGGCCAAGCGGGATGCCATACGTCACCAAGCCGAGCGAGCAACGAGCCGCGATTCTGACGAGCGTCCGAGCAGCCCAGGCCCCCGGCTGAACTGGCCGCGCTTGCAGCCGGGGGCTTCATATTCCGCTGAGTGCCACGTCGATGTGCCGGACTTTGAAGCGCGGGCCCTGCGCGATCTGAAAGACGGCCTGAACATCCTTCTGCAAGCCCCGGTCAACCATGGCCGCGGCTGGTGGCTGCTGCGCTTGCTATCGCTGCTGCGAGGGACACCCGGCTATCGCTGCGTGCTGATCAACTTCGCCGACTGGAGCCCCGAGTCGTATCAATACCCCGAGAACCTGTTTCCGCGCCTGCAGCGCGAGCTGATCCTGCAGCTACGGGTGGAAAAAGACGAGCTTGAAGCCGACCGCCAAGAAGCGCGCAGCTTGGCCGACGCCTGGGATGTCATTCGCGCCTGGCGTCGACGGCCAGAAGTGCGCGCCACGCAGCTGATCCTGTTTTTCGACAGCGCCAGTCACCTGATGGACAGCCGCAGCCAGAACGAGTTTTTCAGCCCGCTGCGTTCGCTGTGCCAGAACACCGAGCGCACCAGCCTTGTGCTGTGCCTGGACCGCAGCAGCGCCACCGCCCCCGGCGGGCCGCGCCGGTCGCGCCTGGCCCTGGGGCCAGTGTACGAGGTGCCGGACTTTAACCGACAGCAAGTGCAGCAGCTAGCGGCGCAGTATCAGCGAACGGATATCAGCAGCGATGACCTGGATCAACTGTGGGCGCTGATCGGTGGCACCCCACACCTGAATCGCGCGGCCTTTTATCAGGCGGCGCGGCGACGCAGCCAGCCGTTTGCCAGCCTGCTGGAAGAAGCCACAGCCGTCACCCTGGGCGGCGGCTTGTTCAGCGAGCTATTGATCGAGCTGAAAGAACGACTGACCGATGACGATCGGCTGGTGCTGCGCGATGTCTACACAACGGGCACCATTTCGCCAGCCAGGGCCGAGTCCACGATCGACCGCGTCGAACAACACCTGGGGTTGATCACCCCCTTCAACCGTCGCGGTGGTTGGCGTTTGCGACTACCGCTTTACCTGCACCTGATCGACGCTAGGTCGGAAGGCATGTCGAAATGAGCGAAAGTAGAATCAGTCTGCAGCCGTTTGGCGCGCTGAAAGAAGGCTCGCTGTACATCGAGCGCGCCGCCGATCGCGACCTGCATGAAGCCATCTTGTCCGGTCAGTTTTGTTTTGTCAGCGCCCCGCGACAGTACGGCAAAAGCAGCCTGTGTGCCCATGCCTGTCGCAGCCTACAACAAAAGGGCGTGCTGGCTGTGACCTTGGAACTGACGCAGATCACCAGGGCCACAGAGCAACAGTTCTTCGAGGCGCTGATTAAAGAACTGGCTGATCGCTTAGGCTGGCCAGCGGCCAAACGAAGCGAGTTTTTGCGCCGCCGGCCCAGCGGATCAGACGAATCCCTTTGGCGTACCTTCCTGCGCCAAGTGGTGCAGGAATCCAAGCACGAAGTCGCACTGTTTTTCGATGAGGTTGAGTCGCTGACCGAGCCAGGCAGCGATGTTGGCGAGTTCTTCGTTGGCCTGCGTGATCTGGCGATCCGACGTGAAGTCGAGCCTAGCTTTCGCAAGCTGGCGGTCTGTCTTGTGGGACAGTTCCCCCACAAGCCCGACGGCACACCTGACC
>CAZKOY010000197.1:0-9271 GCA_964554495.1 uncultured Myxococcales bacterium
GGTTGGTCGGCGTTTGGTGCAGGCGCGCGGGTTCCCAGGGTCATGGTGTGTGGCGGCTAACCAAGCACGCGGTGCTTCCGCGGCTGCTCTATCTCGCGGATACTGGACGCATGCGTGCGCAGCGACTCATTTTGCTTGGCGTTCTGGCCTGCGCCGCAGCCTGTCCCAATCCGTCGGGCTCGGCTTCTGCGCCAGCCGGCCCAGCTTCGTCGCCGACCGCGGCGGCGTCGGTGGCTGCAGCATCGCTGCCTGATGCGGCGACCGCGGCCGAGCGAAACCCGGCGAGTCCGCCTGCGCAGTCGTCTGAGCGCCGGGATACAAAACCCGCTGGTCCCGACACCGATCTGTTGCGGCCGGTGTTCATCGACGCCAGCTTCGGGACGTTTCATCAGACCTTCCTGCAGTACGGCCTGAACGCCATCGAGCGCAGCGCGGTCTGGTCGCACTTCTATAAAAACCGCTGGGTGCATTGGAGCGGCCAGCTCGTCAAGGTCAGCACTGCCGCACTTCTGTTCCGGCAGCTTGGCGCGACGACATCGTATGACGTGCTGGTGCGCGTGCCCCGCATCGATCCCGGCCTGCGGCGACGGCTGACGACCGGACGCATGTATAATTACGTAGGACGCATCGACAGCTACGACGACATGTTCCGCACGATTTACCTCGAACAAGGCCAGATCTTTGACGCGGGGCCCGAGGGTGTACCGGGAGTCATGCTCAGCACGCCGCCTTTGGCTCGGACGTTTCCGCCGCCGCCGCGTATCTATGCTGGGCCTCCAGGCATCACTGTCGGGGGGCGGCCACCTGATGCCGCGCCGTCGGATCCGCTGCGTCCCGCCCCCGTCGGTAGCCCACTCAGCGACGGGCCACGCTAGGGTGTTCGCAGGCTGCCGGGGCCCTGCCATCCCTGCCCTGCCCCTTTTTCTCTGGGTCGAGCCGTTGCGTTCCAGCGCGCCTACGCAACGCAGAGACGCAGCAAAAGACCTTCCATAATCCGCAGGTCTTCCAGCTTCGACAGCTTCAGACTGCGGTCGGTCTGATAGATGGCCTCGTGCATGCGTCCGATGCGCTCTTTGGACAGGCGCCGTGCCTGATCGACCAGCTTGCCCGCGACGAAGGGATGCAAGCCAAGCAAGCTGGCAATGTCGCCCGGCCCCCCAGCCCCATGCCACAGCGCGTCTTCGGTCTGCCAAAGCTGTCGCACGTGACGAGCCAGCATGGCCAGCAGGCGCAGGGCGGGCTCTTGCGCGCCCAGCATCCCCGAAAGCAAACGCAGTGCCTCGCCACGATTGCGAGCGCCCACGGCATCGATCAGCTCAAAGACGCTGTGCTGGCGCGTCGTCGCTACAACCTCTTCGACATCGGCCACGCGCACCTTGGCCCCGACGGCGACATAGCAAGAAAGCCGCTCTAGCGCATCGACAAGCTGAGCCAGATCGGCGCCGATCTCGTCGGCGATGGCGGCTGCGGCTCCCGCCTCAAGGCCGATTTTCATGCGCTTGGCCTCGGCCTCGACGAAGGCAGAGAGCTGTTTTTCCGGCAGCGGTGCCAGCTTCAGAAGCAAGCCGTGCTTTTGGAACGTCAGATAGAACTTGGTGCGCAGATCCGCGTCTTCAGCGAGCAGCACAAGGCAGGTCTCGGGCGCGGGCGCCTGAACATAGCTGACCAGCCCAGCTAGATCATTGGCCGATAGCGCCGAGGCGTCGCGCACCAAGACGAGGCGCCGCGGCGCCATCATCGGCAGCGTCTTGGCGCAGGCCACAATGCGCGCCACGCCCGCTTCCTTGGCCTGTAGCTGATCAAAGTTGAAGTCGCGCGTGGCCGGCTGCAGCACGGCTTCTTTGATCAAGTCGACGGCGCGATCGATCAAGAAGCGCTCGCTGCCAGTCAGGCAGATCAGGCGAGCAGCGTCGGGCTTGGCCAAGGCATCGCGCAGGCTCTGCAGCGGATCGGCAAACTTCGACGAAGCGGCAAACGATGGAGCGGCCATGACCGCGGCACTGTAACCGCGGAATCGCCCGCGATGAGCGAAAACCTGCCCAACCCATGGGGCTTTCCGCCGCGACCCCGGCATTGACCACGGCGCCGACCGCGTGATACGAGCACCGGCCATGCGTGCGCACAAGACGGTTGGGGTGATCGGTGGCTCTGGGCTGTATGACATCGGCGGCATCAGCGATGTCCATGAGGTCCATGTCGAGACGCCTTTTGGCTCGCCCTCCGACGCGTATGTGGTCGGTCAGCTAGATGGAGTTCGCATGGTCTTCCTGCCGCGCCACGGCCGCGGCCATCGCTTCCTGCCCAGCGAAGTCAACTACGCCGCCAACATCTTCGGCATGAAGAAGCTCGGCGTGGAGTTCATCGTCTCGGTGTCGGCGGTCGGGTCGCTGCGCGAGCACATCCGTCCCGGCCACGTCGTCCTGCCCGAGCAGTTCATCGATCGGACACGCGGCAGCCGCCGCAGCACCTTCTTTGGTCATGGCCTAGCCGGTCACGTCTCGTTCGCCGATCCGATCTGTCGTCGCTTGCACGGCTGTTTGGATAAGGCCGCCAGTCAGCATGTCGCGCCTGATGAACTGCACCGGGGCGGGACCTATGTCGTGATGGAAGGTCCAGCGTTTTCGACGCGCGCCGAGTCGTATCTGTATCGCTCGTGGGGCGCCGACATCATCGGCATGACCAACCTGCCAGAAGCCAAGCTCGCTCGCGAGGCCGAGATCTGTTACGCGACGCTTGCGCTGCCCACTGACTATGACTGTTGGAAGCAAGACGAAGAGGCCGTCAGCGTCGATGCCGTCATTGCCGTGCTGCAGCGCAACGTCTCGCGAGCGCGCGACATCTTGCGCAGCGTCGCTGGCATCATCCGCGATCTGCCGTCGCACAGTGAGCATGACTGTCCGTGTCCACATGCCGCTCGGCATGCCATCATGACCGCTCCCGATCGCATTCCCGCCGAGATTCGCGAGCGCTTGGCGCCGCTTTACGGCCGCTACTTGAACGCGGCGGTCTAGCTGTCGGCGCGGGCCAAAACGCCAGCAATGCATGGGCTGGTGGGTGCCTGCGCGATGGCGGTCTGCTTCCCCTACGCCTAACCAACCTTTCGTGCTGCATGACAAGAGAGTCCTCCATGTTTGGTCCCCTGGTCGTCGGTTCCATCGGCCTTGACACCATCGAGTCGCGCGGGCAAGTGCGCACCGAAGTGCTCGGCGGATCCGCCGCGTACTTCGCGGCTGCCGCATCGTTTTTGGGTCCTGTCTCGGTCGTGGCCGTCGTGGGCGATGACTTTCCCGATTCCCACCGCGACTATCTGCACAAGCTGGGTGCCAACCTCGACGGTGTCGCGGGCGCCACTGGGCGCACCTTCCGCTGGCACGGCCGCTATTCGGACGATCTGAACAAGCGCACGACGCTGGACACTCAGCTCAACGTGTTTGCCGGGTTCAGTCCTGAGCTACCGCCCGCGTATCGCCAGTCGCGCTTGGTCTTTCTGGGCAACATCGACCCGCACCTGCAGCTACGCGTCTTGGATCAGATCGAGAACGCGGCGATGGTCGGCATGGACACGATGAACTTCTGGATCACCGGCAGCCGACCGGCGCTTCTGCAGGTGCTCAAGCGCATCGACTTCCTGCTGCTCAACGACGAAGAAGCGCGCATGCTATCCGGCGAACACAACCTGGTCCGGGCAGCGCACGGAATCCACAAGATGGGAGCCAAGGGCGTGATCATCAAGCGCGGCGACGCGGGCGCTCTCTTGTTCCATGGTGACCATACGTTTGCGGCGCCTGCCATGCCCTTGTCTGACGTCGTGGATCCGACCGGTGCCGGCGACAGCTTCGCTGGGGGGTTCATGGGCTTTCTGGGCCGCATCTTTATGGGCGGCGCCATCGACGGCATGGCGGTTCGTCGCGCCATGATCTGCGGCAGCACCATGGCCAGCTTCTGCTGCGAAGACTTCAGCCTCGATCGCTTTCGCACGCTGACCAGCGATGAGATTGAAGAGCGCTTCCTGCGCTTCCGCCACCTGACCCACTTCGACGAGCTACGCCTGTAAGCGAGGCCCGACAGGCCATGACCGCGGTACTTCCCCAGCGCTACCAGAACACCGACTGGCTGCCGCCCAATCGGCAAGAGGAGGAAGCCGTACTCGCCATGGCCCCGCCTGATCTGATCTTGCAGGCGCTGGGTCAGGTCCTCGCCGATGAGCGGCGCGCTCGCCTAGACGCCGTCGCTGCGGCCCGCCTCTCGGGCGTGGTCGTGGTGCTGGAAAACCTGCGCGATCCACACAACGGCGGCGCGGTCTTGCGAAGCTGCGAAGCGGTGGGCATCCACGAAGTACACATCATCGAGTCCGTCGAAAAGTTTCGCACCTCGGCCAAGATCACGCAGGGCTGCGACAAGTGGCTGGACATCGTCGCCCAGCCAGACACCTTGACCTGTCTGCGCGCTCTTCGCCGACGCGGCTTTCGCCTGTGCGCGGCGGTGCCGGGGGCGCAAAAGCGCTTGGAAGATCTGGACCCGCACGGCCCCGTGGCGTTCCTTTTGGGCAACGAACACGCGGGCCTTTCGCAGCAAGCCCGCAGCGAATGTGATGAAGAGTTCGCGATTCCGCTGGCCGGCTTTTCCGAGAGCCTGAACCTGTCGGTGGCCACTGCGATCACCGTGTATACCCACTGCCGCCGTCGGCGCGAGGCGCTTGGCCGGGACGGCGATCTCAGTGAGCAGGCGCTACTGCAGCTCCGCGCTCGCTACTACGCACGCGATGTCCGGGGCGGGCGCGCCCTCGTGGAACACTATCGCCGCCGCCTCGCCGAAGCTGCGGCATCTGTTGCGGTCGCCGCCGATGTCTAACCGACGCTAAGCCGATTCCCGCGCGGCGGCGCTCACCATCCTTGTCCCCTTCTTTCTGGAGCTTCCATGCCGCCCTGCCCTGCCCTTCGCACCCGCTTCTGCCCTGCTCCATGTGTACTCATTGCGATGCTGCTCGGCCTTTTGGGCCCACTGTCTGTGCGCGCCGCGACGCCGGCCCCCGGCAGCGTGCGCATCGCCGATCGCGAGAGCGTGCAGCTCCTAGATGCCGCAGGCGCGCTCGTCGGCACGATCAAGATCCCGACATCGCACGCCGTAAGTGATGCGCTGCGCGTCGGTAACCTGCTTTATGTCGCGTGTGGCCCCGACGGCGTTCTGACCTTTGACTTGGCGGATGCTGCGGGGCCTCGCTTGGTCAGCCGCTTTGCCGCGGGGCGCAATGCCCTGCGCTTGGCCGTCAGCGGTTCGCAGCTTCTGGTGATCGTCGCGGAATACGGCGCACTGACGTATTCATTGAGCGATCCGCAGCACCCCACGGCCAGCGCGATGGAGGCTCTTGACCCGCTGCGCGGCCAGGCATCGGCGCTGCCCGCGGCGCCAACGGTGGCATCGCCTGCGCCAGCTGCCGTCGGAAATGATGCCGCGGCGAGTGCTGCGCCGGCTGCCACTCGACCGACAAAGGCGATGTCTGAAGAATCCGCGCGCCTGGGCAATGCCCGTGTCACAAAGGTGGCAATCGGCTGGGTAGCGATTGCTTCGAGCGATCCAATTGCCGTCGGTGACCGTTTTGTGCTGCGCAGCCAGCGCTTGGTGCGCACGGTCGACCCGACGACGGGCCGCAGCGAGCGCCGCCCCAGCAACGATGTCGTGGGGCAGTTTGCCGTCGAGCGGATCTATTCCCCAAGCAACGAAAACGGCCGCACCGTGTATGTCGCAAGCGGCCGTCTGCTGCGTGGCACCGTCACCCGCGTCGGCGATGTGGCACAGCCCACCAGCGACCCGCTGCGTGAGCCTCTGTATGTCCCGCGCCTGTGGTACGGCATGTTCCGTTTCGTCGGGCACCTGAGGCCGATGTTCGGTGTCTCGCCGCTGGCCTTCGCCATGCTCAATGACTTCCGCTTCGAGTACTACCTGCCGGTTCCGCTAAAAGTGGGTGTATCGGTGGCACCACTCGGCTTTATGACGAGCAGCCCGATTGGCGTGCTCAGCGAAGTGCGGGGACACGTCGGCTTCAGCAGCTCGTACTTTGAGCTCAGCCTCGATCCCGGTGCCATCCTGAACCGCCTGGGCGGCACAGCGTTCTCGTTTGGCTTTTCATTCCGACTCGGAAGCCTAGACGGGCTGAACCTGATCTTCCGCAGCGGCTATCGCCTGCTTTCAACCGGCAGCCGCCAGCCCGACTTTGGTTTCTACAGCGCAGGGGGCGAGATCAACATCCCCTTGGCCAAGCGCTTCACGCTGCACCTGGCTGGCGAGGGCGCTTCCGCCTATTTCTGGGGCACGCTCGGCTTGAAGTACTGGCTGCGCGGCAACGGCGGCCCCGGCACGCTGATCCTCGACTCGGGGGTTGGCGGCGCCTATCTCGACGACGCATGCCGCGCCATCGACTCATCCAGCACGACGTGCAATGGCCCCAGCGTGAGCAGCAGCTTCGCCCGCGCCGGAGGACCGCTTGCAAGCTTGGGCCTGGACGCGCGCTTTTAGCCGCCATGTCGCAGAACCCATCGCCACGCCGTTTTCAGAACTGGGCAGGCACGGCCAGTGCCCAGCCGCGGGCCTGGATCGCTCCGCAAAACGAAGCCGAGATCGCCGACGTGCTGAGCCGCGCGGGTCGCGAGGGTCGCACAGTAAAGGTCGTCGGAGCCGGCCACTCGTGGTCCGATATCGCGTGCAGCGACGGCTATCTGCTGCAGCTTGACCGCATGCAGCGCGTGGTACGAGTCGACCATGCCAAGCAGCAGATCACAGTGCAGGCGGGCATTCGCTTGCACCGCCTGGTCGCGGCCATGGCCCAGCACGGTATGACGCTGCCGGTCATCGGTTCGGTCACGCAGCAGAGCATTGCCGGCGCCATCGCCACCGGCACCCACGGCAGCGCGCCCGGCCTTGGCTGTCTGTCGAGCCGCGTCGCTGGGCTGCGCCTGGTGTTGGCCGATGGTCGCGTCGTTTCGGCAAGTCTCGACGAGAACCGCGATCTGTTGCATGCCGCGCAGGTTCACATCGGTGCGCTGGGCGTGCTCAGCGAAGTGACCCTGGCCACGGTGCCGGCCTTTCACCTGCGCGAAGAACAGCGTGTGCAGCCCTTTGACGACGTGCTGCGCGACCTGCCGCAGATCATCGACAGCGCGCCGTACGTGAAGCTGTGGTGGCTGCCGCACTGCGATTCGATCCTGCTGTCGCGCTGCTACCCGACTACGCAGGCCAGCGACTTGAGCCGCGTTTCCCATTTCCTCGACGAAAAAGTCGTCAACCGCTGGCTGTTTTCCGGCATCTTGCGCTGGGCTAGCCTGCGTCCCGCAGATATTCCACGCGTCAATCAAGTGGTCGCTGCGGCGTACTTTCGGCCGCGGACTCGCCATGGCCCCAACACGTCGGTGCTGCCCGTGCCGATGCCGCCCATTCACGAAGAGACCGAGTATGCGTTTCCGCGAAAACACGCGGCGGCTGCGCTTTCTGGTCTGCGTGACCTCATCGCGCGACAGCGCTTGCGCATCAACTTCCCTGCCGAGCTTCGCTTCGTCGCTGCGGATGCCGCGTGGCTGAGCCCAACCGGCGGACAGGACAGCGCATGTTTGGGGGCCTATATCGGCTGCGGCATGGGGCGAGATCGCGCGGACTATTTCGCGGCGTTCGAAGAACTGATGACTTCCCTTTCGGCTCGTCCGCACTGGGGCAAGCAGTTTTCCGTCGGCAAGGACTATCTGCAGCGCGTCTATCCCGGCTTCGATCGCTTCGTTGCGCTGCGCCAAACGCTCGATCCGCAGCGCGTGTTTCAGAACGACTTTCTGCGCCGCACGCTGGGCGACTAAGCAGCCCAGCGGGACTAAATGCCGCGCGCTCTGTGTTTGCAGAAACAAAATTCCCAACTCGCAACCACTCAGAAAAAGGAGGCTCCATTGCTGCGTCTGCGTTTCATTCGATCGCTCAAGCTGTTCTTGCCCGTGCTGGCTTCGCTTTCTGTTTCGCTTCCGCTCGCACAGGCCGACAAAGTCACATCCGCGCAGTCGCTGGGTGTGGCTCAGCTTCCGCCCGCCCCGCCGGCTGCTCCGACGGGAAATCCACAGCCTGTCGGTTCGCCTGCGCCAGCGGCTGCCCCATCTCAAGGCACGGCGCATACAACGGCTCCGGGTGCGGCACAGACCGCCGATGACGCGGCGCAGTTCGTCAAGCCGGCCGACAACCTTGTAGCCGAGGGCATTCCGGCAATTCCCCGCGCGCTCGCTGAGCGTCTGCAGCGATATACCGAGTTTCGTTCGGCCAGCTTTGCAAGCTGGCATCCCAAGAAGCGCGAGATGCTGATCTCAACGCGCTTTGCCGACACACCGCAGATCCACCGCGTCGCGTTTCCCGGCGGTGCGCGCACGCAGCTAACTTTCTTTGCCGACCGCGTCGGCGGCGCCAAATATCCGCCGGTCTCGACGGCGGGCGACTTCTTTGTGTTCAGCAAAGACATCGGCGGCGGCGAGTGGTTTCAGTTGTACCGCTATGACGAAAAGACTGGCGAAACGACGCTGCTTACCGACGGCAAGTCGCGCAACACGGGCGCTGTCTTTTCACCCAAGGGCGATCGCATCGCGTATATGTCGACGCGGCGCACCGGCAAAGACAACGACCTGTGGATCGTCGACCCACGCGACCCCAAGACGGATCAGCTTGTGCTGCCGCTTCAGGGCGGCGGCTGGGGGGCGCTCGACTTTTCGCCCGATCAAACGCAGCTTCTTCTGGGCGAACAGGTCTCGGCCGTCGAGTCGTACATCTGGCTCGTCGATCTGCCAAGCCGCAGCAAGTTCCTTCTGACTCCCAAGACCACAGAGAAGGTTGCGTATGAAGATGCGATGTTTTCGCGCGACAAAAAAGGAGTGTATGTCACCACAGACAAAGACTCCGAATTTCACCGCCTAGCCTATGTCGATCTGAAGACCGGCACCATGAGCTTTCTTACCACGGCGATTCCGTGGGACGTCGAGGGTTTTGATCTGTCTCTCGACGGGCGGAATCTGGCCTTTGTCACCAACGAAAACGGCATCAGCCGGGTGTACGTGATGAACACGGCAACCAAGCAATACCGGCCGCTGGCCCAGATTCCCATCGGCGTCATTGGGGGTGTTCACTTTCACAACAACGGAGTCGATCTGGGCTTCTCGATGTCGTCGGCACGGGCCAACTCGGATGCCTATTCGATCAACATCCAGACCGGCAAGATCGAGCGCTGGACCGCGAGCGAGACCGGTGGCATGGACAC
>CAZKOY010000198.1:0-9095 GCA_964554495.1 uncultured Myxococcales bacterium
GTGATCAGGATCACGTACTGCTCGCGATCGGGCTCGCGCAGCGACTTCAAGGCCAGCGCATGCTGCATGGCACTTGCCGACGGCGTGCTGCCGCTAGGACCCGTGCGATTCATGCCCGTGGTGATCGCCATCTTTGACTTGTACTTCGGCTCGGTCACTAGCTCGGCATCGCAGCCCGTGTTCGGGAAGATCGACATGCCGATGGGGAACTTGCCGTCGTACTTGTCGAGGACGGCGACCACCGCTTCTTTGGCGATGTCCCAGCGCGTTCTGCCGCCTACGGTGCTCGACATCGATCCCGAGCGGTCGAGCACGATATGCACATTGGGGCACTTGGCTCCCCATGCGAAGTTTGTCTGCGACGAGATTCCTGCCCACGCAACAAACAGCGTGAGCAGCACGTTGGGCAAGCTAAGCAAGGTCTGCGAGGTGCGCATGATAGTTCTCCGTCCGTGACGCAGGAATTGGGCAGACTACAGCACAACGTCCGCTGGCTGGATAGCCGTTTTGTTGGCGATTTCCTTGCGCTTTTTGCCGCCGGAAATGCTGTCAAGAAAATCATCGAAATTGCCCTTGCACCGAGTGTCCGCGCTGCGCCACACTTCGCCCTAGAAGGAGGCCAGAGAATGAAACAGGTCGCGTCGGCCGTTGCTCAGCGCCGAAGACTCCTACCCAGTGGGACTGCAACGCAGGTCGTCACGCAGCGCAAGCGCGTGTCGGCCTTTTTTCCGACGCCCCGTTTCGACTCTGCCGCTCCGACGCATCCGTCTGAGCTGCCCACCTCGCCCGCTCGATCTGCCGTTCATGAAGCGGCGCCTGCTGCCGCGTCTCTGCGCCCGACCCTGGGCCTGCTGCCGCTGATCGCTACGCTGTTTTTCGTCGTTTCCGGCGGCCCCTATGGACTGGAAGAGATCGTCAGCGGCCATGGCTATCTGAACTCGCTCTTGCTGCTGCTGATCGTGCCCTGCATCTGGAGCGTCCCGTCGGCCCTGCTCGTCGGCGAGCTTGCCAGCAGCCTGCCTCACGAGGGCGGCTATTACACCTGGGTACGGCGCGCACTAGGGCCGTTTTGGGGCATGCAGGAAGCCTGGCTGATGGTCGCCTTCAGCCTGTTCGACATGGCGATCTATCCGACGCTGCTTGTCACGTATCTGGGACGCATTTTCCCGGCGCTGCGCGACACTGGGATCGGCGGCAGCGGCTGGTGGGCTGGCGTGGCCATGGTCGTGATCTGCGTCCTTTGGAACCTGCGCGGCAGCCGCTCGGTTGGCACCGGCAGCATCGGGCTGGGTGTGCTGCTGCTGTTCCCGTTCATCATCGTCGCCATCTGCGGCGGACTGGCTCTGCGCCACTTGAGCTGGGATCAGCTTGTCGGTGTCTTGACAGCCCCGCCCACGGCCGCATCGAGCGCGGCGACTGGCCCGTTGTGGATGACCGGCATCCTTTTGTGCATGTGGAATTACCTGGGCTGGGACAGCGCATCCACCGTCGCCAGCGAGGTCGAAAATCCACAGCGCAACTATCCGCGTGCGCTGTTCATCACCGTCGCCTTGGTCGCGGCCTGTTACACCATCCCGGTGTTCTTTGCCGCAGGCAGTGGCCTTCCGGCTGGCGCTTGGACCACGGGCACGTGGGTCGACATCGGTCATCGCTTGGGCGGTCCCACCGTCGCTGTGGCCATCGCTCTTGGCGGCGCGCTGTGCGGCATCGGCATGTTCAACGCGCTGGTGCTTTCACACTCACGCTTGCCGCTGGCGATGGTTCGCGATGGGCTATTGCCCGCTTGGCTGGGTCGCCGCAGTGAGCGCACCGGAGCCCCTCGCCGCGTTCTTTTGATCGCCGCGGCGCTGTACATCGCCTGCATGGGTCTGGGCTTTCAGCGCTTGGTGCAAATCGACGTCATCTTGTACGGCGGTGCGATGCTGCTGCAGTTCGTCGCGCTGATCGTTCTGCGTATTCGCGAGCCCAGCCTGCCGCGACCGTTCCGCATTCCGGGTGGCGTGCCAGGGTTGTTGGCCTTGGCAGCGCTGCCGATGGGCCTTTTGGGTCTGGCGCTGTGGTTTGGACGCGGCGAAAGCACCCCGGTCATGTGGGGCATGAGCGCGGTGCAGACCGGCTTGGTCATCGCGGCCATCGGTCCAGTGCTGTATGCGGCGCAGCGTCTGTGGCGCTTCCTCTCGGTCGCGGGCAACTTGTCGCGCTCGTCCATCGCCGGACTCAGCGACGAACATCACGATCCCAAGCCGCTGCACCGCGCTGCCACGGCTGCGACCGCGGCCGCCGTCTCGTCCTCGATGATCGCAGGCCTGCGCTAGCTGCGAACGCCGACCTGCAACGCAACGCTAGTGCCGCTCGGCGCCTGCGATGTGTTCGCGTACGCGCTGATTGACCGCGCTTGCATGCTGCAAGGGCAGGCCATGCCCTGCGTCGGCAAAGCGCTCGATGCGGGCGTGCGGCAAGCGGGCTTTCAGATCGTCGCTGAACCGCGTATGCACGACGATATCGTGGGCTCCAGTCAAGATCAGAGTCGGGATGGTCTGCAGCGCAGTCATGTCCCCGCCGCGGTGCTGCCACAACGCGGCGATCTGCTTGCGCACGATCGGCGGCTGATACGGAAAATCTGCACAGAAGATCAGCCGCATCAGACGCAGCGCTTCTTCGCCAGCCAGCGTCGAAAGATAGGCCGGTGGAAAACACAGGCGAGCCGCCGTCAACCAGCGCTTGCGCTCGCTGCCAAACAGCATGCCCAGCGAGACTTTTAGGTTGGCCAGCGAAGGCACTGCGATATCGCGGCCCCGCCACAAGGTCGAGATCAGCGACAGGCTGCGCACGCGAGCCGTCGCGATGCGGGCAAGCTCTTGCACGATCAAGCCACCCAGCGAGTGGCCCACGGCATGAACGCGCTCAACACCTAGCTGATCCAATAGGTGCAAGCAGTCCTGCGCCATAGCGGCCACCGTGACCGGCCCGCGCAGCGGCAGGCTGGCACCGATTCCGCGATTGTCGAACCAGATCACGCGATGGTCGCGCGCCAGATCGTCGATCTGCGGTCGCCAGCCATTTCCCACGCAGCCGGCGCCTTGAACCAAGAGCACGTGCGGGCCCGTCTGTCCGGCCTGTTCATAGAAAAGGGCTGCATCGGTACGTTCCAGCGTCGGCATGATCTAGAAACGCTCAGCACCAGAGGAAGCCACAGGAAAGCTGCTCGCTGCGACCGTGATCACAAACGTCCGCAGCGCCTCGCGAAAGCCCTTCAGGGCGACCTGCCTTTCGTCGATGAGCACGTCGGAAAAGTCCTCGTTCATCGCGTCGCGCTGACGCGCTTCCTGCCACAGCGAGTGCGTGGGCTCGTCGATCACAAGCTCAAAGGATCGCGCTTGCCCTTGCAGTCGCGAGGCCAAGTTGACGTGATGGCCGATCGCCGCGAACCCTCGACGATCGTAGGTCCCGACAATACCGACCGCCGCCGGGCCGCTGGCAATACCGATCCCAACGCCCAAGCACGAAAGACCCTGTGCCGCGCGCCGGGCATTGAGCGCTCGCACCGCGCGCTGCACGTGCAGACCCGCGATGACGGCCTGCGCTGCGGCCGTACACTTGTCAGCCTCGCCGATACCGAAGATCCCCATCACGGCATCGCCGGCAATTTGCTCGATCAAGCCGCCGTGGGCCTCGATCGGCTCGATCATCACGGGCAGGTATTGATTCAAGGTCCGAAAGACTTCCTCGGGCGAGTGGTCTTCGCTGTACGGCGTAAAGCCGCGGATGTCGACAAACAGGACCGTCACCTCGCGCCGCTCGCCGCCGCGCTGCCAGCGTCCCGCCATCAGGCTCTCGGCCACCGACTTGCCCAAGTACGTGTCCAGCATCAGGCCTTGGCGCTCGCTGCGCAGGCTTAGCTCGTTGCCTTTTTGCTGCATGGCCTGCTTCTGATCGTGCTCGCTCGTGGTGTCGAGCAGCACCACCCACGTGTTCTCACCATCGACAAAGACGTGCAGATCCGCGCAGGCGCCGCTTTCGGTGTGAACCGCCGACAGGTGCAAGGGCTCGCCATCGTGCGGCAGAAAGCCGGTCAGCAGGCTGATCTGCGCGCTGGCCGGCTGCCCCGGCTGCAGCTCGTGGATGCCATAGTGTGCAAGTGCTCCGCCGTGCTCGATGACATAGCCGTTGTGGTCGGTGCGCAAGAACGCCGGATGACGCGAGCGCAACACCAGGGGCAGCAGGTACGCCGAGACCACCTGCGGCAGTGGGTGCGCTCGACCGCTCACCGCCCGTCCCCTAGCATGCGCGCGGTGATCGTGGAAAAGGCTTCCTCGACGCCCTCGCCGGTCTTGGCGCTGGCACGCAGGATCTCCCAGCCGCTGCGTGAAAGCTCGTCGATCCGCTCGGGCCGCACTTCCCATTCCGGCAAAAGATCGCTCTTGTTAAGAATCAAAAGGTGCGGAAGCGGTCCCAGCGCCGAAAGCGCGCGATCGCGTAGCTCGATCGCCTTGTCCACCGTCGCCGGTCGCGTGCCATCGGCCACGATCAAGAGCCCCGCCGAGCCCCGCAGGTACGAGGTCTGCAAGCGCTGGAACTCGTCTTCGCCATACA
This sequence comes from uncultured Myxococcales bacterium, assembly GCA_964554495.1. Lineage (GTDB taxonomy): Bacteria > Myxococcota_A > Polyangia > Palsa-1104 > JAEUJZ01 > JAEUJZ01. Next base: position 4,594 of record CAZKOY010000198.1, read on the forward strand.
GATCCCACAGCAAAAGAGACGCCGTCTTCCCAGCGTGCTGCACGTCCTTCTTGTCGATCTTCACGCCGACCGTGGTCAGGTACTTGTCGGTGAACATGCTGTGGACATAGCGGCGCACCAAGCTGGTCTTGCCGACGGCGAATGCCCCTAACATGCAGAGCTTCTTTTGAATCATCGCGATCTCTTTTTGGCGACGGTACGAGCGGTCACGACAACGCGGAACGACGCCGCTCGCTCCGTGCGCTCTTGTTCAAACTGCAGAGGAGCCACAGCCCGCATCTTGCGCATATCGATGCCAGCATTGGCCAACCAGACACGCATCTGTTTGGCACGACTCTCACGCAGGCGCAGATTGTAGAGCGCATCACCGATGGTGTCTGTATGCGCGTAGACCTCGATGGTGACATCCAGGCTTTCGTCGTGCTGCGCCATGCGCAGGATCTCTTTGATCTCGGTCAGCGCCTTTTCTTGCTGCGCTTCTTGCCCAGGTACTAGCTCGATGCTGCCGGCCCGGAAATGGAACACGATGGATTCCAAGGCTCGCGCGCGTTCCATCAAGATGTCGTAAAGCTGCGGCGGCTTGGGCAGCGGCTTTACGTCGATCTCCACGGACTGCACACCGGCAATCGCGCCGGCCAAAAAGCGCGCATCGTCGATCCAGTCCTCGTCGGCTTGACCCACAAGCTGCAGCGTGCCGGGGCTGGGCATCGATAGCTGCACGCTGCTTGGCGGACGCAGGGCCAGCGCGGCACGACCGACGATGAGCTCAGGTTGCATGGCCAAAAATGGCCGCTCGTGCAGCGTCGCGCGATCGGGCGAAAGCCCGGCTTCACGCAGCAGAAGCTCGACTGGCTTGGCCTGCGGATCGCGCAGAATTTCGATGTCAAAGCGCCCCCCGGCACGCCGCGCCTGCACGACGACCACCCCGAGCTGCTGCTGCAGGGACGCCGTCGCCCGTCGCAGTGTCTGCGCGCTCTGATAAGACTGCACGCCCAGATAACCCAGCCCAGCCAGCGCCGCGATGCACAGCAGCGACAAGATCAAAAGTGCTTTGATCGGCCGACCTGACTTCTCTTGCTGCTGTTGCTGCAGACAGCGCACAAGATGTGGTCGAAGCCCCTGCAGCTCGTCGGAATCCCCAGAGAACGCTTTGAGCTGCGGCAAAAAGTCGCGATGACACAGCCCCAACACTTCGCGAAATACGGCGCGCAGCGAGACCGGTGCCGTACCGCGAATGACGCCGGCCAAGACCGCATGGGGACCGCGCTCGATCCACACCGTGACATCGCCCACTTCGACGGTATCCAGCGCCGCCTTGCTGTCGACGCGGAACGAGTCGCGCACAAAGTCCTGAATCGCCGTCAGCATGCTAGAGACCATCGAGGCATTCTGCAGCTCGACGCTCTCTGAGGCGCTGGCGTGCTGCAGATCGACGTGTACGTGCTGCAGAAGCAGGCCGCTTTCGGGATGAATCAGAAACACCTGCTCGACGCGATACACCAAGCTGTGCAGCAGCACGACTTCGCTGAACGGCTTGCCCGTCGCCCGCGCTTCCAGTCGCCAGCGCCAGCTGCGCAGCGAAAACGCATGCTCAAGCGCGTACGTCGTCTGCTGCATCATGCGCGACAGCGCTTCGCGGATCGCGCGACTGATCGCCGGCCCCATGATGGGAAAGATGGCCTCGGCAATCACCTCGGGCCGCTGGCGCACGGCGTGCGTCAATGTGCCCTCTAAAAGCGGCTGCAGGGCCGTCGCCATCTGCGGGCTCTGCTGGTTGGCAAGCGCCACTGCGGCTGGCAGGACCTCGGCCACGCTATCCACGGCGACCGGCGCCCGCACTTGCGATAACTGTCGCTTCAGATCCGAAAGCTCGCGCTGCTCGGGAGCCAAAAGCAGCTCGCGCAGCGTGCCGTACGCATCGTCGCTGCGCGTCGCTTCGATGCCATCGGAAGGCGCCGTGACGCCTTCTTTTGTCAAGCCGACGCCCACGGCCGCGATCGCAGCAGATTCAAGGGGCGAAGACTGTGGCGGCGATTCCGACATGCAGACCGTATCGACTGCTTTCCTGCAAGCTTCTCGACGGAATGTTTAGGTGTCCAGCAGGCGCCTGGGCGGCAGGCTGGCCCAGCTTCGCCGGTACACCGGACTAGCTCTCGGCGCTCAAGCGCGCCGCCAGATCGGTCAAAAGACCGGCCAAGGCCGCCCGATCGGTCTTGTCGCTGCGCAGCTGCTGCAGCTCGCGCTGCACCAGCGCCGACAGCTCGCTCACCCCCGCCTGCATGTCGTCGCGTAGCTGCTTGGACTGCGCAAGCAGGTGCTGCCGCAACTCACGCTGGGCTTTGTTCATCTGGTCGTCTAGCTGATGCACGCGCTTGTCGAGCCCCTGGCCCAGCGTCTCGACGGTCTTTTGCACTTCTTGCAGGGCGCCGCTGCGCTCGTTGTACTCGCCACTGATGCGCTCGTTGAGCGCGTCCAGCTCCTGCCGGACATAGCCCTCTAATGACTCGAAGCGACGGCGAAAGTCGGCGCGTAGCTCGGTGCTTTCTTGGCTGACCTGCGCTTCAAGGCGGGCAAAGCGCGCTTCGTAGTCGCGCATCTGGTTGCCAAACAAAATGCTGCGGATCTTTTCGATATTCGACTGGCTTTGGCTGCTGGCTTCGACCGCTTCCAGCAGGTCTGCGGGCTTGACAGCCTCGGGAGCCTTGCCGGTGGTCAGCGCCGAGCGCGCCTTGTTGTCGAGCGGCTTCTTCCCATCACTTACCTGTGTCATAGTCACACCTTTTGTAGCGAGCATTACTTTACTTTGTCGGGGCAATGAAGAAAACCAAAAACACGGGCCTGCCGAAGCCGGTTCTTGCCCTGTTCCCGCGGGCTTGCGCGCGTGTTCAAGCCAAGCGGCCGGGCGCCGCCGTGATACACATCGCCTATGCACATTCTTCCGTTCTTGTGTGCCCTGGTGGCGGCCAGCGTGGGCCTGACCGAACCCGAGCTAGCCAAGGCCCTGCGCGGTGACGTGCCGGTCCGCAGCGAGACCATCACCGCCCCCAACGGCAAGGCCTCGGGCCGCGGCGTCGGCGCCATCGTCATCGACCGCCCGCTCGACGAGGTCTGGCAGACCGTCATCCGCTATGAAGACAAAGCCGAGTACCAGCCGCGCGTCGAAAAAGTCTGGGTCTTGGAAAAGCAGCCGAACTACATCAAGGTCCGCATGCAGGTCGATGCCTCGGTGACCACCGCCCGCTATACCGCGCACTTCGAGCTAAACCACGAGCAGCACAGCGTCCACTGGCGCCTCGACAAGACCGCCCCCGATAACACCATCGCCGACTGCGACGGCAGCTATCAGCTGACCGAGGTCACGCCGACGCGCACGCTGGTCGTCTATCAAAATTGGATCGACAGCGGCCGGAAAATCCCGCGCTTTATCCAGGACTACATGGCCCGTCGCTCGATCCCCAACATGCTGCGCGCCGTAAAGAAGCGCATCGAAAGCGGCGGCACCTGGCGCAAGTAAGGCCGGGCAAACAGCGCCCTCACCGACAGAAAATGCCACGTCTTTACAGATCGCCCCTCGTAGCGTCCCAGAATAAAAGCGTCGCATAGCCATCCGAAGCGCTGTCGTGGATATAGCCAGGCAGAAGACCGCGCACGACAAAGCCCTGCTTGAGCTGAAACGACAGCGTCGGATCGAACAGCCGCCCTGCGACTACCGCTGCGACGTACTCTTTCACGCTGATGTCTCGACGGTGTGCTGCATATCCAGGCAGCAGACCGCCCGCGACAATGCCGCGCTTGCCATGCGCCCGCACAAGCTGCTTGCGTGCCTGATAGATCGCGCGCCCGATACCGCGTCCGCGCCACAGCGGATGCACGCTGATGTCCGCGCCGTAGTAATAGGCCCCCGTGGGCTGGTGCCCGCGAAAGAAAAAAGCGTCGCAGAACTCGGCAAAGCGATGCGCCGGGGCAGCGAAGTCAAAGTCGGTGAAAAAGCCCGAGCCTTGCCCGATCACCTGCCCATCGACCACGACCACGATCTGACCCGCCGCGAACACCGCATACTGGCTTTCAAAGTGCGGCATGCGCATAAGCTCGTCGGGGTGCAGCGTCGGATAGCAGGCCTGCTGCAGCGCTTCCAGGCCAGCGAAGTGTTCGGGCCGAAGCGTGGTCAAGGTATAGGGCGACGTTCGTGGATCCAGCGTCAAAGTGCGCCGCATTATCCACGGGACTGCGTCCGAGCGAGCCGCGAGGAATGTGCTAGATTCCGCCGACATGTCGATTCACTCGCCCGGCGAGCAGAAACCACGCTCGCTTGCCGCCCCCGGCCCAGCGCCGCTCCTCGACGAGGGCACCGCCGGCAGCCCACCGCCAGCGCTCCAGGCGGACATCGCACCATCCCCTCTGCACGCACGAGGGGGGGAGCCTCCGACGGCTCGGCCCAACGAGGGGCACCTGGAAGGGGCCCCCCAGCATCTCCGAGGGGGGGAGCCTCCGACGGCTCGGCC
>CAZKOY010000199.1:0-9008 GCA_964554495.1 uncultured Myxococcales bacterium
GGAACATCCGCTTCCCGCGCAGTATTCGCGAGCTGGGGATTCTGTATGTCTGTGACGAAGTGGTGGAAGCATCGGCGGGGGGATCGTACGTTGCCACGGGCGAGATCAAGCGGCTGATTCAGTAGCTCGCTCCGTTGTTCCTGGCCGCGCCATTCGACGTTGCAGGGCCTGAAATCGGAGTTTCGGAATATTCCGATTTTCTAGTGTGCTACAGCGCTGGGACGCGCCGTGTACTGAATGGCCATTCAGCGCGTCCGTGCCATGGACCCGATCCCAGCGCTTTGGTTCAGGCCAGACGTCGCGTGGCTGACCGTTCGTCCGTACACAGCAGCCACGCCAAGCGCGGCCGGCCGTTGCTCTTGCAGGTGGCTGGCTGTCGCGTGCCCGCGCAGCCCTGGCATGCGCTGCGTCATACCGTTGCATCCCACTTCATCATGCAGGGCGGCAACATCCTCACCCTGGAAAACATCCTCGGCCACAGCGACGTAAAAAGGACGCTGATCTGCGCCCACCTCGCGCCAGACTTCCTGGCGGATGAGATGGATCGGCGGAAGTTTCGGACGGCCTAAGAAGGGAGATCCCTGTGCTCACTGAATGGCCATTCAGTCGCACCGGACCGGAGCGTATCTAGTTCGCTGCCGAGGGTGGCCGCACCGATCGCGAAACCGGCAGCCAAGGCAGGCCGATGGTGGAAGAATAGAGATGTTCGTCCCTTATCTACTTCGGGGGCCTGTCATGGAAACCTTGGCTTGGATTCGCCGCTCGCCGCAATGGAGGATGCTTCGTCTGGGCTGCTTGACCGGGACGCTGCTTGCTGGCTGTGCCACGCCGATGGCGACGTCTGACTCGGTCGCCTGGAAGAAAGAGAAGCTGAGCACCGGAGATGATCCGCACCTGCCGCCGACGATTGGCGGCTCGCGCTGTGACTCGACGCTGGTGGGGACATATCGGCTGTGTCTCGCTCGCGATGGCGGCGTGCAGTCGGTCGATGTGGTGGCTGGGATTCCCGAGGCCGACGAGAGCATCATCGCGACGCTGCGCGGCTGGCGCTATCGCCCGCTGCCGCTGCCGCTGTGCTTTCAGCAGAACCTGGCGTTCCGCGTCGAGTGTCGCGGCAGTGGGCGGCCCGCCACAGAGGGGACGGGAGCTAGCGGTACCCAGCCAGAGCTAGTGAGCGTCGCTTCGCCGGTACCCGGCCTGCCGACGGTCGATGTGCAGGAGTCGTGGTTTGCCGAGCACAAGATCAGCCAGGGCGACGACCCACGAGCCCCGCCGGAGCTGCAGCAGCTTTCCTGCGGCGAACGCCTGCGTGGACGGTATCGCCTGTGCATCAACCAGACGGGCATGGTGCAGTCGGTAACCCCGCTGCATGTCGCCTTCGACGCCAGCGGCCAGATTGCGGCGGCTCTCAAGAGCTGGCGCTTCCGCCCGCAGCCCACCGCCGTATGCGTCGAGAAACAGATCGAGTTCGCCGCTGCCTGCTAGCGGGCAAGCCGAGGGCTCATCGTGTGCTCGGCACAGGCTCGCCGGAGTGTCTGCACCATTCGCCGCCGCGCGGGTTGGTGGGTGGCATGTGTAGATGACAAAAGATTAACGAGTATGCACAAGCAGTACTCCTGGCGCGTGTATATCGTAATTCCATGCGCACGTACCTTGGTTTGGTCCTTTTTGTCGCGCTAGCGGCATCTTCCAGAGTGTCGGCCCAAACGGCTCCCCCTGCAGAACCCGTGATAGCACAACAGACTATCGCATGGTTGCTTCTTAATTCAACCATACGATTCCATGATTGGCTGAGTGTGTACGTCGAAGTGCAGCCGCGTTTTTTTGAGTTCAATTCGATGCAGCAGTTGCTTGTACGCGGTGCGCTGAATGTGCATCTGCATCCCGATGTGCTGGTCAGCGCGGGCTATGGCTTCGTCGAGAGCTGGGCCTATGGCGCGTTCCCGAGCAGCGCCGAGTTTCCCGAGCACCGTCTGTGGGAGCAAGCGCAGCTAGGCAGCCAAATAGATCGCGTGCGAATTCAGAATCGCGCCCGCCTAGAGCAGCGCTTCATTGGTCAGCTAAGCAAAGACAGTAGCGGAAGCTTCATTATTGATGGATATCATGAAAGTAATCGCTTCCGGCATCTGCTTCGTGTCACAGTGCCATTAAACCGCACTTCACTAACGGCCCGCACTGTATTTATCAGCATATACGATGAAATATTCTTAAATTTTGGCAGTTCACTCGTGAAGGCAAATATTTTCGATCAGAATCGCGCCACTGCATCACTTGGTTATCACTTTACGGATAGCCTCAATCTGCAAGTTGGATATATTAATCAACTTATCGAAAAGCCGGACGGGCTTCGTTTCGAGAGCAACCACGGCTTGCTCGTCACGATCACGTACAACCCGGATGTGCGACCTCAACGCGGTGTTGTGTCTGCGCAGCGGCCGGCAGACAGTCCGCGCTTAGCTAGCTAGGTGCAGTGGTCGCCTGGCTCTGCGACCGCTGGCAGAGCGCAGCCGCGATTCGTCTGGTGTCTTCGTCCCTGCACAGATCGAGGCTGATGTTCCAGAGCTTCTCTTGCGACGCGCGATCGAACGCGACCGGATCTTCCTTTTCGATAAAGCCCTGCTTTGTCCGTGTGACGAACGTGCCCGAGCGCTTGAGGCTCGCTGCTTGGTCCTCGGTGAACAGCGGAGCCATGAGCTCTCCGCACTCGTCGATCGAGATGAAGCCACCGAGCCATTTCACGACGGTGGCGATGGCCCGCATGTGCCACGGAATGATGTTGATCTGGTTGCTCCACACGGTCTTTGGAATCTGAAAGCCAAAGAACGACGTCCGATTTTCCTGCGCCTTCCGTGTGAGATCGTGCAGACGCGCGTAGAACATGCGCTTGGCCACCATGGCCTGCTGGATGCCCCGCTCATAACCCCAGCTCTGCTTCATCTGCAGGTCATCCCAGGCGATGTGACCCCCTTCGGTGACGTTGAACACCACTCGGCCGCCGTGCTGGGATCGCTCTAGCAGATCCAAAAGCTGCAGAGTGAGCATGAATTGCGACAGATAGTTCACCTGGAAATGGGGGTCCATTCCGTCTTCGGTCTCGTTCCGCGCGGCTGCGTAACCCAGCCCAGCGTTGATGAACACAGCGTCCAGTGACGGGGTGCTGGCGCGAAGCTCAGCGATGGCATTCTTGACGTTGTTGAGCTTGGTGAGGTCGCAGCACACAAACGAGATGCTCGGGCTGTTGGCGACGCTGCGAAGCTCGCGCAGTGTTGACTCACCGCGCTCGGCCGAGCGACCCAGGATGATGATCTCGTGCTTCGGGTCACGCGCCGCAAGAGCCCGCGCAACACCCTTTCCCATTCCGTTGGTACCGCCCGTGATGAGCACTCTCATAGCAAGCTCCTTTTTGCGGTCTGTCGCCCGCCGGCAGCGAACGTTCAGTCGCACGAATCGCCCAAGACACGCGCCATGGTCCAAGGGCTGAGCGCGCCCATTCCTTCTATCATGCTCCTTCTATCCGGCTCCAACTGCAGCTCCCATGTGCGCCTCCTATGTGGCCTCGCGGCAATACTTCGCCGGCATCTCGTACAGCCGAAGCGACTCGCGCTAGATGCCCCCGATAAGAGAGCACAGACGACGAAGAACGCGCGGCTCGATGTTGCACAGCGGCTGCTTCGCTGTCGAGGAACACGCTAGAGTGTCTTATGATCCGACTCGCAGCAGCAGCTCTCTTGGTGCTGGTCCCCTGGTCGGCGGCATGGGCCAAGTCGCTGTCATCGCCTCCCCCTTCGGTGACTTCGCCCGCGGCCAAATCGCTGGCGGATTCGTCGGTGATGCCGCTTGATGCGGTCCTTGTTCTCATCGAGGGTGAGCCGATCACTAGCGCCCAGGTGCTCGCGCGGCTGCGGCTCTTGCAGGGGATCGCGCAGCAAGCACCGCCTGATCCCGCGCGCCCACTGACGCTGGCGCAGGCGCATAAAGAGCTGGTCGAAGCGCGCCTGTTGTCATGGGATGCCGCACGAAAAGACATCACGGTCAGCGAAGCCGAAGTCGACCGCTTGCTGGACGCTCTGGCAAAGAAGCTTGCGACGAGCGGCAGCCCACAGGCGCTGGCCGACATGCTGACCGCGTATGGGATTGCCGTCAGCGACTATCGCGAGCTGTGCCGACAAGAGATCCTGTTCACCAAGCTCGATCGCTTTGGCGAGCCGGCTCTTCCGCGCAAGGAACGTCTGCGGGCGCTCGAAGCGGAAGCACAAATCCTGTCGCTGGGTGAGCTCTTGCGCATGGCCCCAGCCGAGCCGCGTGTCTGCACGCCGCTTGCGCCCACCCAAGTCGCACGCGATGCGCAAGCGGTTCCGCCCAGCGCTGCGCGGGTGGCTGCGGTCTGTGTCGAAGGCGAGCCCGGCCCGGCCAGCGACGCGCGACTTTCGCAGCTTGCCGCGCTGGTGCGCCCCGGCGATGCACTGGATCGCGCTGCCGTCTCGCGCGCACTTTCGGCCTTGCTGCAGGGGGAATGGGCGGTCGAGGCTGCCGCTGCGTACGCGCTGTCGACGCAGCCGGGCCAGCCGCCCGATCGTGCCAAGAGCCTACGGGTGGTGTTTCGCCTGCGCGAGCATCCTCGCCTGATCGGCATGGAGACATCAGGTTTGCCTGCAGGAGTCGAGCTCTCGACGGGCCAGCCGGGTACACGAGTGACGCAGCGCGAGCTACGTAAACTGATCAATGACGCACAGCAGACCCTGTACAGCGCGGGCTTTCGCAGCGCCCGTGTGACGGTCGAGCGAGTGGCCGTAGCGCCCGCTGCCGCTGGCTCGCCGCGTTCCGGTGAGCGCGTGCGGCTGCTTGTGACATCGGGACCACGCACGCGCATTGCGCAGATCGATCTTGCCGGCGTGGGAGAGTCACGACGGGCTGCGCTGCTTTCGCTGCTGCCGTTCCGGGCGCTCGATCCCTATCGCGAGAGCGCGAATGAACAGGCTCGCCGCATGCTGGAACAGCACTACTTCGAGCAGGGCTACCTGCGTGCCACGGTCGCTGCGGCCGAGGTCCTGCTCGACTCTCCCGCTAGCGACGGAAGTCCCCAGGTTCGGCTGCGCTTTGTAATCGCCGAAGGACCGCTGTGCCAGCTCGCATCGCTGCGCTTCACGGGCAAGCTGCCGTTGCCGGAAGCAGAGCTGCGGCGACACGTAAAGAGCCTGCTCGGGCAGCCGCCTTCGTTTGCCGTGCTGCGCCAAGATATCCAGCGCCTGCGCGACGCTGCGCAGGCCGCCGGCAAGTCGGTTGAGATCACGCCAATCACCAGTCTGCGCAACGAGAGCGCACTGCTTGATGTAACGCTGCAGTTTGATCCAGCGAATCAGCCGTCTCCCGGTGGCGCAGCCCTCAAGTGATGTTGAGTAGTACGCACCTTGTCTGCGCGATTCTTTGCCATTGGGATCGCGAGCGCCCCATGATGGATTGAAAAAGGAATGAAATCGGAATGTTGCAAACTTCCGAGTTCATTCCCTGAGCGCGGACAAAATTTCCACGGAATTTGTCCAATCACCGACGGATGGCATCCCTAATCCCGCAGACTGCGGTCCATCCATCCGCTGTGAATCAGGGTGAGGTGGTGCGGCGGCCACATTCCGAAGACGGAATGCCATCGCCGTACTCTGCTTTTCCGTAGATGGAATGTTGCGCTGCTGCGAGCGTCCGGCTTCCTCGTCGGCGACGACAGCGGACAGTTTGCGCTAGACTGCCCCTAGTCCGCGTGATAGCCCTAAAAAAGGGGGGTTTTATATGAAGCGGACGACCCTGGTCGTAGTTTGCTGTGCCATCGGTCTTGCTCTGGCGATCTCGTGTGGCACGGGTGGGACGAGCGGTACCAACGAAACCAGTGGCACCGACGGAGGTACGCAGCAGGGCGTCTTCATCAACGAAGTCGTGCATGCCGCGTCGGAACGGCAACTGCGCTGGCCAACGGCAACGAGTCCAAAGCTCGGCACTGGCCCCGCGTTTTACGAAGTGGGCTTCGATGACAGCGCAGCGAAAGGGTGGCAAAGCGGACCCGGACCGTTCGGGTTTGGCACGACGAACCCGGCTGCTCCGGCGTTTGGCACGAATACTCAGACGCAGATGCAGAACCTCACTCCGACTTTGTATCTGCGGAAGACGTTTACGGTCAGCGCAGGCGACGCCGCCAAGACAGATCCGCTGCAGCTGACCACGAGCTACAACGACGGCTTCATCGTCTATGTAAACGGCGTGGAGCTTGCCCGTCGCTGGGCTGGGCCGGCGGGTCAATTTCAGTATCACGACCAACACGCCTATGACCCGGACTTGAGCTCGAATGCGCAGGATGTGACGCTTTACACTGAGACTGTGAACCTCGGCGCCGCGAATGCGCGCCTGGTTGCGGGGACCAATGTCATCGCCATTCACGCGCTGAACCTGGCGTCTATCAATGCCAATTTTGTCTTTGGCGGCAGCCTCGGAATTGGGGGGGCTGCCCCGGTGACGCTGGTGAACGCGACTGACACGTGGCAGTACTTTCCGGGTGTCGTCGAACCGGCAGGCGGGCTGTACGATCCGGCGCTGCTCTTCAGCGGTCGGCTCTCGGTGCCATGGGGCAAGGTGGCCTTCGACGACACAGCATGGACCGCCGGACCTGGGCCACACGGCCAGGGTGTCGCGGGCATGGGCACAAACGTCCCCGGCGTAATCGGCAGCACGCCGTCGCTGTACACGCGAATTGTCTTCAACGCCTCGCCGACTGATGCCGCTGACGCGACGCCACTGCAGCTACTGGTCAACTACGACGACGCGTTTGTCGCCTACATAAACGGCGTGGAAGTCGCCAGGGCAAACCTGCAGAACGCCAATGCCTTCGTTCCTCGCACGGCGGTTGCCACGACCACGCGCAACTATGCTGGCTCGCCCACGACGTTTGTCATCGACCCCGCCAAGAACGTGCTCGTTCCCGGTGCCAACGTGCTGGCGATTCAAGCGCACAACGTCTCGATTGGCGATGGAGATATCGCGATCAGCGCCGACCTTCGGATCGGAGCGGCCGGCACGCGCCTGGTGGCGAACAACTCGGCGTCCTGGCGTTACCAGGCCGGCGCGGTCGAGCCCGTCGCTGAGCTGGATGGTGCCATCGAGGACAATCCAGATGCACCAGAGTCAGTAAATGACTGGGTGGAGCTATTCAACCGCGGTACAAGCGCTGTTTCGCTGAACGGCTGGTCGCTGAGTGACCGCTCGGGTACATCGCAGAAGTGGCTTTTCCCGGATGTCAGCATCCCAGCCGGCGGGTACCTGGTCGTGATCCTAGATGGAAAGGACATCAAGACCCCCGGAAACAATGGGTATCTGCACGCGGACTTTTCGCTGGACGCAGACGGCGAGTATCTCGGACTGCGCGATGCAACGGGCGCACTCGTGCAGGAGTTCTCGAAGCTGCCTCCGGGGTCGCCCTTTCATTCATTCGGCAGAAACGCCGCCGGAAGCTATGTGTATTTCGATCAGGCCACACCCGGCGCCGCGAATGCCGGAAACGAGTTCTCGGGGATCGTCGCTGCCCCGGTACCTTCCAGCCCCGGCGGTTTTCTGAGCGGAGCGACGTCGGTCACGCTCACCAGCGTGACTCCCGGCGCGAGCGTGCGCTACACCGACACCGCCAACGTGGCTGGCCCCACGGATGGCTCGGAGCCTACTGAGACCACGGGCATCGCCTACAGCGGCGCGATCAGCGTCGGAAGCACCCGCGTGATTCGAGCCGCAGCGTTTGCTCAGGGAATGATCCCCTCGCCCGTCGTCTCGTTCACCTATTTGATCGGAGAACCGGCACCGCGACCGAGTCTTCCGGCCGTGTCCATCATCGGCAACCAACAGCGCTCGCTGTACCGACCGTACGGCACCATGGCGATCGTCAACAACGCGGGCGGCAACTTTCCCGCCGGACCGTGGTCGGCGCTCGGCGACCATCAGCAGTACAACAACGCCAACTTCCGTGGCATCTGGGGCGAACGTCCCGTGACCTGGCAGCACATTGCGGCCAATGGCGCACCGCTCTTCAATCTCGGCATCGGCCTTCGCATGGCCGGCAGCCCGTATACCCGTCCACGCTATATCCTCACGGGGCCAAACGGCGCGACGCCGAACACAACGGCTTGGAGCACGGGCACAGCGCTTGAGAAGCCGTCGATGAATTTCTATATGCGCGATGACCTGGGTGGTGATCCGCTGAAGTACCCGGTCATTCCGAATTCCCCGGTCGGCGCGTACAGTGACTTCCGTTTTCGCGGCGGTCACAACGACCTGAACCCTTTCATCATTGATGAGCTGGCGCGGCGGCTCTTCGTCGACATGGGCAACAAGGGAAGCCTGGGTGTGAACACCACGCTGTACATCAACGGTGCGTTCAAGGGCATCTTCAATCTCGTCCAGCACGTGCGTCAGGAATGGCTGCGGGAAGCCTTTAAGAGCGACCTTGACTGGGACGTATTGCAGGTCGGCGTACCGTCGGACGGTGATGGCATCGCATATCAAGAGATGTTCACGTTCCTGCGCAGCAATCCCCAAAACGTGCTGGCCAATTACCAGGGGATGCAGGCGCGCCTCGATATGACGGCGTTCATCGATTATCTGATCCAGAACATCTACACATGCACGGGCGACTGGCCGCACAACAACTGGATCGCCGGGCGCGAGCGCTCCACGACCGGTAAGTTTAGGTTCTTCACGTGGGATGCCGAAGGCTCGTTCGGTTCGTTTGGCCTCACGGTGACGAGCAACAACTTCGTCACGCAGCCGCAGAACAACGGTGGGCCGGGCACGCAGGGCTCGCTCGTCACGATGACGCCGCAGACCGACTCGATCAGCGCAGGGGCGCGGATTCTCTATACCCTGCTGCGCAGCAGTCCCGAATTCAGGCTGCTCTTTGCGGACCGGATTCAGAAGCACTTCTTCAACGGCGGGGCGCTGACCGATGCTGCCATCACTGCGCGCTACACCGCGCTGGCCAA
>CAZKOY010000200.1:0-3802 GCA_964554495.1 uncultured Myxococcales bacterium
CGGTCCGGCTGCTGTTCGGCTGCTGCGCGGCTACGTTCCGGCTACGGTCCGGATGCAGCACCGCTCCGTTCCAGCTCCGTTCCGGGTCGTTGTCGGCTGGCTGCTGCGTATGCCGCATCAGGCCGACGGTCCGCGTCACGCCTGCGAACGCGAACGGGAGGCTCGTAGTCAGCGACATCAGTGGACCGCGGATGCGTCGGCGGCGAACGCGACGTCGTCGGCGCAGTGCCTGCTTTATCGGGTTCCCCAGCTCGCGTTCTTCTCTCATCCTCTGGTTCTCGCGTTCAGAGTCCAAGCTGCATCAAGGTCAGGAGTCTCGCATCGCTGAATAGCTGATGGCTCGTAACCGCCCGCCCGCCCACATCTACCACGCTGCCCGCTCAGGGTTGAGATTCCCACGGGTCTGAAGGAGGAGAGGATGGAGGCATGGGAAATGGCGTTACGGGAGCGCAAGCTGGTCGAGCTTTTGCGACTACGGCGCTGGACCAGGGCACAGAGGGCAGCGGGGCGGACGATCCAGCGGCGCAGCGGGCTGCCCGTGCGAAAGTTCTGTCGGCGTGTCGGGATCGCTGTCGGCTAGCTTCTGCGTGCGGTGCATTAGGCCAATTGGCAGTGTCACGGCTGCGAACGCGAACGGGCAGTTCGTTGTCGCTGGGATGAGCGGATCGGTGGCACCCGCCAGCTATTCCGAAGCGTGGGCGCAGTGCCTGTGGGGTCATGCGCTTCAGCGATGGGCTGACATGACGCTGCAATCGCTGCATCGGACCATGCATGGATTTCGAACGGCTTGGACCGAGGTCCGAGCCCTCTTGATGATCCGCAGGACCAGCAGTCGGTCATGGTTTGGCCAGCCGCCGCACCGCATCCTCGAACACCACCATCAGGCGGGCATCGTGCAGGAGCTTGCGGACTGCAGCACGCTCCTTCGGGGGCAGCGAAGTCTGTGGATGCTCAGGAAGCTTCTCATCGAGATGAAGAGCAGCAAAGCGAGCGTGTCGATAGATCGCGTATTTGAAGCGCTCGGGGTCAGTGGTCAGTGCGGCGATGGCTGACACTTCAGCGTCTGTGATGGATGGAAATGGAAGCGGCAGGTTGCTCATCTTCTCGGCTCCATCGCGGCGCAACTGGAACCATGCGGACAGCAGATCCGCAGTCGCCGATCGCAGGCGCGTGTCCTGAGCGACTCGTCGCACGCGCTTCTGCTCGTCAACACCCAGGTCGAGTAGCTGCGCCGTGGGTGACGGTTCCCCTTTTCGCCGTGCATAGATGCACTGCGCTTCGTGCAGGAACAGGGCACACCGTTCGCTGTGCAAAACGATGCGCGTGAGTTCCTTAAGCTCGTCATCGGTCAACGGCGGATGGCACAAGGGCACGCAGGATCGTGGCGCTGGTGCAGTGGTGGGCTCGGCCCTTGGTGCAGGCCTCGGCTCAATTCTTGAGAGCGTTGGCGGGCCGCTTGTCTTTTCTCCTTCTGCTCCGCTCTGCCCCGCCACCGGGTGCGACTGGGCAGCGTCCGGCTCTGTCGGCTCTGGACTGATGGAGCAGGTTACGGGCTGCGCGACAAACGCGGTCTCTGCGTGCGGTGGGTGCGCCAGAACCTCTTCGGTCGCCGGAATAAGCGTGCTGCCCGCTGCGGTTTGTGTTGCAGCAGTCTGGCTAGCGTCGTCCGCCGTGGACGCGAGCGGCTCTTGCGGCCCGGTCTCAATAGCAGACCCAGAGCTCAGGTCGATGGCGTTCTGCCCGGTAGAGGGAGCAGCTGTCTGCGACAGTTCGGCGCCGTGGCCTGCGTCTGGCACAAGCTCATGTGACGGTGGCTCTGGCTGTGGTTCCGGATCGCGCAGTGCATCAATCGCCACAGGTTCCTGGCTGGCGATTCGCGCGGATTCATCTGCTGGAGCCTTCGGTTCGCACGGCGGCTCAGGCGGGCCCAGAAAAAAGTGTAGCCCTGGTAGATAGCTCTCGCCCGATGGCGGGATGTGGGTCCCCTGTTCACTGACCCACAGCAGGCGATACACCATGCCGTCGCGCAGCCGGATGTCGTCGGGCAGTTCAAACGGGAGCAGCCGCCAGAATCGCATCGCGCCATCGGGGGCAGGGTCGGGCAGGATGCGCGGTGCATCCCGGTCATCGCGCCCAAGAAGGACCAGACGATAGCCCGCCGCCTCCGCAGGGGCCTGGGCCAACACCTGCTCCTTCAGCGAGATCTGGCGCCAGGGCGAACTCGTTGTATGCGGGACCGCGGGCTGCACGGCAACGCGAACGGCTGGACGGCGGGTCTCGGCACGACGCCCGGCCCCAACCGCTGGCGACGCCACACCCGGCACTGCGCGAGGCCCCCTTGGGTTGTCGGTTTGCGTTCTCGTTCGTATGCGATAGGCGAGAGCGCGACAGGCGGCGTTGCAATATTTCCGACTGACCCGCGCTGGCGTTCGGATGTCCTGGTTACATTGCAGACATTGCATGCATAGTTATCGTTTGAGCGGGAACTGCTGTTTCGCGTTTCTCGATAACTGTCGATTTGTATTCGATAATTTGGCGAACGCAAACGATGTGCTTTTTCCGACACGGCCCGAACGGCACGCTAACGCAAGTCGCGAGGAACTGCCCGTAAGCTAAATGGGAGCTTTCGAATAGGAACAGCAAACGGAATTCTGATCTGCCATTCTTCATGGTTATTCAGCAGGATTGGATACGGATAAAACTTATGGACAAATCGAATCGTATAACTTGCAACCAATGCCACGCTTGGTGGCTCGAATGGCTCTATCGTAAAAAAATTGTAGGCGCTGCGCGTGCGATTCAGCGTATTTCGATATGCGACCCGTAGTGGGATCGTCGGGAACCAATACGTCATGTTCCCCGTCCACAACCCCGCTTGATAGCCGCCAGCCTCGGGCGGGGCGCGACGGAGTAGTTCTAGCTGGAACTGCCGCAGCCAGTCCTCGTGGCGCTTCAGGACCACCTCACGCTCGTTTCGCTGACGCAACGTCTCTTCCTTGCGACGAGCTTCGCTCGCTTTGTTGCGGCAGACACGCCCGCAGTAGCGAGCCGATAGCCGATGTGTCCCCAAGATAGGCTTCTGGCAGATAACACAGCAAAATCCTTGAATCATAGTGACCTCGTTCGAGAATGTTACCACATTTTATCGTGTTGTAAATTCTGTTCTGTAAACCATTTATTTATCAGTAATGTCGCAGGTTTGAACACTCAGCCTGCGTGACCTGCGATGTTCGGCCCCCTGTCATTGCTCTGAACCCAGGCCATTCAAACGCCGGTCATCCTGGGCTGTTCTCAGTCGCTTGCGATGGCAGTCCTGTTTGCTTTGTGCTGGGAATTCTGTCTTGGTAAGAAGTCACCTACACTGAGAAAACGGTTGTATATTCATCTCTTCCAATGATGTCGGGAAGGTTGCGATGCGCCAGAACTCCCAGCGGTAGTTCTCATGTGGTAAGCGAGAAGCATCTGGAGAGAATCTGTGTGTTCTGTCGCGCAGCTTGGATGTAATCTCTCAGAGAACCCTTGCCATTGTCGGAATCAGTGTTAATGACTGCTTCGTTATGTTGATTAATAGTTACGCGAAAACTGTTTCGCATTGGCATTTTGTTTACCTGATATCGTTGGCGCACGGAAGCCCGCGCGCTGGTCGTCGCATGAGCGGGGGGACGTTCTCGGTTGCGTTCGCGTTTCCGTTTGCGTGCTGGGTCAGCGCGGCGTCGATCAGGGAGTGGGAGCGGCGGCCTCTCGACGGCGAAGGAGGAGTTTGTGCAGCTCGGACACGGCAAAGAGAGAGAGCGCCAGGCCC
>CAZKOY010000200.1:3902-8972 GCA_964554495.1 uncultured Myxococcales bacterium
GCGAAGGAGGAGTTTGTGCAGCTCGGACACGGCAAAGAGAGAGAGCGCCAGGCCCAAAGTCACAAGCCACTGCGAGAGCGAGATCGGCTGCAGGTGGAGCACATCTCGCAGTCCCGGCAGGTGCATGGCGGCGATGTGCAGGGCCTGCGCAGTGAGCGTGCCGAACAAGAGCAGGCGATTGCGCAGCGGGCCGAGCGTGAAGAGGGACGCGGTCTCCGAGCGACTATTGCCGGCCTGGATGTTTTCAAACAGCACCAAGAGCAGCAGTACGCCGTTCTGCGCCTGCGGAACGGACCAGCCGTGATCCAGCATCCAGCGGTACGTGGTGAAGGCGATCAGCGCCATCAGCAGTGCCGAGACAGCGGTGCGCTCGACCATGATGCGGTCAAAGATGGGCTCCTTGGGGGGGCGAGGAGGGCGCTTCAGCTCGCCGCCTTCGCCCGGCTCGAACGCCAGCGCAACGTCTTGAATGCCGTTGGTGACCAAGTTCAGCCACAGGAGCTGAACCGGCCACAGCGGGGCTGGCAGCCCGAAGGCTGTGGTCAGCACGAACAGCAAGACCTCGGCCAGCCCGCTGGAGATGAGAAGGTAGATGACCTTTCGCACGTTGGCGTAGGCGATGCGGCCTTCCTCGACCCCGGCGACGATCGAAGCGAAGTGGTCATCGGTCAGGATCAGATCGGCGCTCTCGCGTGCGACATCGGTGCCGCGCTCGCCCATGGCCACGCCGATGTGGGCGGCACGCAGTGCGGGCGCGTCGTTGGCGCCATCGCCAGTGACCGCGACAAAGTGTCCCAAGCGAGTCAGGGACTGAACGATCTGGAGCTTCTGGTTTGGCTCGACACGCGCGAAGACGCGAGCCTGCTTCACCAGCGCATCGACGGCTTCGCTGCCCTGCTGTGCGACGCGAGCAAGCATGGGCCCAGTCACGACTTGATCAGCAGTGTGGGCGAAGCCCAGCTCTTGCGCGATGGCTAGGGCGGTGACCGGATGATCGCCGGTCACCATCGCGACTTGAATGCCCGCTGCCTGACAGGACGCGATCGCATCTTTCGCGTCGGGACGCAGCGGATCGATCATCCCTACGAAGCCGAGGAAGACGAGGTTGCGGAGATGATCGGCCGTGAATAAGGGAGCGGATTCTTTCGCCGCAGCGTCCATCTGCACAACGCCAGCCGCGATGGCGAGCACGCGATAGCCTGCCTGGGCTAGCTCGGTGGCCGCGCGCTCTAGCTCCTCTGGCACGATGGGCACATCGCCTCTGCGCGTGGCCATGGTTGAGCACATCGGCAGGACACGCTCCCCGGCCCCCTTGACCACGGCTAGCAGCTGACCGTCTTCCCGATGAAGGGTCGCAGCGAAACGGTGTTCAGGCTCGAAGGGGATCTCGGCGATGCGGGGATGCGAGCCTTCTAGCGCGGCGTGCTGGACACCCGCCTTGTGGGCCATCACCAACAGCGCGACGTCCACGGCATCGCCGTGGTTTACCCAGTTCCCCTCTCGCAGACCAAAGAAGCCATCGTTGCACAGGGCCGAGGCAGTGCAGAGCCGCTGGATCAGCGGACGATCTTCAGCCGGTGCTGCGATCTCTCCTTCGGGCCGCATGCCGTGCCCCCTGATCTCAAGCGCTGAGCGTTGAGGCAGGGCGATGCGGCGCGCCGTCAGCTCGTTGAGGGTCAGCGTTCCGGTCTTGTCGGATGCAATGAACGTGCAAGATCCCAGGGACTCGACGGCCACCAGGCGGCGAGCGATGACCTTCCGCTGACCCATGCGCCGCGCACCAATGCTCAGTGCAACCGTCAGTGCGACAGGCAACCCCTCGGGAATGGCCGAGACGGCGAGCGCCACCGCGAGCAGAAAGACTTCGCCGACTGAGCTGCCGCGCGCGACGGACACTCCGCCAAGCAGGAGCACAGCCACACCGACCGCGATCGCGATGCGATGGGTGAAGCGATCCATGCGCACAAGGAGGGGTGGCTTGGTCGCGTCTGCGCTCCCCAGCGAGGAGGCGATCTTTCCAATCTGGGTGCGCAGGCCCGTGGACACAACGACGCCAAGCGCCCGCCCACGGGTCATCAGCGTTCCTGCGAACGCCATGTTCTTTCGATCGGCAACAGCGGCATCGCTGGGCAGCACCACGCCGGCAGACTTGCTGACGGCAAGCGATTCGCCCGTGAGCAGAGACTCATCGATCTCGACTCCAGCATCGGAAGTCAGGCGGATGTCCGCCGGGATCTTGCTGCCGGCTTCCAATACGACGAGATCACCCGGCACCAGCTCGCTTGCCGGAAGCTCTTGGTCCTCGCCATCGCGGACGACATAGGCTCGTGCCACCGTGAGTGCGCGCAAGGCCTCGGCGCTCCGCTCGGCACCGTACTCTTGTATCGAGCCAATGAGGGCGTTGACCAAGAGGACCGCGAAGATGAAGCCGGCATCGGAGAAGTCGCGCATCGCCGCGGAGATCGCTGCGGCAATGAGCAGGATGTACACGAGTGGGTTGCGGAACTGACGAACGAAGACAGCCCACACACCGGGCGGTGAAGCATGCGGCAGCTCGTTGGGGCCATACTCCGTCAGGCGGGTTGCAGCGTCGGCACTACTTAGCCCTTTGTGGGTGGTGGCCAGTGCCGCGTACATTTGTTCAGCAGTCAGGGAGTGCGCGCCATCGCTGGCTAGCCGGCGATGAACATCCTTGAATTCCGCAGACATCAGCGATTCCTTTGCTTTGATGATCAGGCTGGGCCAGATTCGCGCGGAGCCAGCCGCCCCCCTGGACTTCAGGCGGCAGCGAGCAGGAGCGCGTACGAGAATGAGCAATTGCTATGCCTGCATGAGTAGTTTGCTCACTCGTATGGACTTGCTCGCCTCCCGAGCAGAAGCAAAGGGACCGCTGGCCGCTAAGGTGGTCTAGCTCTGGCACCCCCTGTCGTGCTGATCGTCAAAAGCCGAGCAGTTGAGGGAAGCCGAACTCTGAGCGGTCTCGAACGATTCTGTCGGATGCGCGGCTTCATGCCGTGCGGGTGGCACATCCTTTGCTGTCCGTTGGATGCTTCGGACCGGCGCTGGCACGTGTCGTTCCTCCACCGCCTGGCCTTGGATCGCGTGACTCGCAATGGATGCACCTTCTCGTCGAACTCCTATCCCTTGGCCCCTGCCCCGTCTGTTGGGGACTCGCTGGTCGCGTACCCTGTTTCTAAGCATCCTCGTCGGGTTGTTGTCAGGACTGGCGGCCCGAGCCTTGGAATCGCTGGTGGATCTCGGCTTCCCTCGCCTGATTGGCCAGGTCTTAAACAGCAAGCCGGGAAGCCGCTTTGAGCCCCACCTGGGTGTGCTGGTGTTGCCAATGCTTGGCGGGCTGGCCTCTGGTCTTGTCGTCGCGTTTCTGTGCAGACCCACGCGCGCCCATGGAACCGCGGTGCTCATCGAGGCCTTCCATCACGGCAGCGCTGAGCTATCGCTACGCGACTCCGCGCTCAAGGCCTTCGCGGCCGCGATCGTCATCTCGTGTGGTGGGTCGGTGGGCAAAGAGGCCGCGATCGCTGTGCTCTGCGCAGCGATTGGAACTGCGGTCAGTCACAAGCTAGGTGGCGGAGTGCGCGAGCGGCGCCACTTCCTGGCAGCTGGATGCGCGGCCGGCGTTGGCGCAATCTTCCAGACGCCGCTGGGTGGGGCGCTCTTTGCATGCAGTGTGCTCTACAGCGAGCCAGAGTTCGAGGCGGAGGCGCTGATGCCCTCGTTCATCGCCTCAGTGACCAGCTATTCCACATTCATGGCCTTTGGTGGCTATGGGCATCGCCTGCTCAGCGGCACAGAGCGCCTCACTTTCAGTCATCCGCTGGAGCTCGTTCCATATGCCGTGCTGGCCTGCCTGTGTGCAGCCGCCAGTTTCTTCTTCTATCACTCGCTACGCATCGCCAGCGCCCTGCGCCGCCGCAGCGGTTTTCCGCGCTGGTCGACAGCGGCAGTCGCCGGCCTGATCGGCGGTGGGATTGCGGTCGCTTTTCCGCAGATCATGGATGCTCGGTACCGCTTCATACAGGGAGCGCTGGATGGGTCGCTGGGCCCGCCACCGTTTGAGGGGTTTGCCCTGTGCTTCCTCTTTGTCGTGCTAGCCAAGTGCATCGCCACGGCACTGATGATGGGGGGCGAGAGCGCGGGAGGCTTGTTCGGCCCTGTCGTGTTCATCGGCGGTGTGGTCGGTGCGGCGACCGGCGCGTTGTTCCAGCTTGTGCTGCCTGGGGCGATCCCTGAGACCCTGCGAGCCGCCCTGGTCCCCGTCGGTATGGCGGGAGTATTGGCGGCATCGCTGCGCACGCCCTTGGCTGCCGTTGTGATGGTCACGGAGATGACCGGCAGCTACGGTCTGATCGTTCCGCTGATGCTGGTTAGTGTCGCATCGTACGCACTGGGGCGCCGCTACGGTGTTTATGCCGAGCAGGTACGTACACCAGAGGAGTCACCAGCTCATGCCGGCGACACAGTGCGCAGCTGGCTAGAGTCACGTCAGGTGCGAGCTCTCATCCAGTCGGACTGGCCGCACGTGACGGACCCACGCGCCACGCTGCCAGAGACGCTGGCCAAGATTCCGCCCGGTACCCAGCCAGTCCTGATCGTGGTCGCGCAGGGTGACGTCGTGGGCTTCATTTCAACGGCTGAGCTACTGGCCGCTACAGATCTAGCGGACGGCAAAGAGATCATCGTTGCCGCCGATATCATGAACGCCAGCACGCCCTGCCTGCGCTCAGACGATGACTTGTACACGGCACTGGAACGCTTCCGCCAAGCGGGGGTCGATGTCTTGCCTGTCGTCGCCCGCGACGGACGTAGCTTTGTCGGTGTCCTGGAACGGGCATCCATGCTGCGCGAAATGCGAGAGCACATGGCTACGCGAAGTGCGGCAGCGCTGCGCGAGCACGCCGCTTTTTCCACGTTGGCCAATGACGTACAGCTCGATGATCTACTCGCCGTGCTCAGCCAGAAGAACACCGAGACCGTGGTTCGCATGCGCGTTCCCAGCGAGGCTCTTGGCCTATCGCTGCGTGATGCCGATTTCCGTCGTCGCTTCGGTGT
>CAZKOY010000201.1:0-8864 GCA_964554495.1 uncultured Myxococcales bacterium
GTGACGGTCAAGGGCGAAAACCGCGAAGGCATCTCGGTCGAAAAGCGCAGCGTCCCAGGGTCAAAGTTCATGGAATATCGCGCTCGCGCTGTCACGTCGGTCAGCCCCGAGGTCGTGCTGCGCGGTCTGTGGTCCGGCTTGACTGAGCCCTCGCAAGGGACGGTCAAAAAGCGCGAGATCCTGCGCAAGAGCGAGACCGAGCTGGTCTTTTACGATCAAGTCAAGACGCCCGTCGTCAGCGATCGCGACTACACGATGCGGATTCTGCAGTCGAAGGACGAAAAGACCGGCGCGCTGCACGTCCGCTTCGAGACCGCCAACGAGCTGGGGCCTCCCGTCGCGTCGGGCTTCGTGCGCATTCCCAAGGTGCGGGGTAGCTGGCTGATCGAGGCGGGGGAGGGCGGTGGCGCCAAGCTGACGTATCAGTGCTACAGCGAGCCGGGCGGCAGCATCCCGGCGTTTATGGTGCGCGGTGCTCAGCAGAACCAAGTTGTCGTCGACATGCGACGGATCTTGGAACGAGCCCAGCGCGCCGCGAGCGCTGCCAAGTAAGCGGGGCGCTAGCCGAGCAGGCGCTTGGCAGCGTGGAGTACGGCGTCGGGGGTGAAGCCGAAGTGCTTCTGCAGCTCTTTGAGCGGAGCCGAAGCGCCAAAGGTCTTCATGCTGATGCTCAGGCCGTCGGCGCCAATGTAGCGCGCCCAGCCGAAGGCCGAGGCCTGCTCGATGGCGATGCGGGCCGTGACCGTCGCGGGCAGCACGCTCTCTTTGTACTCGGCGCTCTGGTGCTCGAAGAGCTCAAAGCACGGCAGGCTGACCACGCGAGCGCAGATGCCGTCGGCAAGCAGGCGCTCATAGACCTCGATGGCCAGGGCGACCTCGCTGCCGCTTGCGATGAGGATGAGCTGCAGACCGCGATCTTTGAAGCGCGCGGGATCGTGGTCGCGTGCGTCGGCCAGCACATAACCGCCGCGCAACAGGCCCGAGGCCGCGGCATAGCGGCTGCGATCCAGCGTCGGCAAGGCCTGCCGGCTAAGCACCAGCGCCACCGGCTCGTGTCGCAGGCGCATGATCAGACGCCAGGCTTCGGCGACTTCGTTGGCGTCCGCCGGGCGAATCGTAAACAGGTGCGGGATCGCGCGTAGCGAGGCCAGGTGCTCTATCGGTTGGTGCGTAGGCCCGTCTTCCCCGACGCCGATCGAGTCGTGGGTGAAGATGTGCAGCGTCGGAATTTCCATGATCGCAGACAAGCGGATCGCCGGCCGGGCATAGTCGGAAAAGATCAGGAAGCCCGAGCCATAGGGCCGTAGCTTCGACAGAGACAGGCCGTTTAGGACCGCGCCCATCGCGTGCTCGCGAACCCCGAAGTGCAGGTTGCGTCCGCCGCGGTTTCCCGCCTGGAAGTCGCCGGCTCCTTCGAACGTCAGTGTGGTCTTCGTCGAGCGCGCCAAGTCCGCCGAGCCGCCCAGCAGCCAGGGGACGCGCTTGGCCAGCGCATTTAGCACCTTGCCGCTGGCATCGCGGCCCGCCATGCCTTTTTTGTCGGCGGGGAAGACCGGGATGTCGTGATCCCAGCCCTCGGGGAGCTGACGGTGCTGCATGCGATAGACCTGATCCGCTAGCTCAGGGTGCTCGGCGCGGTACTTCTCGAAAAGCGCCATCCAGGCGGCTCGCGCTGCGGTCCCTCGCTCGGCTAGGCCAGCGGCCATGTGTTCGCGTACACCGTCGGGAACCAGGAACTTGGCGTCTTCCGGCCAGCCATAGTTGCGCTTGGTCAGGCGGATTTCTTCGTCGCCAAGTGGCTCGCCATGGGCATGTGGCGTGTCCTGCTTGTTGGGGGCGCCCCAGGCGATGTGCGAATCGACGATGATCAGCGTCGGCCGATCGGCGGGATTTTGCGCCGTGCGCAGGAACGTCCCCAGCGCTTGATCCAGCTGTCCCAGGTCATTTGCATCGGTGACATGCACGACCTGCCAGCCATAGGCGCGGAACCGCGCCCCGACGTCTTCGGAAAATGCCAGGCTGGTGTTGCCGTCGATTGTGATCTGGTTGTTGTCGTACAGCCAGCACAGGTTCGAAAGCTTGAGGTGCCCGGCCAGCGACGCGGCCTCGCTGCTGATGCCTTCCATCATGCAGCCGTCGCCAGCCAGGGCGAAGACGTTGTAGTTGAACAGCTCAAAGCCGGGGCGGTTGTAGCGCGCCGCCAGCCAGCGACTTGCGATGGCCATGCCCACCGACGTGGCGACGCCCTGGCCCAGGGGGCCGGTCGTACACTCGACTCCCGATGTCCAGCGGTATTCCGGGTGACCGGGACAGCGGCTTTCCAGCTGGCGGAAGTGCTTGATGTCGTCGAGCGAGACGCTGGGATGACCCAGCTGTTCATACTGCGCATTCACCGCGCGCACGCCGTACAGGTGCAGAAGCGAGTACAGCAGCATGGATGCGTGACCCGCCGACAGCACGAAGCGGTCGCGGTTCGGCCAGATGGGATCCTGGGGATCGAAGCGCAAGTGCCGCTGCCACAGCGCATACGCGACCGGGGCCAGCGCCATCGGCGTGCCGGGATGGCCAGAGTTGGCCGCCTGCACGGCATCCATGGACAGGGTGCGGATGGTGTTTATGCACAGCGTATCGATATCCAGCGACGGCGATGCGCTCATGAATTTCTCCTTGGGCGGGTGAGCGACAGCGAGGTAGGGGGATATGATAACCTGCCAGGCATGCTCCTTCGGAAGAGATTCCCCTGGGCACTCATCGGCAACCACAGCGTCCACCTGCGGCGCCTGAGGTCGACATGATGAGCGCAAGGATTTCACCGAGGAATGCGGAGCAGATTCGACGGAAAGCGCAGCCAGATCAGGGTGGCGCACGTTGCATCTTGCGCGGGGGGAAGCGATGAGCGGTGCAGCCGGCTGCCCAGAGTGCGGCGCCGAAGTGAGGTTCACAACGCCAGGCGCGGTTCTGAGCATCTGCTCGCACTGCCGCAGCGTGGTCGCCAAGCGCGGCTTGGACTACGAGAAGCTCGGCAAGGTGGCGCAGGTGGCCGAGACGAGCTCGCCCCTGGCTGTCGGCCTGCGCGGTGCGGCGCACGGCGGCTTCGAAATCGTCGGGCGCATGCAGTTCGATCACGGCGCCGGCACCTGGAACGAGTGGTACCTGGCCACTGATGCCGGGCGTTTTCTGTGGCTGGCCGAGGCGCAGGGGCGATTTTATCTTTTGGCTCCCGTCGGTCCGGTGCCGCAAGCGCCCAGCTTTGAAAAGATGCATCCCGGCCACAGCATCCACATGCCGCT
This sequence comes from uncultured Myxococcales bacterium, assembly GCA_964554495.1. GTDB lineage: Bacteria > Myxococcota_A > Polyangia > Palsa-1104 > JAEUJZ01 > JAEUJZ01. The sequence continues at coordinate 3,291 of CAZKOY010000201.1, forward strand.
GCCCAGTGGGTCGGGCGATGCGGTGCTACTGGCCTCGGAAGTTCACACCGCCAAGCTGGTCGCCGCCGAAGGTCAGATTCCGTTTTCCTTCAAGGTCGGCGAGCCGATGCGCTACGTCGATCTCTCGGGTTCCAAGGGAAGCGTAGGGACTCTTGACTATGGCGCGCCGGGCGACAGCGAGGTGCTGGGTTATTACGGGCGGCAGGTGCGGCTCGATGAGCTGAAGCTCGATCGGGCTTCGTTTTCGCCGACGCCCAAGCAGGCCAAGGCCGGCAAGCGCATGTCGTGCCCTCAGTGCGATGGCGCGCTGGAGCTAAAAGCGCCCGACGTCAGCGAGCGCGTGACCTGTCCGTATTGTCGCGCCTTGGTCGACTGCACCAAGCAGCCACTCGTCGCGCTGAAGACGCTCAAGAAGCTGTCGCAGGATCTGGAGCCGCGGTTTGCCCTGGGCAGTCAGGCGACCTTGCGCGGGCGCAGCTTCACCGTGCTCGGTCATATTCGGCGCGAGATCACGACGGGGGACGGCGGCTTCTGGGACGAATACTTGCTGTGGACCGGCGAGCCCGATGCCGACAGCGCGTTCTTTTATCTGGTCGATTCGGGTGGGCACTTCACGCTGGCCGAGCCTGTGCCTTTTGGCGAGATCGGCGGCGGCGAGCGCCATCGCTATCTGCGCGGTCACTTCTGCACGCTGGCCGAGCAGTGTACGACGCGTGTCACGCACATAAACGGCGAGTTCAGCTGGGCCGTTGAGTTGGGCGAGACGGTCGAGGCCAAGGACTTCGCCGCCGATGGCGTGATGATCTCGATCGAGACAAGCAAGGGCGAGCGCCGCGAGATCAATGCCTCGCTCGGGCTTTATCTCGACAGCGACGAGGTGTGGCAGGCGTTCAAGCTGGAAGGCAAGCCGCCGAGCAAGACCTGGGTGGCACCGCATCAGCCCAACCCCTATCGCATGCGCTGGGAGCGGCAGAAGAAGACGTTCGGCTGGGCCTCGCTGCTGATGCTCGGTCTGCTGGCGTTTTCCTGCGCGCGATCGGGACACCAAAAGTACACCTGGAACATCGAAACCGTCGCTGGAGTCGAGCCCGGAGCCGAGCATATTCTGATCAGCGAGCCCTTTGAGCTGGCCAAGCCGGGATCGCAGGTGGCGGTCGAGGTCAGCCTGGGGACGTACGTCGATAACTCGTGGCTGGCCGCCGATGTCTCGCTGATCAATGAAGAGACCGGCGATGCGCACACGGTGGGCCTCGAAGCCGCCTATTATTCCGGCTATACCGACGGAGAGAGCTGGAGCGAAGGAAGCCGTACGGCGAGCTCGGTGATCCCGCGCGTCGAAGGCGGCAAGTACGTCATCCGCATCGAGCCCTCGTGGCCGGTCCAGCGAAGCTGCACCATCGCCAGCGACTGCGGATCGTTTCTGGACTGGAGCTGCGTGGCCGGCAAGTGCGTGCGCGGCTGTGGCCTGCCGCCCACGCGCACCGTGACGGTGACCAGCAAGGGTGACGGCGACGCGCTGCCCACGAGCTTCAGCGAGACGCTGCCTCGTCCCCTGCCCACGCTGCCCGGCGGCCGCAACTACGGCAGCTGTCCACTGGGCCGCGAGTGCGTGAACAACCAGTGCGTGTTGCCGTCGACCAAGATGAACCTGCGCATCTCGCAGCCGACGACGCGCTGGGGCTATGCCTTTTTCTTGTGGCTGCTTCTGGCTGTGGTTCCGCTTTGGAACCTTCTGGCCAAGAACCGCTTTGAGCAGCGCCGGACCGAGGACAACAGCTAGGAGCAGCCATGGCCAACGAAGAACCAATTCCCAGCCAGCCTGCCCAGCCCGTATCGCCTGAAGCCGAGCCCGCGCCATCGCTTTTCGAGCGCCTGCGCCGCGCGCAAAAGAGCTTGGGCGCATACGGTCTGTTCTGCGTCGCCATCCTGTTTATGCAGCTTTTGATCGAGCTTCGCGGCTGGGGCTTTTCCCCAGGCGAGCGCGTTCACGTGCCGCCGAGCGTGCGGCAGTCACCGGGCGGATACCGCTCCTATCACTTCTGGCACCGCGGAGTTCACGGAGGGAAATGATGCTTCACTTCTGGGAAACGCACTGGGGACAGCTCGTCTCCGCCCTGATCTACTCGCTGATCGGCATTGGCATGTTCGCGCTCGCCTTTACCGTGCTGCGCAAGATGATGCCCTTCAACGTCTACAAAGAGCTTGAGGAGGATCAGAACATTGCCCTCGGCATCTTGATGGCGTCGGTGATGATCGGCATCTCGATCATCATCTCGTCCGCCATCCGCTGAGTGCTTGACGTGTCCTCGCGGCGCCTGCAAGCGATGAGGTGTCGGTCGGCTGCGCTAGATAAAGACGCGAGCGAGGAATTCGTCGAGCTTGATGGGGTCGGCGGGCTGACTACGGAATGCAACGTGCCCATCGGGGCGGATTAAGTATAGGCACTCGGCGCGGGCGCCATACGTCTGATGCAGCCAGCCGTCCTCGTCGAGCAGGATCGGCCCATCCCAGCTCGGGTCGCTCGGCGTCTCGCTGTGCAGCGTCGCTTCCACCAGATAGACGCTGATTGCGCTGGGATGCCGCTCGCGCATGCGCTGTCCGATGGCCACGAGGCGTCGGTACCCGTCCTCGGTCTCGACGGTGCCGGCGAAAAGCAGCAGCAGGTGCTGACCGCTGTGCAAAAGCGAATACAGCGAGCGCTTCTGATTGCTGGTGACATCGAGCGCCCGGCCATCGAAGGCGCGCTGCCCCGGCGACGGTCCGTGCCCAAAGTCGAGCCACTGCCGCAGGCCGATGTTGGCTCCCGTTCCTTTCGGTCCGGCGCTCAGGGCTTCGGCGCTGGCGCCGCGGGCTCGCGTCAAGCGGCTGGCATGGTGCTGATCGACAATTGGGCTGTTTGGATAGCCCAAGTCGAGCATCGACAGGTTGCGCGAGATCGAGCGCCGCACCAGACCAAACTCACTTACAAGCTGCAGAAGCGAGTTACGCATGGACTGCGCTAGCGAGCCATGCAGCGTGAATAGATCGTTGAGTCCGCGCGTGGCGAGATCCGACGTCTTCATCAGCTCGGCAGCGACGGGGCTGCGCTCGGCTTCATACGAGTCGAGCAAGATGTCGCGCCCGATGCGCTTGTGAACCAGCGCAAGCTTCCAGGCCAGGTTGAAGGCGTCCTGAATGCCCAAGTTCATGCCTTGGGCCGTCGATGGGCTCAGCGTGTGTGCCGCATCGCCCGCCAAGAACACGCGCCCCTGGCGAAACGCGGTGGCCAAGCGACAGTGAATCGTGTACTCGTGCAGCCAGGCGGCGTCGGTGATGCGCGCTTCTTTCGGGCCGCGAGTGTTCAGCAGGTACTGAAAGTTTTCCGGCGTCGGCGACAGCCCCGCGTCGAGCGCAACCAGTCGATAGCGCCCTTCGGCCGGCAGCGGAAAGACGCCCAGCGATCCGTGCTCGGACACGAAGCCAAACACTTCATCTTCGGCGTGGTAAAGCGGCCACTCTAGCTTGACGTCGGCCTGCAGCACGCGCTGACGGTACGTGCTGCCCTGCCATGGAATGTTCAGCTCGTGCCGCACGACGCTCTTGGCTCCGTCGCAGCCCACTGCCCACGCGGCGCGCACCTGAGCCGGGGTCTCCTGTGGACCTCGCGTGCCAAACACCAGCACGCTGCCGTCTTCCTGCTGCAGGCGCTCGACGTGAAACGGCCGCTCGACGGTGACGCCGTGCTTGGCCAAGTGATCGATCAGGATCTGCTCGGTGTCATGCTGCGGCAGGCTGAGCATGTACGGATACGCCGAGTCAAATTCTCCGACGGTAAAGTGAAAGATCCGTCGCATATCCGGCGTGTACATACTGAGCAGATGCAGGGCCCGTCCTTTCTTTAAGAAGTCCTCGACCAGCCCCATCTGTTCCAGGACTTCCAGCGTGCGCGTGTGCAGGATCTGCGCTTTGGAAAACGTCGTGGGGTTTTCGACGGCATCGAGAATCCGGCACGAAAGGCCATGGCGCAGAAGCTCGCAGGCCAGGGCCAGCCCCGTCGGGCCAGCCCCGATAATCAGCACGTCACAGTCAGTTTGAGCAGAGGCTGTGTCAGACATCCAAGGTCGCTTTGCAGTAGCTACAGGTGATGCGTCCGCGGGCCGAAGGGGGCACCGCCGCCGAGCAGTTGGGGCATCGTACAAGGCGAGGCTTGATCGCTTCAATGCGGCTCGACAGATCCTTCACCTTGTCTTCGCTTTGGCGGGCGAGCATGTTCTGTTGGAAGTCGCCAAAGAACCCCCAGCTTCGCGCAACCAAGCCCATCGCATAGTCGACGGCGCGCTGCTCGTCTTCCATCAGCACGACCTGCTGCGCACCGATGGCTTCGGACCACTGCTGTTCCACTTTGTCCCCCGGTCGGCCCGACGGGCGACGCAGAAACCAGGTGTTCCAGTCGAGCGAGATGTCCTGCCACAGCGAGATAGCGTCGGCGTCTTGCGCGTGTTCTTCGCCCAGGTAGTGCTTGACCTGCTTGTGCGGTACGCGCTTGTGCATCGTCGCGTCGCCAAAGACGATCAAGAACGGCCGCTCGGCCTGCGTCACGCGCACGTGGTGCTTGATGTAATACGCCAGCAAGCCATAGCTCTCGGGCTCGTCGCCGCCACCGCCTTCGCCGACTAGCGCTTTTAGGCGCTCTTCCAGATCAAAGCCTTTGGCGAAGTCGGTCACTTGCAGCGGCCACTGATCGCAGCCCGCATCGCCGATGGCCATGAAGCTGACTTCCAGGTCTGGTCGGTACGACGACAGCGTGTTGAACAGAAGCGGCAAGCGGTCGAAGATCTCAGCGGGCCACGTCTGCATCGAGCCGGTCACATCGACGGCCACAATCAGTGGATTCGGCGAGTGCGACACGATGTTCTTCTTCGGCGAGACAATCTGCATGTTCGGCTCGCGCTTCTTGGTGTACGTGCGCGGGCCCGCCGCATCGGCCTTCGCCGCCTCTTCATCGCGCGCCTTCTTGGTGCTCTCCGAGTACTTGTACGCCTCGGGCTCACGCCAATCAGACATGTCATCAGACCACGAATACATGCCGCACTCCTTTTTTGGTACCGCTACGCTTCCTGAGTCGAGGCAGCCAGAGTGGCTGGATCGGGCGCTGGGAATTCGTGGCGGAATCGTTCGAGCAAATGGTTTTCTTCCAGATAGTTCGCGACGCAAGGCGGGACCAGCCGGCGCCATGCATCGCCGCCCTGCAGCATCGCGCGTCGCACTTCGGTGCCAGTCAGTCGACTGCGATCGCGTGGCGCCACCAGCCGCACGGGATGGATGATCGGATACAGGTCGTGCATCAGCGACCGGACATAGTCATTGGCCGTGACAAAAGCCCCTAGGTTGCCGCCGTGGGTACGTAGCTGCTCGGAAATCAGATCGCGAACCAAGAGTCGCCACTTTGGGCCGTTGCCGAGATCGGGCACAAGAAACAGCGAATAGTTGTCGCGACCGGCAAGGACACGCTGAATCATCGCGGCAGTCTCAGACGCGGTAAACGGGTTGTCGCGGTTGTACTGGTTGCTGCTGCCGATGCCGATCAGCGCATGC
>CAZKOY010000202.1:0-8730 GCA_964554495.1 uncultured Myxococcales bacterium
GTCAGCAAGAGCAGCGTGTTGCGCAGATAGGGGAACAATCGATAGATGTATGCGACGACGCGGATGGCGATGAACTCTTCGGCGAGACGTAGCCATACGATCAGACCTGGGGGCAGCGCTCGCGCGTACACTTCGGCGGTGCTGCGCTGTGGCGTGGCGGCATCCGCCGTCATGAGTGCCGCCGTCAGCGGGCGACTGTGCCAGCAGTCGCGTAGCAGCTTGACCAAGAGCAGTGCAAAGGTGTTGCTGTACGCAGCGGGCTCGGCTTCCTCGGTGTACAGATTGCTGCTTCGCAGCGCCGTGAAGTGAGCGCGCAGCTTTTCGGCCTGTGAAGCGGGCAGCCCTTGAAGTTCCGTTTCGATGTCGATCTGCCGCAGGTGGTTAAGCAAGAGTCGCAGGTGGCTGTGTTCGGCTTCGATGCGGGCTTGCTCGGGCAGCGATTCCAGGAACAGCGATCCGATCGATCGCGCCAAGGCCTCGGGCATGCGGTCGAGCGCCATCGCGATGGGGTGATGGGCCAAGCTGTCCAAGAACTCGCGAAAGGTCAGCCACAGACGCAGCGAGCGGTACGCTGCAAACAACATGCCGGCACTCAGCAGCGCGAACAACACACGGAACGCCAAGTTCAGTGGATAGCGCTCTAGCGACGTCATGTCGGAATAGACGCTGGCCAAGAGCACCATGCCGAGCAGCAGCGTGGCTCCTTGTGCCAGCGGGTGCGGCGGGGCCACCAAGCTGGCAATGGCCTTGAGCTCGTCGACCAGCGCACTCTCGGTCTGTAGCTCGCGCACTAGATGCACCAGCTCGTTCGATGGACGCACGCCCAGGCGCAGGCGCTGCAAGCCGCTATAGCCCCACAGCAAGAGCCCGCCGACCAAGATGCACAGCGGCGTAATCGGCGACAAGCCATACGCGGGGTGCGCGGCTCGCCGTAGAAAGACCATGTTGTTGAAGTTCCACTGCAGATAGTTCACGAGCCGGACGAAGCTCTGAAACAGCAAGAAAGCGAGCAGCAGCCCCAACAAAATGGCCACGGCACGGAACAGCCATCTCCGTCGCTGTGCAAGCTCGGCCACCATTCCGCGAAGTCGTCGCCCCAAGCTGCTGCTGGTGAAGCTGACGTCCAACATCACGAGCAACATGGCGAGCTGGCACAGCACTGCCACAAAGCCGATCCCAAGGACACGCCACGTCAGGCCTTCATAGACGCCGATGTGACGGTTGTAGTGCAGAAATCGCATCCACCATGCGGCTCCGCCAAGTAGCTGCTCGGCCCGGTTGCCGTCGCGAAGCTGGACAAAATGGATGGTGATCAGAAACGGGTAGGCCAGCGTCATCGGCAAGAACATCGTCAGCACATACAGCGCGCGTCGATCGCCGTGGCTGGAATTGCCGGGTGTGGATGGGTCGCTGGCCTGGGCTTGGAAGAAACGGAACAGGCGCCACGGGTAGTGCAAGTCCGCGTCGGGCGGCGCGTGGTAACAGCGGAAGTAACCGAGCGCGAGGAGGAGCGCCACCAGCCCAAGTCCTAGCAAAAGGACACTCAGCGTGCCCTGTTGGTTCGGGATGTAGAGCGGCGCGACCTGTTCCACGGTGGGGCTTTCGTAGACATAACGGCCGGCGCTGTAGTCGCTGATGAACGTCAGCGGAAACAGCGCGTCGTTGCCAACGGCGCTGATCCAGATCGAAGGCCGGGCTCGCGGTGGCTCGCTAGGGTGAGCGACCGGCTGTGAGTATTCGAGCAATAGATCGGTTCGTCCCAAAAGGGCTGCCGTCGCGTTGTAGACACCTTGGTCGACGTCTCGTGCGAACTGCTGGCGAAACCAAGAGCCGCTGAACGGATAGCTCCACTGCTGATTGCGCACGAACAGCGGATAAGGCGAGACCACCAGCATGCCTTTGAGCAACGCCAGCGAGTCGGGATGAGCGTACGAAAGATCGCTCTCGAACGTAAACAGCACAGTGTCCGGGGCATAACGACGAACCTGCTCAGCCAGGAAGAGCTTGTCCTGCGGATCCGTGAAGAACAGGCCCACGTAGCGCACTTTTTCCGAGGACAAGCTGCTGAGCAGGGTGGCCAGGGCGCGATCTGTACTGGCGAGCGTCGTCGGAGACAGGCTGGGAATCACATCGCTGCGCTCGCTGACATCAAGCGGGGACGGCAGTGCTTTCAGCATCCCGCTCGTCGGCACGTCCGGGCTGGCTTTGGCGTCCGTGGCTTTGCCCTTGTCTTGTTGTCGCCACGCGGCGTGCAAGCGGGCGATGTGAAGCGGCATCGGCAGAAGCAGTCGTGGGTGATGGGCTCGCTTGCAGCGCGTGCCGGCTTGAACTGGGCTGCTTGATTCATAGCGCGACATTCGACGAGTGCCGGCCGATGACTCACGGTGCGCGTTCCTGTGCCATTCCACGGCTGATCGGCCATAGCGAGTCGATGACTCGACGAGGATCGCGATCTCATGATCTTGCGCACCGAGCGTCTCGGTGAGGTAGCAATAGAACTCGCGCTGCAGAGCATCGTCGGGAATCACGGTGGCCTGATACAGCACCGTCCGTTCGGGGCGACTGTGCGATTCCAAAACCGTCTGCACACTGGCGTCGGTGGCTCGACCCGAAAGGATGACGATGGAAGCGCGCAGAGCGGCAGGCTGCTCAAGAAGCTGTTCGAGCGACGCGACAGAGCCTGAGAATGCCGGCGCCAACAGCCGCAGCGGATTGCACGCAACACACTTGGCGATCGGTAGCTGATCGCGCAGCGCATTGATGTCGTCCAAGGCATTCAAGAAGGCGCGTCGGTTGATTCCGGCGGTGGGCGACTCGCCAACCAAGTACAGAAACAACAGCGACCGTCGGCCGTCCGGCAACGAACGCAGAAACAAGGCCCGGCCTGGCTGCTCGCTTCCACACGCACTGCTGTCGCGATCCTTGGCCGCCGCCCAGGGCAGCGTGTAGCGGGCCAAGGTATGTCCGGCTTCTCCTAGCGCTGCGGTGATGGCCTCGACCGTTCCATCGAAGCCGAGGCGCGGCTCGGGCACGGTCGCCAGCAGCAGCGATACCTCGGCCCGATCGCGTTCCAGTGCTGCGTGCAAATCCGCTGGTGGCGCCGATGCATCGCCCGCTGGCAGGGCATAGAACTCGCGTAGCAACGCGACAGACGAAGACGAATCACAGCGCGGTGCTTCTGCGGCCCCTGCGGTTTGCGTCGATAGGACCCATATCGCAAGCAGCGCAGCGACCCACGTTACGCTCAGCCGTTTCACGTCCCCCAGCGTACCGCGGGACTAGCCAGGCCGGGTCATTTCCTTGGTGAAAAATCCGCTGGGATCGCCCTTGCGACCCACAACGTTGTAGATGCGCAGGGCCTGTGCCTTGCCCTTCACCTTGGTGGCCGGCAGGGCGATCATTTCGACCTTGTCAGCGACCGAGGCGATCGTCGTTTCACTGACGATGATCTCGCCGGGCTTGGCCAGCGAGCACAAACGTGCCGCCGTGTTCACCGCGTCACCGATGACCGTGTACTGCATCGTGCGCGAGGAACCGATCATGCCGCTGACGACCATGCCAGTGTTGATGCCGATGCCGACATGGATCGGCTCCATGCCTTTTTGCTGCCGCGCGTGGTTGAACTCGCGCAGCGCAGCTTGCATATCGATGGCGCACTGCACGGCATGCCAGGCGGCATCTTCCAGTGCGACGGGCGCGCCGAACAGGCCTATGAGCTCGTCGCCGACGTACTTGTCGAGCGTGCCGTTCCAGCGGAACAGGATGTCGACCATGCTCTCGAAGTACTCGTTGAGCATGGCGACGATCTCGGTGGGCTTGGCTTTCTCGGACATGGCTGTGAAGCCGCGGATATCCGAGAACAGCATGGTGACTTCGCGCAGCTCGCCAACTTTTTCCAGGTGAAGCTGGCCGGACACGAGCTGTTCGACGAGCTTTGGCGACAGCAGGCGCTGGAACTGCGCTCGCGTCTTGGCCTCTTCCTCGATCTTCTTGGCTAGGCGCGCATTTTGGATGGCGACGGCAGCCTGGTTGGCGATCGAGTTGAAGAGCTGCAGATCTTTTTCTGTAAATGCATTGGCTGCGATCTGCGAGTCGAGGTGCATGACTCCCAGAAGCTCGTTGCCGTGCATGAGTGGCACGCTCATCGTCGAGCGAATGCCCTGCATGATGATCGAGTGCGAGCCAACGAAACGGGCATCCATGCTGGCATCGGAAGACAGCACCGCACGCTTTTGCCCCGTCACTTCGTTGAGGATGGCGTTCGAAAGAACGATCTGTTCGTGCGCCTGCTTGGGGTTCTTGTGCTTGACGTACTTGGGCTGCAGCACACCGCCTTCCATAAGCAGGATGACGCCGCGGTCCGCCGGCAGAAGCTCGAAGGACTTGTCGAGAATCTTGGGCAGCAGCGTCTCTAAGTCGAGGATGCCCATGATCGCCTGCCCAAGCTCGTGTGCGATGCGCAGCTTTTCGTAGTCGCGCTTGAGCGTGTCTATCGGCAGGTCCTTGACCGGCAGGAAGCGCTCGGACTTGTCGGCGTCGACCTTGTGGCGGATGTGGCTCTCGTTGATGCTGCTCGGAGCGATGGTGACGCGGTGCAGAGATTCTTCCGTGCTCGGCCGATCGCTGAACAGCAAGCGGGTCGAGCCCATGGTGATCTCGTCGCCGTGCTTGAGGATCTGCTCGTGAACGCGGGTGTTGCCGACGTAGGTGCCGTTCAGCGAGCCCAGATCCTTAAGCATGAACGTGGCATCGGGCTGCTTGATGACGTGCGCATGCTCTTTCGAGACGATGCGGTCAAGGATCTGCACAGAATTGTCGGGGTGACGACCAATCGTGTTGAAATCGCCAAGGTCGAATTCCTTGCGGATTCCCCCGGTTAGCAGAATCAGCTTGGCCAAGTTACGAACTCCGAGAGACTCATTGTAGACGCAAACCGCAGGCCATGTCACGGCTTCGATTCGGCGTGAGCCAGGCCATCTGGCGCTGTGCCGGGAGTATCAACGGGACCACTCGGAAGCAGACGTCCGAGCTGAGCACAATAACGAGCCCGTGGCCGATCGCAGAAAGGGCAGGGCGGGGGCAGGTAGCTAGCGACGACGTTGCGTGTCGGTGCCGCGTTCCTTGCGTCGGTGCTCGATGACTGCGGCGATCTTTCGCTCAAGCTCTTCGAAGTTGAATGGCTTGTCGATGTAGTCGTCCGCGCCGTACAGGGGCGAGGTCATCTCGTTCACCTTCTCGCCGATCGCCGTGAGCATCACGATCCCGATGTCTGAAAGGGCCTGATCGCCACGCAGCTCGCGGGCAACTTCCCAGCCGTTCTTGCCGGGCATCATCACGTCGAGCAGCACCAAGTCGGGGTGGCTGCGGCGCGCCACCTGCAGGGTCTGCAGCCCGTCAGCGGCCTCAAGGACGGTGTAACCGCGCTTGCCTAGTCGAATGGACAGCAGCGTCAGAATTTCTGGATCGTCGTCCGCGATAAGAACCGTCCCACGACTGACGGTGTTAGAGGCTCCAGCAGAAGAAGGCGCAGAGGGCGAGTTCGGCATGAAAAAGACGCTAATCTGCGCGAGTCCCTAGGTCAAGGAGGGGCACGGATCGAGCGCGTCGAGAGGCGAGGATCCACGCTGTCGCGGGAGGCGCACGGCGAGAGGACCGCTGCTGCGGCGTGCTGCCTGGTCTATTCTGCGTCCGCAGAAATGAGAGATTGACCTCTCTGCGATTTGCGTGGTAGGAACCGCTCGCTCTGCGTGGCTTGGTTTGCGCGGGGCACAGGGTTTGTAGCTCAAGTGGTAGAGCAGCGGCCTTTTAAGCCGTTGGTCGTGGGTTCGAGTCCCACCAAACCCACTGTTTGAGCGCGCGTCTTTGGGGGGGGGCGGCGCGGCGCTGTTGAGGACGCAGACTCAACGCTCGGCGGGGACCCACCACGTGTGGTAGCCGGTTGGCACTCGCTGCGGCAGGGCGACGGTGGCCACGGGCCCACGGTCCAGGTCGCGGGCCGAGAACACGCCCAGATGCGACGTCATCGTCGTGTCGTCTTCGAGGAAGGTCAGGATGTAGCCGTCGTCGTCTGCGCCGTCCTGCGGGCTGCCATGGCGTGGGGCAAAGGTCGTCTCGCCGCCGTGCCAGCCGGGTGAAAAGGCGTACTGCGTCTTGTGTCCGCTGTGCAGGTCGTGCTTGACGATGCCGTCGAAGCGGATGGTGTCGAGAACGGGGACTTTGCCGCTGTACCCATAGCGGCAGCGCCGCCCGAGCCAGCGGTTGTCCATGCGCGAGAACTCGATGAACGTGTCATCGAGCGTCTCTTCCTGCACCAGGCCCGTTAATAGATCGAGCGTCCAGCGGTGCAGGCGCGGGGCCAAGCGCAGAAAGCCAATGGTTGGAACCAGGCCTTCGCTGCTTGGGTTCTCAGGGTCGTCAGCCAACGGATTTTCAATCCGGCACCCGACCAGGATGATGCGGGTATTTCCGTCGCTGTCGCGCTCTTCCCAGGCGTTGATGGTGTGATACATGTAAAACGGCGCGCAGGAAAACCAGCGCACCTCGTCCCCGCCGCCATGGCGCGGAATCACGCCAATTCGCGACGGGCGATCGCGGAAGAAGCGCACGCGCGTCTTGCCCTGTTTCAGAAGCTCGGGATCCCACATCAGCGACATGTCGAACAGCAGGCTGTAGTTCTCGGTGATCGCCATGTCGTGCTGCAGGCGGGGGCCGGGCAGATCGATCGTTGTGTGATGGATCAGATCACCCGACGGAGAAACCACACCATAGCGCAAGTATGGGGGCACCGGCTTATAGTCGAAGATCATCATCTCGCCGGTTCGCATATCGACCTTGGGATGGGCGGACACCGTCGGCATGCCCGACCAGCGTTGCGTTCCGCAGGTTGCGAGATCAGGCAGCGAGATGACATAGGGCTCGCCGCCCAGCCACCACAGCGCCAGCAGCTTGCCTGCGTGATACACGACGTCGGTGTTGGCCGAGTCCTTGAACGGGCCGCGCGGATTGGTGAAGTCAGGCCGCTCGGTGACACCAGTCCAAAGAGACGTGCCCGCTTCGCTTTCAGCGTCGAACGCGCGCGTCCGGATCCAGCGATTGCGATAGCGCGCCTTGCCTTCCGCAATCTCGATAGCGTGCAGCATTCCGTCTCCGTCGAACCAGTGATAGCGCCCCTTGGGCGCAAAGCGCGGATTGCTGCTGTTGCGGATGAACGTCCCGCGCAGATCGCTGGGCAGCTCGCCTTTGATCTGCAGGCAGTCGCTATCGATCTCATCAAAAACGGGCGAAAAGAAGCCGCGCAGATACGGATGGGATTGCGGCAAGGTCCAGGGAGTTGCATGCATGACGGGCTCCTATCGGTGCGACACCATCTACGCCTGCAGCGTATGCGGCAGACCGCTCGGCGAACAAGGGGTGCCTGTTTTCTCGCGATGAAAGAAGCAGACCTTGCTCTACGACGCCTTGGCTGGCGCAGAGCTCGGAAGAAGCGCCCGCGGCGCCCCGGTGGGGTCGAGCAATGCGTGCAGTTTCTGCTGGGCGCGGCCTGCGAATTCGGTGCCTTGTTGCTGCGCCGCTCGCTCGTATCGTCGACGTGCTTCGCTGTGCTGACCGCGAGAGTGGGCGATCTCTCCCAACCAGTACCAGCGCTCGGCGGTGCGGGCTGAATCGACTTGCAGTTCAGGATCGAAGCGCAGAGTGACGGCTTCTTCTTCTTGGCGCAGAGCCGAAAGCAGCGCCGCTTCGGCTCCGTCGAGATCGCCGGCATGGAACAGGGCAATACCGCGTGTGCCGCTGATGCACGACGAAAGCAGCGGCTCGCGAGCGCTGTTGTCTTCGCCGCTCATCAGGTCGGTCGCATCCTTCAAGTTGTCGAGCGCATCGGAGGAACGACCCAGGAACGCCAGGGTATACGCACGGTTGTTCAGCCACAGCGCAACCTCGGCGGGCTGAAGCTCGGTCAGTGCGACGCGGTCCAGCTCCTCCAGCGCTTGCTGGTGTTCGCCTAAGCCGTTCAGCGCGCAGGACAGGTTGATGCGGATCAGCTGCTCGTCCCGTACCGGCAAGCTGCGCGATAGAGCGAGGCGATAGCAGCGCGCCAAGTACGCGTGATCCTGCGATCCTGCTGCGCTCTTGAGCTCATCCTCGACGGGAGGAGCCAGCAAACGAGCTCGGTTCTGGCGGTCGTGGCTGGTCAGTGCAGCGATGACCGTGATCCAAACCAGAAGAAAGAAAATGCCGAGCACTTGTTCATTCTACTCACAGGTGCTTTTGCGCTGAACCTTGTTTGTGGCGGGCTGAACGGCATAAGCTGCGCGCCATGCCGCGTCGACGCCCAGCGACGACCACTACACCTGGTATTCAGTCCGGCAGCGCTGCTTCAGATCCGCCTTGCGACCCGCTGCCTTGTTCTGCCCCGGCCGAGGTTGCGGCTGGGGCACAAGGCGCTGCTGATGCGCCGCAAGAAGCCGCTGCGTCCCCGCCATCGTCTGACGTATCCGATCCCGCACCGACGCTGTCGATCGACGAGCTAGTCGAGCGCCTGCCGCAAGAGCCCGGCGTGTACCTGATGAAGGACAAAAAAGGCCGGATCGTCTACGTCGGCAAGGCCAGCAACCTGCGGCAGCGCGTGCGTTCGTACTTCAGCGAGTCAAGCGGCGATGGGCGTGCCTTCATCCGCCTATTGAATCGCTTGCTCGGTGACATCGAGACGATGGTCACCAACAACGAAAAAGA
>CAZKOY010000203.1:0-8717 GCA_964554495.1 uncultured Myxococcales bacterium
CCGCCAAAACGACAGCCCGATGCAGTCCTTGATAGGACGGCCCGGCGCAGTCCTTGGCAGGGCAGCACCCTGGTATGTGTGCAGGCTGGCTCAGCCATTGAGCCGTGCGCTACGATGGCTGCCTAGGTCCGGCGCCAGTCAGCCTCCTCAGATGGGTGGACGCAGGCTTCATGCCCTGAAGCATTGTGCTTTGGGTAGCATCCAATGGGCTAGATACGCCGATGGTTGTTGCAGTGGGGGAAAGAGTCGACATGAAGAGTGTCGGGGTCTCATCGGGCTCGCACCAGGCCGCGATCGATCGCGAGGAACGGCGCGTGGCCCAGCTTCTGTATGGCATGTCGGCCGCGCCCGCAGCGCTAGGCAGCGTTTATCTGCTGCTGGCCTGGCTGGTGCCGTCGTGGAAGCTGCGCTTGGACTGGCTGTTGGTCGGCACCATCCTTGCGCATGCGCTGCCGGTTCTCTTCTTGTGGCGCGGCTATGTGCGAGTGGCCAAGTGGCTGGTCTTAACCCTCTCGTGGGGGACGATCTTGGCGCTGTGCATCACCAATGGGGGGCTTTTCGCTCCGGCGATGCCGCTACACCTGCTGACCTGCGTCGCCGTGGCGCTGCTCACCAGTGGCTGGCAGTTTGTCCTAAGCCTCACCATCGGGATCCTGAGCGTGCTTGTGCTTGCGTACCTGGGACATACGGGTGCGCTGCCGATGCCGATCTCTTCGATCGGTCACATACCGCGCGCCGCGAGCCTCTTGATCGCCCTAGGCTGGCTGATGCTGATGCTGCGCCTGGCGCTGCTGCAGCTTCGCCAGGCGCTGTTCCGCGCCGAGGAAGAAAATTTTGCCCGCAAACAGACCGAAGCCACGCTGCGCCGAGCCCAGGCGGAGCTGAAGGCGCTTAACGAAAAGCTGGAAGCGCGCGTCGGCGAACGCACAGCCGAGCTGCTCGCGGCCAAAGAAGCGGCGCTGTCGGCCAGCCAAGAAAAGAGCACCTTCCTTGCGACGATGAGCCACGAGCTGCGCACGCCGGTCGCTGGCATCGTCGGCTTGGTCGAGCTTCTGGGTCGCTGCGAGCTGCCCAACGAAGCTCGATCGATGATCGAGCCGCTCTTGAGCTCATCAAAGACCTTGCTGTCGCTGATCGGCGATGTCCTGGACTATTCCAAGATCGAAGCGGGCAAGCTGGAGATCGAGCGCATCCCCATGCGCGTGCGCGCGATCCTGCGCGATGTGATCTTGCTTCTGCGCCCCAAGGCCGAAGCCCAGGGCCTGAAGTTTGAGCTGGTCATCGAGGACGCGGTCCCGAACTTTGTCCTCTGCGATCCGACGCGCCTGCAGCAGATCGTCCTCAACCTGGCGGGCAATGCCCTGAAGTTCACGCCCAGCGGCTCGGTGCGGGTGCGCGTCTGGTACCGCGATGATGTGCTTTCGCTTTCGGTGCAGGATACGGGCATCGGCATCAGCCAAGAGGCGCAGGCGCAGCTCTTTTCCGCGTTCGTCCAAGCCGATCCTTCGACGAGCCGCAAGTACAGTGGCAGCGGTCTGGGCCTGATGATCACCAAGCGCTTGGCGCAGCATATGGGCGGCGATGTCACGGTGGAAAGCGAGCTAGGCGTCGGCTCGACGTTCACATGTACGATCAAGGCCCCGGCGGCAGCGCGGCCCCGGACCGAGCCCGAGAGCCTGCCCGATCGCCAGCGCCCGCTGCGCATTCTTCTGGCCGAAGACAACGACATCAACGCCTTCATCTTGACCAAGCTGCTCTCGCACTTGGGGCATACCTGCGACCGCGTCACGAATGGCAGACAGGCCATCGAACAGGCGACGCAAAAGACGTACGACGCGATCTTCATGGACATGCATATGCCTGTGCTCGACGGCGTCGAAGCCACGCACCAGATCCGCGCCCTGCCGGGACCGCAGGCGCAGCTGCCGATCATTGGGCTATCCGCCGATGCCATCGCCGAGCACGAGGCCGAGTACATGGCGGCGGGGCTTACCGCCTATCTGACCAAGCCCTGCACGATGGCCCAACTAAAGCAGGTGCTGGCACAAAAGACCGCGAAGGTCGCGACCTAGCTGCAGCGCGGAAAAGCCGCTTCCGCTTTCGGGCGAGGGCGCGTTAGATTCTGGGCCTCTCGCTTTGGTGGAGGCCTCATGCGTGCGCACACGGATCATTCTTCGTCGCAGACTCGACCGCGCTGGCTGTCTTTGGCTTCGCGGGTGCTCGGCATGGCCCTGCTGGCAAGCTGGCTCGTGGATGCGGGCTGCGGCAGCTATTCGCCGCTTTCCAACACACCGGACGATCCGTTCGATCCGGGGCCGCGACCGGGCGGCTCGCAGTATGGCTCGGGCTCGGGCGGCATGGTCAACCCGCCGGATCCGCCGCCGGCCTGTGACGAGTCGCTGCGTCGCTGCCCGAAAGACTTTCTGTACCGCGGCACGATGGCCGCACCCAGCAAAGGCGACGAGCGCAGCGTCGAGCTTCGCGGCGACTATCGCGCGGGTGCCTGGATGGCCGGCGATCCATTTACATGGGACGCCGGCACAAAGACCTGGCGCGCCACCATCGAGATGCCGTGGAACGGCCGCTTCCTGTACAAGATTCGCATCGTCGATGCGGCAGGCGCCGAGCGCTGGATCGCCGACCCGGAAAATCCGCAGAGCGAGCCCGATGGCTTCGGCGGCATGAACTCGGTCGGCATGGGCGGCACATGCAGCAAGTGGACCTGTGGCACGCCGACGCCAACCTGCGAAAAGCCCTCGACCGGCAGCTTCGACTGGCGCGACGCCGTCATGTACTTCGTCTTCATCGATCGCTTCCGCGATGGCAACCCCGGCAACAACCTGCCTTCGACCGAGGGCGGCCTGGATCCCTCGACCAACTGGATGGGCGGCGACTGGGCCGGCGTCACGCAAAAGATCAAAGACGGCTACTTCACGAGTCTGGGGGTGAATGCGCTGTGGCTGACCGTGCCCATGGACAACACCGATGGCACCGGACTCGGCGACGATGGCCGCAAGTACACCGCCTATCACGGGTACTGGCCGCGCGATCTGGAAAAGACGGAAAAGCGCTTCGGCACCATGGCCGAGCTAAAGACGCTGATCGACGAAGCGCATAAGCTGGGCATCAAGGTGCTCATCGATTACGCCATGAACCATGTCCACAAGGACGCGCCGATCTATGCCGCGCACCGCAGCGATGGCTGGTTCAACCCGCTCGATCTAGGCGGCGGCAAGCAGTGCATCTGCGGCGCGCCCGAGTGTGGCTGGGACGACCCCAACAAGGCCAAGGTCTGTTGGTTCCGCGACTATCTGCCCGACTTTAACTTCAACAACGCCGCGGCGCGCACGTGGTCGGTCGACAACGCCATCAAGTGGCTGACTGACTATGGCATCGACGGCCTGCGCTTGGACGCGGTCAAGCACATCGAGATGTCGTGGCTGACTGACCTGCGCAGCCGCATCATCAAAGACGTCGAGAGCAAGACCAAAGAACACGTCTACCTGGTTGGCGAGACCTATTCCGGCAGCCGCGATGCCATCCGACCGTTTGTCGATCCCTGCACCAAGCTCGACGGCCAGTTCGACTTTCCGCTGCGCGCCGAGCTAGACGGAAAGGTGCTTCTGCGCCAGGGCAAGATGCAGGATCTGCGCAGCTTTATGGACAGCAACACGACGTTCTATGGCAGTGGCCTGATGTCGACGTTCATCGGCAACCACGACGTGCCGCGCAGCATCCACTTCGCGCAGAACATGCCGCTTTGGACCAACATCTGGGACGGTGGCAAGGATCGCAACTTCGGCAGCAGTCGCCCCGGTATCGTGGCCGAGACCGCAGCGTATGAGCGCATGGCGCTGGCCATGGCGATCCTGTTTACCAACCGCGGTGTGCCGCTGATCTATTACGGCGACGAGATCGGCCTGCCCGGTGCCGGCGACCCCGACAACCGCCGCATGATGGACTGGAACACCGCCGGCTATAACGCCGGGCAGCAGCTTCTTTTGGATCGCCATAAGAAGCTAGCCGCGATCCGCAAGGCCCACGCGGCGCTGCGCTATGGCTCGCGCACGACGATCTCGGTCGCCGACGACACCTGGGGATACAAGATGGTCGAGGGCGCTGACCTCGTGTACGTCCTCATCAACCGCAGCGACTCGCCCAAGAACGTGGGCGGCCTGCCGGCCAATCGCTTCAATGACGCGCTGCTCGGCGACAGCGTCACCGGCCCCGAGGTCAGCGTCCCGGCCCGCGGCGTCCGCATTCTCGTTCCGTAGCCGCGCCGCCCAAGACCACACCCACCGCGCCGCCCACAGGCTGCGACCGCAGCCTCACACCCACCGCAGAATCTGCAGCAACCTGGTCAGCCAGCGCATTCCTTGCATGCAGCCGATGGCAGAGCCGTAGCGGATGCCAGCAGGCACCTCGACGCAAGCACCGACCTTGGGGCTCGGCGCGCCGTATGCACGTTCCTTGGTTCATCAGGACCCGCCTAGGATCGGTGCAGGATGTCGAACGAAGAGCTGCGCATACGGATCGCAGGAGAAGTGCAGTCGGCAGAGCTAGCCAGGCATGCGAAGCGCAGAAGCGTCGCAGCCGGCGAACTTTTTGAGGCGATCTTGCTCGCGATGAGCGCAGAGCCTGGACCTTTTCGTCAAGTTGAGTTGACGAAATTGGCCGTGCATTGCCGCACGCTGTGGTTCGAGGATCTGTCTCTGTTTGCCTTCGTGCAAGCGGCTCGCGAGAGCGAGAACATGGGCGAACACGAGCGCGCCAGCACGCTGATGATCGAAGTGGGAAGCCTGTATTCCCGCCTCGCCAATCTCGACGAAGCGGCGCACTGGTATCAGCGCGCACGGGCCGATGGCTTGGCCCATTCTTGTTACGCCAACGCCGCATCGGCATCGACGAACTTGGCGACGCTCGCCATGGCACGAGAAGACTGGCCTGCGGCGCACCAGCTGGCTTCAGACAGCCTCGACTTTCTTTGTCGCCAGCCAAGCCCACGGACCGAAGCCATCACACGCGCTGTGCTGATCCTATTAGCAGAACACCTGGATCGCCCGATAGACGAGGCCTTGGATCATGCTCGGACGCTGTTCGGCGCACTTGCAAAAGCCCCGGTCCCCGAACAGGTCCGCACAGATGCCGCAGCAGCACTCGATCGACTGGTCCAGAAGTACCTGAGCGCCCATCCCGAAGTCGACGGCCCAACGTGGAAGCACGCGCAGCTTCCCGCACTGTGGTGAGGAGACGCATGACCTCGTTCGCTGATCTGGCTGCGTGTGAAACAGACGATCCCGTGCTGATCGCGGTTCGCGATCGCGCGATCACCCTGCTGCTTGCGACATCGGTTGTGCAAGAGCTCGACGAGCTGCGCATCGCTGTGGTCGACTTCGCTCGTGCGACGCCAGCGGTGCGTGAAGAATATTTCACGCCCAACTGCATGGCGCTGGTTCAAGAGCACGGCATCGTGGTCAATGCGTCTTTTCTGCGCGACGCCGAGATCGCGATCCGCGCCATGGGCCTGTCTGGATCGGTCTTCGCCACGCCGTTCCTTCGCCAGGAATCCGAGATGTTCGGTCTGGTGCGCCACCTGCGCGATCGTCCTCAAGAGTACGGCATGGCTCTGCGAGAGCTGGCGTCATCTGAGAGCGAGCGCCGTCGTCGCGATGAGCTTGCGCTGGCTCTGGTGTTTTTCTTGGGGCACGAGATCGGCCACCTGCGCGAAGGCGAAGAGCGGCGCGGATTTACCACCGAGCTGCCCGAAGGAACCGCACTGGAAACCCAGCTTGCCGCCGCGACCGCCAAGTACTGTCGCCATGCAGATGAGCTAAGGAGCTTTGGCTTCGACTTGCCAGGCTTCGAAAAGGTCTTCACGCGGGGCGGGGAAGTGCGCGCTGCGGCCGACGCCGTGATCACATCGCTGCCCAAAAACGAAGTCATCAATCACGATGCCTGGTTCCGCGATGAGAGCCGCGCCGATGCGTGCGGCACCGAGGTTCTGCTGCAGGCCCTGCAGGCCGTCGAGCCCTGGAAGGATGCCGCAGAGCCTGGAGCGTACTTGGCGGTACGTGCGCTGTTCGCGGTATCGGTGGTCTCGTGGTTCCAGGACCTGTTCCGCCTGATGCAGCAGGTGTGCGAAGAGGTCGATCAGATCGGCCTCAGCGAGTTCATGATAGAGATGATGCGCGACCGCCATAATTACGTGCGTGCGTCGTCGGTGCTGGGCAGCGATCACCGCTTTACATTGCTGCGTGCTGCGCTGGCCATGGATCGCGTACTGCAAAGCAGCCCAGCCGAGCCCACGCAGCAACGCCTGCACATCGATGCCCTGCAGCGCTTAGCCCTGGTGCGCCTGCTGATGGACATGGCGGTAAAGCTGGCAACGATGGGAGCCACGACGGCGTGGATGTTGGTCAAAGACAAAGAGCGCGGCACGCCGCAGCTCTTCAGGATGCAATTTGAGTCCCTAGCCAATGAGCTTTCGCGACTGCAGAGACTGGGAGAGTAGTGGATGTGGGTAATCAAAAAAGGCAGACCGCAAAAGGACGCGAAGGAAGACGAGGGGCCGCACTGGCAGCTCGCTTCTTCGGGGACGCACGATCTGGCCGCGGGCACGGTGTTTGGCATTGGTCCAGATGGCCAGCGCTTCGTGGTGGATCGTGTGCCAGTGACGGTGAAGACGTCGCGATCTGCACATGCCATCGAAGATCGCGTGCGCGCCACGCTGAGCGCGTACGCCCGGTTTCTTGGACTCGATCCGTCGATCGCCGAGGCCAAGACGGAAGCGCTCGACCACTGCAAGCTAGAGCTGCACAACGAAGAGTCTGAGGCGGTGGACGAAGAAGAATTCGCGGCCCAGCTCAACGAGCTGCTGGCCAAGCTTGGGAAGATCTATCGTGCGGACAGTCGCTACTTCGTGGTTCGCGGGACGATCTCGGCGCCCGCGGTGGTCCCGCATTTTTCGTCGGATCAAGTGACCCGGCTGTTCCGTTCCAAGCCGACGGTCGAGACAAACCTCAAGGGCCTCACGCGTGAGTTTTCGATGGCGCGGCAAGTCGCCGTGCTGCTCGACGAGGTTCTGCCGGTTCGGTCCAATCTGGGCAGCGGCTCGCCAAAGCTGGGGCTGGTCGCGCTGAAGCAGCCACTGCCCGAAGTCCGCAGTGCCGGGGAGTCGACAAGCGCGCCCGTTCATTCGCACGCGCAGCCCACAACAAACGCGGTGAGCGAAGCCGAAGATGTCACGGTGCCGTGGGTCACAGCCGTGGTCGATCCCGTCGAGGTCGCCGGCACCAAGACGATCGCCATCGCACAACCAGTGAGCATGGAGACCCGCCTCGGACTTGCGGCCGGTGAAGGAGAGCTCGCTGAAGTTGGCATCTCGCAGGACTTGCTCAAGGACGCGGGCATTCAGTTCAAGGTCGTCTTGCAGGGTGCGCAGGGACGTCCGCAGGACCAGAGCGCCGCGTGGTCCCGTTCCCTGCTCAGTCCCGAGCTGCGCTTTGAACCGCCGGCACCAACGCGCTTTGCATTTCAGATCCAAGCGGACACACCAGGGAATGTGGGACTGCGCATCCTTTTGTATCTGAACGGACGCCCCACGCTGAGCCAACAGATTGCGCTCACCGCCGTGGAAACGGTGGCGCCTGCCGCGAATGAAGCGCCGGCCACAAATGAAGCGCCGACACCATCGGCGGCCGCACCGCTTGGCTGCAGCAACATAAATGGGCGCAACCTGGCCACCCTGCCGGCACCGGCAATTACGCTCGAAATTGGCGACCATGATCACGACTACGCCATCGAGCTAACCATCGCAGGGCGGCGTGCCGAGCGCCCAGCAGCCCCGGCGATTGGGTGCGCCGACCTCGAAAGCAAGACCATTGCGTGGCGCAAGCAGCTTGTCGCTCTGTCCGAACTGTACGGCCGCGGCACGCGCGACGAGCTTGCGACCGAGACACCCGATGCGCTGCGCGCTTTTGCTCGCATCGGGGCCGAGATCCACCAAGCGCTGTTTGGACGCCCGAAGCAGCGCGGCATCGAGGATCTGCGTCGCATGGCCGATGCCATCGCCCAGCTTGGTGCCACAAATGGCCAGCGCGCGTTGATGACCATCTCGGCCGAGCGCCTGCCGCTGCCCTGGGGCATTGTCTATGACGGCACGCTTGCCGATGAAGAGCCCATCGACCTGTCTGGATTCTGGGGCCATCGCTTCCTTATCCAGCGCATCGCTCCAGCGGTACTCGAAAAGATCCCAGCGCGGGCCTTGCGCGAGGCCAAAGACCGCATCGCTCAGCTTGTGCCCTGCATCAACCCGCACTTGGACTCGCAGCAAAAAGTGGACGCGGCCAGCAAGCAACGAGCATTTTTCGAGACCTTGGCCGAAGCGCGCATCACCTGTCATCCCGTCGTGCAGACGCGCGAGGCGCTGGGGCAGTGGCTGGCCTTGGACCAAGGCGAAAGTCGGCTCGTCTATTTCTTCTGTCATGCGAGCGCGGCCAAGACGATCGATGACCGATACTTTCTGTCGACCGAGTCTTCGGACAAAGGAACGTGGCTCGATCTCGATGCCGACAAGTCCCTGCACATCGACATCAACTGGCTGCGCAAGGCGCGCGAGGAGCGCTTGGCGGGGCAGCCCCTGATCTTTCTGAACGCGTGCTCGACGGCAGAGGGCGATCGCGAGTTTCAGAGCCCCTTTCTGACGCAGTTTGTCCGTG
>CAZKOY010000204.1:0-8619 GCA_964554495.1 uncultured Myxococcales bacterium
CCGGATTCATAGCCTATCCAGGCATCTGCGCGGGACCATTTAGGGCGCAGCGCCAAGATACGTTATTGGATCGCTACGTTCTGTGTCAACAAGACATTCAAAATGGTGGTCAATTTGTGTGATTATCTGCCCATTCCAAATGTAGGCCGATAAATACGCGAAAAGACAGAGAAAATTGCTCTCTTCAGACGGAAGTCGCCCGGGGAGAGCATTCCGCACATTGGCGCCCGTGTTCCGACTGTGTCGGATTAAAAATCATTAATAATTTCTGAGGGTTGATTACATCTGCACTGAGCTATCGCGTATTTATTGGGTACATCAGTGCCAATGTAAGAACGGCCAGCACAGCGGCTTCTGGCGGGCAATGAACTGCGCTGGGTATGGCCGCGGACTATCGGCCAAACACGCAGGATCCGGGTGGGCTAGTGCCCGCTTTCGGCGCGCTTCTTGAGCGCAGCGCTGCGAAGCTCGTGGCCCGTCGGCCCCGGTGGCAGCGAAGCGCGGCGCTCAGCACCATGGCCTGGCCCCAGGATGTCGCGCAGATAGGGCAGCCAGTCGAAGGTGTCCGAGTGATCTTTGGTATGGCAGACCAAGCAGCGATCGCGATCGGGCTGACGCACCGGAATGGGATTTTTGCTGGGTGCAGCGACGTGCGCGGAGCCCGGACCATGACAGGTCTCGCACTGCACATGCCGAAGATCGGGCTGCGTGGGCGGCGTCTGAGTCGGTGTCAGACGCTGCCAAGCGATGAGCGATCGCAGGCTGCTGCCCCCCGGTTCGTCGAAGGCCACCGCGTGGCAGCTAATGCAGTCATAGGAAAGCTCTTTGCCGCCGTTCACCAGCGTCGTAAAGGCCTGCGCGTGCAGGGTCTTCTGCCAGAAGGCCACGGCGTCATCGTGGAAGTGGCAAGCGCCTTGGCAGGCCTTGGCGCCGACGAACGATGGCTGGCCCGCGATCGCAGGAACCGGTGGAGCGGCGGCCTTCAGGTTGGCTTCGCCGATCTGGCGATCGAGCGCTCGCATCGCCTGAGCGATCGCGTCATCTCGGCGCAGCGCTCGGCCCAATGGGATCAGCTCGGCGGTGACATACGCACCACGTTGCGCGCGTGGCTGCTCAAGCTGTGCGTGCTCTTGCTGCAATCGGACGAGCTCGCTCGCTGTGACTTGCACAAAGGCTGGCTCGGCCTGTGGGTCGGCACGCAGCGCAGTCAGACGCTGCTCAGCCTGCGCGATCTGTTCGCGAAGCTGGGTCAGCGCTTCGTGCCGTTGCGGCTCTGTCGGGCGCAGGTTTAGGGCAAGCGAGCCATTGTGGTCGGCATGGATGTCGACTCGAACCAGTCGCTGCGCTTCGGCTGCCGGGACCACAAGCAGCGTCTTTCCGAGCTGCTCAGGCTTGCTCACTCCGTCGGGAAGCGCGTCGTCTCCGCCGGCTACCAAGATGTCTAGATCGGGCAGCTTTCGCGCCAGTCGGCGAGCCTCGTCACGGGGCAGACCTGTCAGCGCGACGGTTAGAGCCGCGCCTTGACTGCGCAGCGACGCTAGGGCTTTGGCTCCTGCCTCCAGCGGATCTGCGACGTGAATGCCAGCGGGCCACGCCACGCTCGGGGACGCTAGGCCCAGCACCCCGATCCGTACGCCGTCGATATCGCGCAGTGCTTCGCGCTGGACGCGATCGGCTGGGAGCCCGTCGAGATTGCTGACCACGCGCGGGGATAGCTCCTGCGCGCCCTGTGTGCCCAGCAGATCGGCCGGCTGCAGCATGGTCAGCGCACCAAGCCCGCGCCACGTCTGTTCAAGAAAGTCGGCTTTCAAGCGGGCTTGTGGCTGCTTTTCGCGAGGCAGGGGCGTCGGTTTGTAGCGCAAGCCACCTGCATCCAAGAGCAGGCCGCGCCCTTGTGTGTCGTGCAGCAGGGCCCCGACGCGTGCCACATCGCCCAGTGGATCGGACGTGCAGCCGCAAGGCTCGGTGGTGTTTTGCACGCGCGTGGCGATGAGCAGCGTGACGCGCCGGCTGGATGCATCTAAGGGCTGGGCGATCGTCGGATGCGGCACTGCCGTCGTCGGTGGGCTGGGGTGGCGACACGCCCCGGAAGCCAGAAGCAGGCAAAGCAAGGCGGGCAGGGCCGGCGGGCGGACGCTGCGTTGTGTGGGGGACCGGAAGCGGGCAGGCCGACTGGGCATCATCGTCCAATCCTGACTCATTGGCGCGTGGGCGAGCGTTTGGCAATTGCGGTGCGAGCCAGCTCATCGCAGCGCTCGTTTTCCGGGTGTCCCGAGTGGCCGGCGACTTTGACAAACGACACATGCGGGAACTCTTGCAGCAAGCTGCGCAGCCGAGCGACTAGCTCTTGGTTCGCGCGAGCTCGCCAGCCGCTGGCCAACAAGCCGATGGCATACGAGGAGTCGCTGTACACCACCACCGGGCGGTCTCGTCCGAGAGACTTCAGAGCAACTTCGATCGCCGTGAGCTCGGCAATATTGTTGGTGCCGCGGCCCAAGTACTGCGATAGCTCGCGCTTCGTCGTGCTGGGTGTGCCGGAAGCCTCGACGACTACGATGCCGATCCCCATAGGGCCGGGATTTCCGGTGCAGGCTCCGTCGGTATAGACGTGGATCGCATCGGCGGCGTGTGCGTGCTTGGCATGCGTTGCCTTGCCGGACGCGGCAGCGGGCTTGCTCTTGCGGGTCGGTGTCGCGGTGCGCGGTACTTTTTCATCGCCCGCAGCAGAGCTCGCGGTCAGCGCATCGTCGGTTACAGGGACTGCATCGGCCACGCTGGCCAAGTTGCGGACCGAGGCGCGATAGGGCTTGCCGCCCGGCTTATACAGAATCTCGACTCGCTCGTCTGCACCGAGCAGCGGGTTACCCATTTCATCGCTCTGCATCCAGACGCGCGTTCCGCGCAACAGCTTCTCAACCCAGGCCACGGACACAAGCTATCCGCCGCAGATCGCACTTGCAAGGGAAGCCGCATCACGCGCGAATGCGCGGCATGGTCGAGCGCGTCGGGCGAGTTCCTGGCTGCTGCGGGGCTGTGTCTCGTCGGTCGTGGCTTGAGCTGGCCGAGGGCAGTGGGTAAAGCGGCACGATCTCGTGCCCCAGCCGCAGCGCGGTTACCGAGGGGTACTTGGCCGCCAAGTCCAAGCACAGGATCTTCTTGTACGCGTCCTCCATGCCGAAGCTCGAAGACACGATCAGCTGCTGCGCACCGATGGCCTGGTAGCCCGCCGGTATCACCGAGTGCCCATAGATGCAGAGCGTGAGTCCCAGTGGGTCGAGTACCTGTCGGGCCAGAGGCGGCGGCAGGCTCTTTTTCCACAGGAGCTGTCCGAGCAAGGCCGCAGCGTCGAGATCGGTCTTGTCGGACGAGCGGTACGCGTCGAGTGAGTCGCTGCGCGGGCAGTCATAGCGGCGATAGTCGATGCGCTCTAGCTCGGTTGGTTCGTTGAGCACGGCTGCTGGGGCGGCATGGCTGAACAGCAGTCCACAGGGAGCCATGGCCCAAAGCGGCAGACCGGCGATGAACTCGGAGAGCCAGCTACTGTTTTCGATCCCCAGGCGCTGTTCCAGGGCTGCTGCCTCGTCGCGAACGAAGCGACTGGTGCGGGGGCCGCCGATGTGCGCGTGCTCGTGATTGCCCAAGAGCGCGAAGACGCGGCCGGGGTGGCGCGACATCATTTCGGAAACGCCGAGCAAGATGGCCGGGGACTGATCGGAATAGGGACGCCCTCGCAGGTTGGGATAGTCAGGCCAGCGCTCAAGCGGGATCTGTGGACCGTGGATCAGGTCACCAAGGAACAAGAGATGACCGTCGCTGCCAAGGGTCTCAAAGTGAGCCACAAGAGCCAAGAAATCGCGCAGGTTGCCGTGTAGATCGGTCGCCACGAGCAGTCGTCCGCGGTCCGGCAGGCGTAGGAGCTTGGTGCGAGTCCCCATTGCGGCAGTGGCGCGCCGTCGTGAGCCATGCCCACAGGGCCAAGTCAGACCTGGGGCGACAAGCGAGCCACGGTCATCATAACACCCTTGCCTTCGGCGCGGCGGCCTGAATCCGAGTCGATTCGCAGGGTTGGGCCTGACGTGTCGCCCCACCTGGGCCCATACATCGCATCTTCCGCACCAAACGCCGCACGCCGCAACGTGGGCAGCGGCAGTTGGGATCGCTAATCGGTGGTCTTGGCACCTTGCGCGAACCAGCGGCCTAGCAGCGTGCGCTCCTCGTCGGTGAGGTGGGTCTTGTTGGCCAGCGGCATGTTGCGCAGGACGAACACGCGCTCGTGGATTTTTTTTGCGGCCAGCGCCACGCGCTCGGGGGTGTCGAACATCGCGCCGCTCGGAGCAACCTTGAACACGTCGTCGGTGGGATGCTCGGAATGACAGGGCAGGCAGCGCTCAGAAAGGATGCTGCGCACCGTGGCAAACGGCACCTTGGGGCCCACGGCCAGCTTGGCGAACTCGGCTGCTTTGGCCCCTGGCCCGGTCAGGTACATCAGCAGAAAGATCGTCGCTGCCGCTGGCACGGCCAGCCAGCGCTGGGCCGGTACTTTGGTCACCATGACATGTCGAAACAGCGCCCCCGCGACGATGATCAAGATCAGCACCAGCCAGTTCTGCGGGTGGTTGTACGTCGACGGAAAGTGATTCGACAGCATGATGAACAACACGGGGAACGTCATGTACGTGTTGTGGACCGAGCGCTTCTTGCCTTTCAGGCCGATCGAATAGTCAGGCGTCTGCCCGGCCTGCGCCTGGGCCAGCATCTTTTTCTGCGCTGGCAGGATGTGTACCCAGACGTTCAGCACCATCAGCGTCCCGAACAGTGCGCCGATGTGGATGTATGCAGCGCGACCGGACAGCGTATGCGTCGTCAGCCAGACCGTGCCACCAGCCAGGGCAATCGACAGCACGGATGCGAGCAGAGAGCGCTTGGCCAGCGGGGACCGCCACAGAAGGTCGTACAAAAGCCACCCACCGATGAGAAGCCCGATGCCCAGAAGCGACGCCTGCCCCGGCGAGATGCTCGATACGCGCGGGTCGACCAAGTACACCCCGCCCGTCAGGTAATAGACCAAGGCCAAGAGCAGAAAGCCGGTGATCCAGGTGAATGTCGCTTCCCACTTGAACCAGTGCAGCGTCGTGGGCAGGTCGCCGGGCGCGATCTTCTTTTTTTCGACTTGGTAGTAAAAGCCGCCGTGGACCATGAACACTTCGCCGTCGACGTTTGGGCGCGGCGAAGCGGGCGGCTCAAACGCAGAGTCGAGCCAGATGAAATAAAACGAGCTTCCGATCCACATGATCCCCGTGACCAAGTGGATGAACCGGACCAACAAGTTGGCCCACTCTTGCAGGTGGCTTGCGTCGAACACGGCGGATTAGAATTCGGCGTGCTGGGGGTATCGCGGGAACGGGATCACGTCGCGGATGTTTTCCATGCCGGTCGCGAACTGAATCAGGCGCTCAAAGCCCAAGCCGAAGCCGGCGTGCGGTGCGCTGCCATAGCGACGGGTGGCCAGGTACCACTCGTATTCGGCGGTGTTCAGGCCGGCTTCCTGCATGCGCGCAACCAAGCGGTCATAGCGCTCTTCGCGCTGGCTACCACCGATGATCTCGCCGATGCGCGGCACCAAGACATCCATGGCGCGCACGGTCTTGCCGTCTTCGTTTAGGCGCATATAGAACGCCGTGAACTCTTTGGGATAGCCGGTCACGATCACCGGGCGCTTGAACTCCTGCTCGGTCAGGAAGCGCTCGTGCTCGGTCTGCAGCGGCTGGCCCCAAGCGACGGGATAGTCAAATTTCTTGCCGCTCTTTTGCAGGATAGCGACGGCGTCGGTGTAGCTCAGGCGCTCAAACGGCGACTCGATGATGTGCTGCAGCGTCTCATGCACTGGATAGTCGGCGCGCGAAGCGAGGAAGCCCATGTCTTCCGGGCAGCCCACGAGCACCGTGCGCAGCACCGTCTTTAGGAAGTCCTCGGCCAGCGCTGCGTTCATGTCGAGGTCGAAGAACGCCATCTCGGGCTCGACCATCCAGAACTCGGCCAAGTGACGCGAGGTGTTCGAGTTCTCGGCGCGGAACGTCGGGCCAAAGGTATAGACCTTGCCCAAGGCCAGGGCGTACGTCTCGGCCTCAAGCTGGCCGCTCACCGTCAGGCTGGTGGCGCGCGAAAAGAAGTCCTGCGAGAAGTCGACGCTGCCCTGCGGTGTGCGTGGCAGCTTTTCTGGGTCCAGCGTGCTGACGCGGAACATGGCGCCGGCTCCCTCGCAATCGCTGGCCGTGATGATCGGCGTGTGCAGGTACACAAAGCCGTTCTTGCGGAAGTAGTCGTGAATGGCAAAGGCCATTGCCGACCGGACGCGAGCGACGGCGCCAAACGTGTTGGTGCGGGCTCGCAGGTGGGCAATGCTGCGCAAGAATTCCAGGCTGTGGCCTTTTTTCTGCAGCGGGTACGTCGCATCGGCAGAGCCCAGCACGGTGACTTCTTCGGCCGAAAGCTCAATGGCCTGCTTCTGGCCCTTGCTCTCGACGACCGTGCCGCGCACCGTGACGCAGGCGCCAACGCCGATCTTGAGGATCTCGCTTTCGTAGTTCGGAAGCTTTTGATCTGCGATCACCTGCAAGCTGGCCAGGGCCGAGCCGTCGTTGACTTCCAGAAACGAGAAGCCGCCTTTGCTGTCGCGGCGGGTGCGAACCCAGCCTTGAATCAAGACCTGCTGACCTACAAACGAAGCCGCGGAAGACGCTGAGAGCAAGTTCACGATGCGCGTGGCTGACATGCTGTGTGATCCGTGCGAAGGGGGATGATGACGACTCACCTTCGGGTGAGCCGGCCCAAGCTAACGCCGTCGAGCCAGCGTGTCAAACGGACCGTACTTCGTCCCGCTTGGATATACTGCCGAGCCGCTTTCGTCCCCCAACCTTTTCGCTATAGGAAGCCTCATGACGACGGGCCCGCAGCCATCGAACCCTGAACGCGAACCGCACTCGGCCACGCCCGCGCAGAGCGATGCCACCCCGCGCCCCGATCTGCCGCGCCACGCCTGCATCGTCGTTGTCGGTGGTGGAGTCATCGGCTGCTCGATCGCGTATCACCTGGCGCACGCGGGGCAAGACGTCGTTTTGCTCGAACGCGACCGCATCACATCGGGCACCACCTGGCACGCCGCTGGGCTCATGGTGTGTTTTGGTTCGACGTCGGAAACTTCGACAGAGCTGCGCAAGTACACGCGCGATCTATACGCGCGCTTGGAATCCGAGACCGGGCAGGCCACGGGCTTTCGCCCTTGCGGCTTTATTGAGCTAGCCGCCGACCGCGACCGCCTGGAAGAGTACCGCCGCGTCAGCGCCTTTAACCGCTTGTGTGGAGTCGATGTCCATGAGCTAAGCCCCAAAGAGGTCGCCGACAAGTTCCCGCTGGCCCGCGTCGACGATATCTTGGCTGGCTTTTACGTCCCAGGCGATGGCCGCGTCGATCCCGTCGACGTGACACGCGCGTTGGCCAAAGGGGCCCGCTTGCGAGGCGCCGCCATCTTCGAAAGAGTGCCGGTTCTCGACGTGCTTTCGCAGGGGCGTCGCGTCACAGGTGTGCGCACTGCATATGGCGATATCTCCTGCGAGTTTGTCGTCAACTGCACGGGTGCCTGGGCGCGTCAGCTTGGCCAGCGCAGCGGCGTGTCGATTCCTTTGCAGGCCGCCGAGCACTATTACCTGATCACCGACAAGCTGCCGGGCATGCACGCGGCGCTGCCGGTTATCGAGGACCCCGCGTCCTATGGCTATTACCGCGAGGAGGGCGGCGGCCTGATGATCGGCCTATTCGAGCCCGTCTGTGCCCCGTGGAACGTCGAGGGCATCCCCGAGGACTTTTCGTTCGGCGAGATCTCGCCCGACTGGGATCGCATGGCGCCGTATCTGGAAAAGGCCATGCGCCGCGTGCCCGCGTCGCTGGATATCGGTGTTCGCAAGTTCTTCTGCGGGCCCGAGAGCTTCACGCCTGACCTGCGCCCGATCTTGGGCGAGTCGCCCGAGCTACGGAACTACATCGTCGCCGCTGGCTTGAATTCCATCGGCATCCTGACCGGCGGAGGCATTGGGCGACTTTTGACCCATTGGATCCTGCACGGTCGCGCTGATGCCGACGTCACCGGCTTTCACATCGACCGCCTGCAGCCGTACCAGTGTACGCCGGCCTATCGTCGTGCTCGCACCGTCGAGTCATTGGGGATGGTCTATGCCTGCCACTATCCCAACCGCACGCTGCAGACGGCGCGCGGAGCCAAGAAGTCGGCAATCTTTGACCGACTGGTCGCGCGCGGTGCGTCGTTCCGCGATGTCAGTGGCTGGGAAGGCGCCGACTGGTACGCCGGCCCCGGAAAAACTCCCGACCCAGGGCCTTTGACCTGGGGGCGCCCGTCGTGGTTTTCCACCTGGGCAGCCGAGCATCACGCCACGCGCAATGGCGTAATCCTCATGGACATGTCGTTCATGGCCAAGTTCCTTGTGCAGGGCCGCGACGCTGGACGCGTCTTGAACCATGTCTCAGCCAACCAAGTCGACGGGCCGATGGGTCAGATCACGTACACGCAGTGGCTGAACGAAGACGGCAAGCTGGAAGCCGATCTGA
>CAZKOY010000205.1:0-2805 GCA_964554495.1 uncultured Myxococcales bacterium
CATCGAGACTTCAAGCCAAGCAATGTGCTGGTTGGGCGCGATGGGCGGCCGCGTGTGGTCGACTTTGGCTTGGCTCGCTTGGCGGAACAGAGCACAGCGAGCGTCGAGCTGCCATCGTCGCTAAGCGGCCAGCAGCGCGCCATCACCCCGACATCGCAGCCAGCCGATGCACAGGACGAGTCGGGCTCTGCTGATACCACCACGCCGGACGAAGCCAATCGCAGCGAGCCCGCGAGTAGGATCGGGGCTGCATCCGCCAAGAAGCCGGCAAGTCGCGGGGGCAGCGTCGGCAGCGATCGGGTGACGCGCCTGGGCAGCATCTCGGGCACGCCGGGGTACATGTCGCCCGAGCAATACATCGGCGGCGATGTCGATGCGCTGAGCGATCAGTTCTCGTTCTGTGCCGCGCTATTTGAAGCGCTGTACGGTTTCCTGCCTTTCCCCGGCGAGACGCTGGAAGAGCTAGCCGAGTCCGTGCATGGTCCAGTGCGGGCACCGCCGCCCAGCGTCAAAGTGCCGCTTGAAATTCACCGCGCCATTCTGCGTGGCCTGTCGGCACAGCCCGAGGATCGCTTCACCAATATGAGCGAGCTATTGGCGGCGCTGAGCATCGAGCATGGCCACACCGCTGAAGCGGGTGCGATGAGCCGGAAGCGCCTGCTGCGTCCGTTGCTCGCAGTTGCTTTGGGCCTTCTTGCCTTGGTGGCCTTGCGGGTTGCGCAGCGCACCATGTCAACGCGGGACGCGGTGCTCAGCAGCCTTGTGCTGGTGTCCGTGGTGCTCTCGTTAGGAGGACTGTTTCGCCAGACTCTCTTATCGAACAAGTTCCATCGCCGCGTCTATCTGCTGGTGTTTTTGGGGGTTGTGCAGAACCTGCTGCAGCGCACCGTCGGTCTTCGTCTGGGCTGGATCATGAAGCAGATCTTCCCATTCGAGATGATCGTCTGGGCCAGCGTCTCAGCCACGCTGGTTGCCGTGGGGATGCGCAGCTTGCTGCCGCTGCCATTTTTTCTGCTGGGCATGGGGGCGCTGGCCACGCTGTGGCAAGACCTTCCCAAGCCCGTAATGTTGGCCACGTATCTGGTCTTGGTGGCCAGCACTGCCTGGTCCTGGGTGCGGGTCGGTCGCAGCGCCAGCGCGGCCACTACGAAAGAGATCACAAGGACGCAACGCAAGAGCGGCAGCCAGCGCACGCTGCGTCCTGCCGACTCGTCCTCGCGTTCGTCTCCGGGGCTTCGTCCTGCTCGGGGCGGACCGTCGCCACGGCTCCCCGCATCCCAAGCAGGGCCACCCAAGTCGACTCCTGGCACTCGCTGACCCGACTCGCGCAAAGCAGCTAGGGTGTGCTGAGAGGTGCCGCGTGGACGCGCCGAAACATGCGGTCACTGCGAACGCTCGTCTTTGCCCCTGCGGACCAAAAGATCATCCAAGCTGGGCCTTCGATGCGTGCCCAGTCAACAAGGCCGCCGGGGTATGGCACGACGCGGTTGTCGCCCAGGATAAAGACATGCTCGGGTGGCACGGTCTGCGCTGGCTCGCATTCATTCGTGAAAGCCCCCGCGCCCGATGGATGCAGCGTCCAGAAACGATGGCGTTCAAGCTGTTCTTGGTACGCCGAACACGGGACGGTACGCAGCGCGCCGAGTGGCTCTGCATCCGTGATGTCTTCATACTCACAGGTCCCGTGCAGAGCGGCGCGCGGCAGCACTTCGTGGTTGATGCGCAGCGTGCCGCTGCAGCGCTCGATGGTGTCGCCTGCCACTGCCATCACGCGGCCCACTGCGAAGTGGTCGTACGCGCTTGATGCGGTAAACAGCACGATGTCGCCTCGGCGAGGGACGAACACCGAGCGCAGCAGCCGATGCCGTGTCCGCGGTACACGCAGACCATAGAGCGCCTTGGCAACCAGCACGTGCTCTCCATGTTGCAGCGCGGGCAGCATGGCTGTGGATGGCACCTTGTACACATCGACGATGGACGCCCGGAACAACTGCGCAATCACAATGGCGATGAGGATCGTCTGCAGGTACTCGCGCACGATGCTGCGCTTGCCAATGGGGTTCGGGCTACCGATGGCAACGTCGAGCTCATGCAAGCTGGCAAGGATGCGACTTGGAGCCCCCTCGCGCAGCGCTTGTCGCAGCTGAGAAGCTGCATTCTCAACCAGGGCTCGCGTTGCATCCGGCGCGTGTGGCGCATTGCGTCGTCTCCAGAGCGCGACATCACGCAGGGCGGCGCTTGCTTCACGATGCAGCAAAAGATCATGGCGGGTCCAGTCGATCGGACGGCGAAACAGAAAATACGGAATCGATCCGAACGCCACCAGCACTGCGATCGCCATGATGCCTTGAGTCGGGCGCGGCGCGGTTAGCGACGACAGATCCAGGCTATTGCTCAGCAGGACTACGCCCACGAACAGCGCCATGAGGACGGGGAAGGCCAACAGCCACAGGTGCCGGATCAGCAGTCGCAGCAGCCACGGCGGACGCCGATCGGGAAACGGCCAACCCAACGGATGGCGCGGATCCAACGAGCGGTTTGCCGGCGCGGCGGCATGCTGCACAGCATTGTTCCTGTTCCGCCGTTCCTGATCTGGCGGCCTCACGCTGCCCCCTAGCTGCCCCACGCGCCGACCGTCCTCCGCTCTATGCGGTCATGATACGTTCAATAGAGCTTCATATGTCTGGCGATTCACGTGGCGCGGGGGCGCGGCGCGCGGCACAGCGTACCGACGCAGAAGGAACCATGCGGTCCGATACTCTGGTCGATCCGCGCAAGGACACAATCGGCGATCCGCGCGAAGGC